>NZ_JBIAQV010000027.1:0-107153 GCF_042889305.1 Streptomyces sp. NPDC002619 | reverse complement strand
TCGGATAACCCCACCCACGGATGCATACCGGGTCCAACGACCGCACTGCCCCGGCGTCACGGGGAACTGCTTGCCATCCTCAAGCAACGGCATTGACTCCTGCGCTGGAAATGGAAACAAAAAACCCGCCCGGACCGGACGCCCACCGATCTCCGAAGAACTCACCGCACTCATCCTGCGCCTCGCCCACGAGAACCCGACCTGGGGCTACACCCCCGTCCAGGGCGAACTGCAACGCCTCGGCCACCGCGTCGGACCCTCAACCATCCGACGCACCCTGAGCAGTGCCCGCTTCACCCCCGCTCCCCGACGCAGCCGCAGCACCCCGACGTGGCGCGAGTTCCTACGCGCCCAGGCATCCGGACTGCTCGCCACCGACTTCTCCCACATCGACACCGTCACCCTCAGACGGCTGTACGTGTTCCACGCCATGGAGATCGGCACCCGCACCGTCTACATCGTCGGTGTCACCGCCCACGCCACCGCAGCCCGGGTCACCCAACTCGCCCGCAATCTGTTGACCGACGTCGGCCAACGAGCCGCAGACTTCCGCTACTTGCTCCGTGAACGCGACAGCAAATACACCCACGCCTTCCACGCGGTCGTCACTGCAGACGGAATCGAAATCCTCAAGAGCGCACCGCAGGCAGACACAACGCTAACGCAACGTGCATACACGGCACCACAGTCAGGAGCCGGCCCCGCTCGCCCACGCCGACCATGCTGATCGCACTCCTGCCTCCGATGTCCGGCCGGCCCACTAGTGCGCCCAACGGCCCCATACCGCTCCTCACCCCCGGACATGGGGACGCATACGACCGGACGCACCCGCCATACACCCCGCTGAGCTGCACAGACCCCTCGGTGAGCGTTCAAGACCTTTACCCGACGCCCTCCACACCAGGGAGCCCTCGCGGCCAAGGGGACATTTACCGGACCACGAAAGGGGACTTCCCGACGACCCCACTTGACCGGATGGGAGCATCAGGCCCCCTTGACTGGAAAAATCCGCCGACCAGCGGACCCATACCAGGGGAGCATCCCGAACTCGACCCGATCGGGCGACTCACGATCAACCCAAATTGACGCGGACCGCACGTTCTGGGAGCGATGGGAGCCCGGGGAGCGGACGAGCGCTCCCCGTTCGCTCCCAAGCACGGCCATCCGAAGATGGCCCCTAACCTGCGATAATGCGAAACTGCACCGTCGGGACGACAGGATTTGAACCTGCGACCCCTTGACCCCCAGTCAAGTGCGCTACCAAGCTGCGCCACGTCCCGGTGCCGTTTGACCTGGGGTTTCCCCGGTCGAAACGCGCAGGGAAACAATACCGCACTCGGGTCGGTGGTCGCGCACTCGTTTTTTCGGGGCCGGCGTAGGGCACCTGGAGCCGATGCCTGACGTGAAGTTTGGTCGAGGTTGCCCGACCTCCTGATCAGCCTCCGCTCGTGACCGGGTCGGCGCGGACCAATCCGCGTATCGCGGGTACGGCGAGCAGCGCGACGGCGACGACGACGCTCATCACCCCGGCGACCAGCAGCACGCGGCCGGCGCCGAGGGCGCCGGCCGCCGGGCCGGCGAGGGCCTGACCGACGGGCATCATCGCGAGGGACCCGGCGACGTCGTAGGCGTGGATGCGGTTGAGTACGTCGGCGGGGACCTGGGTCTGCACGCTGGTCGCCCACATCACGCCCCAGAACGACATCCCGGCCCCGGCGACGGCCGCCCCGGCCGCCATCGCGGATACGCCGAGACCCGCGCCGACGGTCGCGGGGAACCCTGTGAAGGCGAACAGGGCGATCGCCCCGGCCCGGAGCATCCGGCGGGGGCGCAGCCGTAGGGCGAGCAGGCCGCCGACGACGGTGCCCGCGCCGAGGGCCGAGTTGATCAGACCGTAGGCGCGTGCCCCGTGCTGCTGAACGACCTCCGTCGCGACCAGCGGAACGGTGGGACCCCAGACGGCGATCATGTAGACGCACCAGACGGCGATCACGCCCCACAGCCAGGTGCGCGCCCTGAACTCCCGCCAGCCCTCGACCAGATCGGCCTTGAAGGCGCGCAGCCCCGGCCCGGCGGAGCGGGCGCCCTCGGGGAGCGGGGGCAGCCGGAGCAGCAGGAGGCACAGGGCGCTCACCGCGTACGTCGCCGCGTGGCCCGCGAACACCCCGCCGGGCGAGGCGAAGCCGACCAACAGTCCGGCGAGGGCGGGCCCGGCGAGCTGGGCGGCGGACTCGGCAATGCGTATCGCGCCGTTCGCGCCCTGGATGTCGGAGGCGAGCCGGGGCACGGTGCTCGCGACCCCGGGCTGGAAGACCGCGCTCGCCACGCCGTTGACGAAGCCGATCACGCAGATCTGCCAGAGGACCACGTGCCCGGCGAAGAACAGCGCGGCGGCGAGGGACTGGGTGACGAGCCGCACCAGGTCGGCGCCGATCATCAGTCTGCGGGTGCTGAACCGGTCGGCGATGACCCCGCCGAAGACGACGAGTCCGGCGAAGGCGGCGGCCGTCGAGGCCATGGCGAGGCCCACCGCGCCCGCGCCATACCCGTGTTGCAGCAGTCCGGCGGCGAGTGCCACGGGCAGCATGGTGTCCCCGAGGCGGGCAACGGCCCGCGCCACGAAGAACAGCGCGAAGTCCCGCGACCAGACGGCCGGTTCGGCGCCCTGCCCGCCGTACCCAACCCTGGCAACGATGTCATGCCGTGCCGATGTCCCGGTCATCCCCGCCTGCTCCCCTCCCCAGCCGCTTCCGCCGTCGGATCATGCCACGCCGCACCGACGACGCCCCAGATTTTTCACGCCCCGCCCGGCAGTCCCAACTCGCGGTGGAACTCGAGCAGTCGGGGCGGTGCCGCCTGCCGCCAGGAGTCGGCGAGGATGTCACGCAACTCGCCCTCGTCCTCCAACGCGGAGAGCCGGACCCTGACCCAGGCGAACTGAGCCTCGTGACCTGCGATCCAGAACTTGTCCGGCTCGGCGAGGACCAGTTCGTCGCGCTCCTCCTTCGGACAGCGGACGGCGATGGACGTCTCGTCCTCGGGCAGCGTGGCGAACATCTTCCCGGCCACCCGGAACGTGGGCATGCTCCAGGCGATCTTCTCGGTCGTGTCCGGCAGGGACAGGGCGATACGGCGTACGTCTTCGGCATCCGGCATGCAACGCACCGTAACCCGTCCCACTGACAGTCACCCGGTCGCGGCGGTACCCACCCGCTTGTAGTAGATCGTCGTCGGCCGCAGCACCCCGGTGGCACTGGCCGCGTAGTCCGGGATGGCGCCCACGGGGGTCCAGCCCGCCGCGCGGTAAAGGTGTTCGGCCGGGCTGCCGGTCTCGGTGTCCAGGTGCAGCAGGGTCACCCCGGCCGCGGCGGCCGCCTCCTCGGCGGCGGTCAGGAGCCGGCGCCCGAGGCCCTGTCCGCGGCTGTCCCGGTGGACCATCAGCTTGACGACTTCGGCGCGGTGCCGGCTGTTGGGCTTGCCGGGGAAGGCCAGGCCGACGGTACCGGTCACCCGGTCCGCGCCGTCCCGCGCCACCCATACGGCGACCTGCCCGGCAGCAACGGCGTCCGCCCGCTCCCGCCACCACGCGACAGCCTCCTCCCGGCCGAGCGGCGCGAGAAACCCGACGGACGCCCCTCCCGCCACGACGGAGGTCAGCAACTCGGCCAACTCAACCACGTGGTCGAGCACTTGGGCGGCGTCCAGGCGTGTCACGGTCACGGCAGCACCACCGCCGACGCGTAGGGCGCGTCCTGTGGTCCCGGGCACCGGAACCGTGTCGGTCCCCACACCCTCAGCCGGGCTCATGCCTGCGCCGCTTCGGCCAGGGCGTCGAGCACCGGGCGGATGAGCGGATGCGCCTCCGCGCCGCGACGTACGGCGGCGAAGACCCGGCGGGTCGGGGCCACGCCGTCGACCGGGTGGACCACGACGCCGCTCAGGTCCATGCCGCGCAGCGCCGAGCGCGGGACGAGGGCCACGCCGGCGCCGGCCGAGGCGAGGGCGACGACCGCGCGGAAGTCGTCCGAGGAGTGTTCCAGGCGGGGCTGGAAGCCGGCGCTCTCGCAGGCCAGGACGACCACGTCGTGGCAGGGGTTGCCGGGGTACGGGCCGATCCATGAATCCTTCGCCAGCTCGGCCAGCGGCACCTCGTCGGCACCGGCCAGGCGGTGGCGCACCGGGACTACCGCGTCGAACGGCTCGGCGTACAGCGGCACATGGGTGAGCCGGGGGTCGTCGGCGGGCGGGGCGCCGCGGTACTCGACGGCGACCGCGACGTCCACCTGCCGGTCCAGGACCATGGGCAGGCTGGCGTCGCCCTCGGCGTCCTGGACGCGGATGCGGATGCCGGGCGCCGACTCGGCGAGCCGGGCCACCGCCGGGGCGACGACCTCGGCGATGCCGGTCGCGAAGGCGGCGACGGTGACGGTGCCGGCCGCGCCCGAACTGTAGGCGGCCAGCTCCGCCTCCGCCCGCTCCAGCTGGGCGAGCACCGCGTTGGTGTGGCCTAGCAGTATCTCGCCGGCCGGAGTGAGCCGTACGCCCTTGGCGCTCCGCTCGACCAGTCGGTGGCCTGTCTCCTGTTCCAGGGCAGCGAGCTGCTGGGAGACGGCGGAGGGGGTGAGGTACAGCGCGGCGGCAGCCGCCGTCACCGTGCGGTGGTCGGCCACCGCACGGAGGATGTGGAGCCGCCGCGCTTCGATCATGCGGACGATTATCGCAAGGTGTCCGGAGTGCTCGGCCTCAGGCCTCCGGCTCCCTCAGGCCTCCAGCTCCGCCCGCGCCGCGACGAACGCGTCCACGGCCCGGTTGACGTCCTCGATGGAGTGCGCCGCGGACAGCTGGACGCGGATCCGGGCCTGGCCCTGCGGCACGACGGGGTACGAGAACCCGATCACGTACACGCCGCGCTCGAGCAGCAGCTCCGCCATCCGGGCCGCCCGCGCCGCGTCGCCGATCATCACCGGCGCGATCGCGTGGTCGCCGGGGAGGATGTCGAAGCCCTCCTCGGTCATACGGCGGCGGAAGAGCGCGGTGTTCTCGGCGAGCCGCACCCGCAGGTCGTCCGCCGACTCCAGCAGGTCGAGGACCTTGAGCGAGGCCGCCGCGATCACCGGGGCGAGGGTGTTCGAGAAAAGGTACGGGCGCGAGCGCTGGCGCAGCAGGGCGACGATCTCGGCACGGGCGGCGACGTAGCCGCCGGAGGCGCCGCCGAGGGCCTTGCCGAGGGTGCCGGTGATGATGTCGACGCGGTCCATGACGCCGTGCAGTTCGGGGGTGCCGCGGCCGGTCGGTCCGACGAAGCCGACGGCGTGCGAGTCGTCGACCATGACCATCGCGTCGTAGCGGTCGGCGAGGTCGCAGATCTCGCTCAGCGGGGCGACGTAGCCGTCCATGGAGAAGACGCCGTCGGTGACGATCAGCCGGCGCCTCGCGGACTGCGCCTCCTTCAACTGCCGCTCCAGGTCCGCCATATCGCGGTTGGCGTAGCGGAAGCGGCGGGCCTTGGACAGCCGGATGCCGTCGATGATCGACGCGTGGTTGAGCGCGTCGGAGATCACCGCGTCCTCCTCGCCGAGGAGGGTCTCGAAGACACCGCCGTTGGCGTCGAAGCAGGAGGAGTACAGGATCGTGTCCTCCTGGCCGAGGAACGCCGACAGGCGCGCCTCCAACTCCTTGTGCACCTCCTGCGTACCGCAGATGAAGCGCACGGACGCCATGCCGTAGCCCCACCGGTCCAGGGCCTCGTGCGCGGCGGCGATCACGTCGGGGTGGTCGGCGAGACCGAGGTAGTTGTTGGCACAGAAGTTGAGGACCTCACCGGGACGGCCGCCCGCGGTGACGTTCACGGTCGCGGACTGCGGGGTGCCGATGACGCGCTCGGGCTTGTGCAGACCGGCGGCGCGGATCTCGTCGAGGGTGGCGCGGAGGTCGTCTCGAACCGAGTTGAACATGGGAAGCTCCATCAAGTGCAAGGGCGAGTGAGCCGAAGGGGCGCGTCGGTGTCGAGGGGCCATGGGGTCCCCCCGCTCGAGCGAAGCCGAGAGTGGGGGAGCGCGGAGGCCCGCAGGGCTGAGCACGGTCGGTCTCTCGACACCGACTCCAGCGCCCCGGAGGCGATCCGAGCCACAAATCAAACAGTCCAGTCGAGGATCACCTTGCCGCCCTTGCCGCTCGCCGCTTCGGCGAACGCCGCCTCGAAGTCGCGGTAGCCGTACCGGCCGGTGATCACGGGGGCGAGGTCGAGGCCGCCCTCCAGGAGGACCGACATCGCGTACCAGGTCTCGAACATCTCACGGCCGTAGATGCCCTTGATGGTGATCATCGAGGTGACGATCCGGGCCCAGTCGACCGGGAACTCCTGCGCCGGCAAGCCGAGCATGGCGATACGGCCGCCGTGCGTCATGTTGGCGATCATGTCCCGCATGGCCTCGGGGCGGCCGGACATCTCGAGGCCGATGTCGAAGCCCTCGCGCAGGCCGAGTTCGCGCTGGCCGTCGGCGATGGTGGCCGTGGCGACGTTCAGCGCGAGGCTCACGCCGATCTTGCGGGCCAGGTCCAGGCGCTCCTCGCTCACGTCGGTGATCACGACGTTGCGGGCGCCCGCGTGCCGGGCGACGGCCGCGGCCATCAGACCGATCGGGCCGGCGCCGGTGATCAGGACGTCCTCGCCGACGAGCGGGAAGGACAGCGCGGTGTGCACGGCGTTGCCGAACGGGTCGAAGATCGCGGCGATGTCCAGGTCCACGGGCACGCGGTGCACCCAGACGTTGGCGGCGGGCAGCGCGACGTACTCCGCGAAGGCACCGTCGCGGCCGACGCCGAGTCCGACCGTGGCCCGGCACAGATGGCGGCGCCCGGCAAGGCAGTTGCGGCACTTGCCGCACACCAGGTGGCCCTCGCCGCTGACCCGGTCGCCGGCCTTGATGTCGGTGATGTCCCGGCCGGTCTCGACGACCTCGCCGACGAACTCGTGACCGACCACGAGCGGGGTGCGGATCGCCTGCTGCGCCCAGCCGTCCCAGGACCGGATGTGCAGGTCGGTGCCGCAGATCCCGGTCCGCAGGACCTTGATCAGCACGTCACCGGGTCCGACGACGGGCTCGGGCACGTCCGCGAGCCAGAGCCCGGGCTCCGCCTTCTCCTTGACCAGCGCCTTCAACGCTACGGCTCCTGTGGGTGAGGTCCCGGTTCCAGGCATGCAGAAGGAGCCCGCACCGGGGAAGAGGGGTGGAATCTCCCAGCAATCTGCCGTACGCGCGAGGCCGGGTCCATCGAGGATTTCTTAACCACGGCCTCAGCTTTCCTTCACGCCTCCCCCGCGCGAGAGCGGCCGGTGGTCCGGCTCAGAGGGGCAGCCCGTCGTGCTCACGCCGTTCGAGCCGTACGGCGAGGTCGGCGGCCGTCGACTTGATGGTCTCCAGGCCGGTCTTCCCCCACGGCCGGGGCTCGACGTCGGCCACGCACACCGTGCCCAGCACCATCCCCGTGCTGTCGATGAGCGGGGCGCCGAGATAGGAGCGGATGCCGTACTCGTCGACGACCGGGTTGCCCGCGAACCGCGGGTAGTCGCACACGTCGTCCAGGACCAGCGCCTTGCGTCGGGCCAGCACATGGGGGCAGAACCCATGGTCGCGCGGGAGGAACCGGCCGAGCTCGGGCCTGCTGCCGTCCGCCTTCACCACCGGCGCGGCGCCCAGGGTGCGCAGGCCCGCGAAGAACTGCCGTTCCTCACCGATGAAGTTGACCATGGCGTACGGCGTGCCGGTGACCCCGGCGAGGTGGTGCACGAAGGCGTCCAGAGCGGGATCGGGGTGCTCTCCCAGACCGAGTCGGCGCAGTCGCCGGATGCGGGCGGGGGCTTCCTTGTCCTCGGGGGTGACCAGCAGCCCCCTGGCCGGCCGTGGCGGTTGGTAACTCATGGCCGGGCTCCGTCACATGTGGGCGCCGTGGCTCGGCGCGGGGGCCGACGCGTAGGCGATGAGGTGGCGTACGAGGGTGAGCAGGGTCTGGACACCGGAACTGGAGATGCGTGCGTCGCAACGGACAATGGGAATGGCGGGATCGAGGTCTATGGCGGCGCGTACTTCCTCGGGGTCGTAGTGGTAGGACCCGTCGAACTGGTTGACGGCGACGATGAAGCCGAGCCCGCGTTCCTCGAAGAAGTCGACGGCGGCGAAGCAGTCCTCCAGCCGGCGGGTGTCGGCGAGGATGACCGCGCCCAGCGCTCCCTCGGACAGCTCGTCCCACATGAACCAGAACCGCTCCTGGCCTGGTGTGCCGAAGAGATACAGCACGTGCTGCGCGTCCAGGGTGATCCGGCCGAAGTCCATCGCGACCGTCGTCTCGACCTTGTTCTCGATGCCGTCGAGATCGTCGGTCGCGGCGCTGACCGTGGTGAGCAACTCCTCCGTGCTGAGCGGCGCGATCTCGCTGACCGCGCCCACGAAGGTCGTCTTGCCGACCCCGAACCCGCCGGCCACCAGGATCTTCAGAGCGGTGGGGAACGGGTCAGAGCTGTCGTCGTAGTCCATCGAGTACTGCCTCCAGAAGGGACCGGTCCGTAGGGTTGTGGAAAAAGGCGGGGGGCTTGGCGGTGAGCGCCCCGCAGTCGACCAGGTCCGAGAGCAGCACCTTGGTGACCGCCGCCGGCAGCCGCAGATGCGCGGCGATCTCGGCGACCGAGACGGGCGCACGGCACAGGTCGAGCACCTGGGCGTGCTCCGGGCCGAGGTAGCCGAGCGAGGTGGCCCCGGTGGCCATCACGTGCGAGATGAGGTCGAGCGCGATGGTGGGCCGGGTGCGGCCGTTGCTTACCGTGAAGGGGCGCACCAGGCGTCCGGCCGCGTCATCCAGCCAAGGCCCGTCGCCGGCCGTCACGCTCAAGGCCTCATCGCCGGGGGTTCGACGGAGTGCCGGCGGGGCGCGGTCACCAGGTACGGGCGGACGCTCTTGACGAGCATCGCCATCTCGTAGCCGAGCACGGCGGCGTCGGCCTCACGGCCGGCCAGCACGGCGAGGCAGGTGCCGGAGCCGGCGGTCGTGACGAACAGCAGGGTCGAGTCGAGCTCGACCACGACCTGCCGGACGTCCCCGCCGTCGCCGAACCGGACGCCCGCGCTGCGGCCGAGGGAGTACAGACCGGAGGCCAGGGCCGCCATGTGGTCGGCGCTGTCGGGGTCGAGGCCATGGACGGACTTCACGAGTCCGTCGCAGGACAGGAGCACCGCGCTGGCGGTGTGCGGTACGCGCTGGACGAGGCCGCTCATCAGCCAGTCGAGGTCGGATACCTGGGCGGTCGGCGCATCGCTCGCCATGGTGGATCGACTCCTTGGGGTACGAAGGTCTGCGGGAGCGGGGGGTGTGGGGACGGAGGGTGTGAGGGCGAGGGTGGGAGTCTTCACTGGGGTGGTCATCCGGCCGGTGTGCTCCCGTCGGGCCGGGCGATGGTGTCGGGTTCCGGGGCATGGGCGCGGGCCTCTGCGAGGGGGGCCGCGTCGCGGTGGGGGGTGTCGGTGTGGGGGGAGTCGGTGTGGGGGGAGTCGGTGTGGGGGGTGTCGGTGTGGGGGACGTCGGTGTGGGGGACGTCGGTGTGGGGGACCCCTCGGGGCGGGACACCGATGTGCGGGACGTCCACGTGCGGGACCTCCATGAGCGGGAGGTCGGTTGAGCGCGGGGTGGGCGTGGGGTCCATACGAGGTGCGTCCCTGTGGGATGCGTCCATGTGGGCAGAGCCCATGTGCGCCGCACCGGTATCGGTCGCCCCCAGTCCCACGGGGTGCATCTCGGCCTGCCCCGGGTCCGTCAGCCCCGAATTGGGCGCCTCCCCATGTGCCGGGCCCACAGGCGTCGGCTCCGTGTGTGTCGCCTCCATGTGCTGCTGTGTCTCGGCGAGACCGATGCCGCGTTGGAAGGCGGCCATGAGGCCGGGGTCGTGTCCGACGGGGGCCCCGCTTTCCTGGCGTGGTGCGCGGCCACCCCTGAGCTGGGGCGCGATGTGTTCCTGGGCGCGGCGGCGCGGCAGTTGGGGCTTGCCCATGGTGCCGCGCACGGTGCCACCGCGCGGGGCGGGCGCGACGACCGTGGCGTCCTCGACGCCGGTCCGGATGCCGGGTACGGCTTCCGCGGGGTTGGGCCGTGTCTCGCGCGGACCGCGCAGCGGCAGAGGTGCGGGGGCTCCGCTGTCCGCCGTGGCGCCGGACTGCCGTACGGACTCGGGCTGCACGAGCGGCCGCCGTCGACCACCGGACGTCTGCCCGGACGTCCCTCCGGACGTCTGCCCGGACGACACCGTCGGGCCAGAAGGCGGCGTCGGCTGCTGACCCGCCGACGACCAGTCCTGGGACCCGACGGGCGCCCTGCGGCCCGCACCCTGATTGCCGTCCAGGCCTGCTCCGTCGAAGGAACCGCCCCGAGCGCCGGGCACAACTCCCCCGTGCACGCGAGGCGTTGCCGCGGAACGCCCCTCCCCGTCCCGCGGCTGCGGTACGGCTCCGGGCGCGCTCGGCACCGTACCCAGCAGCGCCTGCGGGAGGATGAGTACGGCCTGGACGCCGCCGTAGATGTTGCTCTGCAGCCGGACGTTGATGCCGTGCCGCCGCGCGAGCTGGGAGACCACGAACAGGCCGATGCGGCCGTCGGCCAGCAGCCTGGCGACGTTGACCTGGTCGGGATCTGCGAGCAAGGCGTTCATCTTGTTCTGCTCGCCGACCGGCATGCCCAGGCCGCGGTCCTCGACCTCCACGGCCAGCCCGGCGGTGACGAGGTTGGCGCGCATCAGCACCTGGGTGTGCGGGGCGGAGAACAACGTGGCGTTCTCGACGAGTTCGGCGAGCAGATGGATGACGTCGGCGACGGCGTGGCCGCGCAGTTCGCCGTCGATGGGCGGGACGAGCTTGACCCGGGAATACTGCTCGACCTCGGCGATGGCCGAGCGGAGCACCTCGGTCATGGAGACGGGGTTGCTCCACTGCCGGCGCGAGACGGCGCCGCCGAGCACGGCGAGGTTCTCGGCGTGGCGCCGGATGCGGGTGGCGAGGTGGTCGACGTGGAACAGGCCCTTGAGCAGGTCCGGGTCCTCGATCTCGTTCTCCAGCTCGTCGAGGATGGAGATCTCCCGGTGCACGAGGGACTGCAGCCGCCGGGCGAGGTTGACGAAGACTTCGAGCTTCTGTTCGCTGCCGGCCTGGCTGGAGAGCTGGGCCGCGTGTACGACGGCGGTGACGGCGCCGTCGTGCGCGCGGGTCAGGTCGGCGGCGAGGAGTTCGAAGTCGTCGGCGTCCTGCGGGGGCAAGCCGCGCGGCTTGCGCTGCGTCGGCGGTCCGTCGCCCCGGCGCAGCGCCTCGACGAGGGAGCGCAGGTCGGCCTCGCGGCGCGCGGTGTTGCGGCGCAAGGTGCCGACGCGGTCGCCCACCGAGCGGGCGGCGCGGCCGGCGGCCACGGCGGCGATCACGATGCCCGCGACGGTCACCGAGAGGGCCCCGGCGAGCACGGCCCACAGCGTGATGCCGGGCCGGACGCCGGTGGAGCGGACGGTGAACAGGACGGCCGCGGTCCCGCTGAGCGCGACCGCGACGGGCGGCAGCACGGCCAGGCGCAGGAGTTGCGGCCGCATGTGCGTCTCGGGCAGCGCGGGAACGGGGCGGGCGACCGGTCGTCCGTGCCGGCCGCCCTCACGGCGGTCGGCGCGTGCGGCCGGTACACGGAGCTGAGACATCGGTGTCCTCGTACGGGTCCGTCGGGCCTGATTCCTCGCGCGGGTGCGCGATATGGGCATGCGCCATCGCGTGCCGGTCGGGAGAGCCGATGAAATTCGGCCCTGCGTCGCCCGGCGGCCACTCACAGTAGTCGGCTGCGCATCAAGTGCGATGGGCAGTTGACAAACTCCCCCGCGGACAGTCCCGCTCTGGTATGAGGCGTCGTACGACAGACCGATAACCCTGCGAGATACGCGACTCCGAACGAAAACCGAACGATCCGACCTGGTCGGAAGCGGTCATGAAGAGACGGGGAGGACGGGGAGGCCTCCGCTCCCCGATCCTCCCCGGCCGTCCGTTTTTTCTTCCTCACCCGTCCGCGGTCAGCCCGCCGCGACGGTCTCCGGGCCCTTCCCCACCCTCGGCCGTGCCACCGGCAAGGTCACCGGCCGTGTCGAGCGTCGTCCGGCCGTCCGGGCACACCGCTCACCGCTCACCCGCAAGGTCGAGATCCTCATGGGCAGCAGGCGCCGGCACGGACTCCGAGCCACGGCGCCACGGGGTGGGCAGCGGTGCGGACACCCCCTGCCACCACGGATCGACGGGCAGCTTCCCGCCCGGCTCGAAGGGCTCGCCCGGCCGGGGAAGCGCCGCAGCCTGACCCGCTTCCTCGGCCGCGTCCTTCGTCCACTCCCCCGGCTCCGCCCAGGCGTGCGGCGCGAGATTGAACGTGCCCCAGTGGATGGGCATCATCACGCCGTGCGGCTGCCCGCCCTGGAGGTCGAGGTGGGCGCGCATGCCCTCCTCGGGTGTCATGTGGATGTCGGGCGACAAGCCACTGTTGACCCTGGGTATTCAGCGGAATTGGGCTGTCTGACGCCCCGATAGCAGAAAGGTGCCGTTGACCTGCAATGCCGGTGAGTTAGGGCATCAGTGCAGGTCAGATGGGGTGCTTGGTGACTCTCAGTGTGTAGTGGACGTTACTGGGAGTGCGGGGCTGGTCCCGTTTTCTGACCTCGAAGGTGTTCTTGGACGGCTTCTTGACGCGTTGGCACTGCCGGTTGCGCCGGGCTGGGAGGAGAGCGGCCAGGAGCTCAGTCACGGCCTCGCGGCGTGCGGTGCCCAGTGCGGTCACGTCGGCTGCGGCCTGGGCGGCGACGGCTAACCGGGCGAGCTGCACGGTGACGGTGAAGGAGATCCGGTCGGGATCGGTCCCGTCGTGTTCTGCCGCGCGCGTCTGCAGTGCGCACAGTGCCTGGTAGACGGTGAGGAGGGCGTAGATCTCCTGGCAGATCAGCTCGGGCGCCTTGGAGCGCAGGATGAATCCGGCGCCGCGCAGGCGGTTCTTCAGTTCCGCGAACCCGTTTTCGATCTCCCACCGCTGGTGATATGCCGTCGCCAGTTGGTGGGCTGGGGCGAGGCGGTGATCCAGGAGGCTGGTGACCAGCCGGAATGCCTCGGTGCGAGGTAGGCCGGCGTGCGGGCGGATGGTCACGGTGTACTCGATGATCCGCACCAGATGCCCCTGGGGCGGCTCGGGGAGGGTGCGTCCGGCCGCGCGGGCCTGACCGTGGCGGATGTTCTCCGCGGGCGTGCCCATGATGGACAGGTAGGACCCGTCGGACAGCACTCGCAGCGGCACGAAGACCACGGCCGTACCAGTAGAGGCCGACCGTGACCGCCACTGGCAGGAGCATCCACAGGACGCCGTAGAGCCGTCGGTGGTTGGCAGGGTGAGCGAGGCCGTCCACGTGATCAGCCGCCCCCGCTCTCGATTTTGCCGCCCTGGAGCTGGACGGCACACCACGTGGTGCCGAGCGCGGCGCTGGGAGTGCCGGTGGTGCGGACCGACGGCCCGGAGACAAAGCGAGGATCGGTGCGGGCGGATGCGACCGCCGCCGGTGCGGGCTGCGGGCTCACGCCGATCGTCGCCCTTCTGCCGCCGGAGCAACCGCTGTGCACCGTGGCACGCATGGCGCCAGCGGCGACCGAGGCGGCCGCGAGGCGAGGGTTTCTCAACAGGTTCTCCAGGCGTCGCGGGCCGATCTCGCCAGTACGTCCGAAGAGTCCCGTCCGGGTCCAGTCGGCGCGCCAGCAGGTACGCGGATCAAGGAGAGCGGTCGGACCGGACGGCCGATGAGAGCGACATGCCGACACAGGTGAAGGAGGGGCCGTGTTCGTAGAGCCATAGGTGCCCCAGTCGTCGGACCGCCTACGGCACCGGCCGGGACGACGAGGGCGAGCGGGCGGACATCGCCGAAGTGCGGCCCTTCGCAGGTGCACGACGGTGATCGGAGCGCGTTGTGCGGGCTGGAGCCCGCAGCGGAGATAGCCCTCGCGTGTGGCGATGTGCAGTCATCAAGGCTGCGACAAACGTGAATCAAAGTGAGGTCTCGCCGTGTGAGACCAGGCGGACTCTGCGTTGAGTCACATCTTTCATGTGTCGTCACCTGGAAACTGGGACGTGCCCAGTTTTGACAGGATGGGGAGGCAGCCGCGTTCGAAGCGGGCCCCCGACGTGGACGATCGGGCACCTTCAGGTGCGCCGCCGGACGCCCCTGCCGACGCGGCCATGCTCGTCGCCCGCAGCCTCCCGACCGGCACGCAGGCCGTCGCGAGCCATACGTGCCCCGCGCGCCGAGCCGGCCTCAGGCGCGACGGCTGCGCGCCCAAGCACTCGTAGGTCGCTGGTCTCGCATGTCCATGCATCGTCGCCGATGGATTCTCTGCGATGACGCGTTCCCTTACCTGGCTTGAGGGTTCGGAGTCATGGTCTGTGGAACGACGCGTCGTGCTGCTCGCCGAGTACGGCCTGCCCGATGGTCGCCAGGACGTCGTCGTCGTTGTCATGGAGCTCATAGAAGGTCAGGTCGCGCAGGATCCGCTCCACGGGGCTCGGGCGGATCAGGCTGCGGGCACCGCACGCGCGGATGACGTGGTGCACTGTCTCTTCCGCCAAATGCTCGATCACATGCCAGGCCCTGCTGCCGGCGATCCGTGCCTCCTCGACCCTGCCTTCGTCCCACAGACCGGCGACGTAGCGCAACCAGAGGCGGGCGGTGTCGATGTTGACCGCCATGCTGCCCACCCGCTGCTGCACATGGGGATCACCGCCCTTGCCCTGCCGCATCAGATACGCCAGCCCGTATTCGTTCGCGGCCAGAGCGCCACCGAGGAAGCTGGCAGCGTAGTGCGGGATGAAAGCGGTCTGCCAGTGCCCTTCGAAGTAGCCGCCGGGGCGGCCGATGAGATGCTCGCGCGGTACGAAGGTGTCGTGGAACCGCACCACATGGCTGACCGTCGCGCGCATGCCGATCGGGTCCCACCACGAACTGTCCACAGTCACAGTCGGGTCGGACAGGTCGCAGGCGAGCAGCAGGAGTTTTCCGTGGGCCTCTCGGCTGTGCCGGGCTCCGCCGGGGCCGGCCGGATCGACGAGCAGGATCGCCCACTGGGCTCCGGTGGCGCTGGTGGCGAACGCCTTGCTGCCACGGAGGGTCCAGCCGCTGCGGACGGGTGTCAGCACGGTGCCGAAGCGACCGCTCTCGCCCGGCTTGGGGGCCTGGGGTTCGCCGCTCCAGGCGGCCCATTTCTCTCCGTGTTCGACCACGCCGGTGAACCAGTGTCGCTTCTGCTCCGGGTCGGCCAGGGCGTCGATGAGGACGAGCGCATTGGCGTGCCCCTCCCAGCAGCGGGCCAGTGACAGATCGGCCTTGGCCAGCGTGGTGGTCATCTCCCACAGGGGCAGGGTGTTGCGCTGCTGGGGGCCGTAGCCCAGGCCGCCGTGCTCCCGCGGCAAAGGGGCGGCCAGGAACCCGCCGGAGAACAGATCATCGAAGTCCTCGGCGGGGAAGACGGCCCTGCGGTCGTATTCCTCGGCGCGGGGGGCGAAGTTGTCCGCGGCCAGCTTCGCCACGGCGTCGAGAACGACCCGGTCGACCTCGGCCACCGGATCGCGAGCCGGACCGTGGCCCAGGTCGTCGGTCATAGGAGGACGGCCCCTTCCGAACGGTAGAAGTGGGCGCGGTACATCACGTTCGGTATCTGCGGATCGACGGTATGGACGGTATGGACGGTATGGACATCGATGGTCAGCAGGCCGCGGTTGAGGTAGCCGCAGAGGATGACCTGGCGGGAGCCGAGCGGACCTTCGGCGAGGAAGGCCACGGCCTCGGGGGCGTCCATGTCGTCGGCCAGCGGGACGGCGGGCAGGGTGGCGCCGGTGACGGGCGTTGCCGTCGGCACGAGCGTCTCTTGTGACGGGTCCGGGTCACCGCGCTCGGTGATCCGCAGCATGAGCTGGCTGCCGTCGACCGCGGCATCGACCAGGTGGATACCTGTGGCGGTGGTGTCGAAGTTGACCCAGCCACCGGCCAGCGGCGCCGGATCGACCGTGCGTGCCGTCATGCCCGCCCCTCCGCCCTGTGGAAGAACGAGCGGGCCCAGTGGTCGGCCCCCCCGCCGCCATCGCTGAAGATGCTGCTCGTGGTGGCCACCAGGATGCCCGTCTTGTGGTAGGCGCACAGGACGGTGCGCAGCGAGCCGAAGTTGTAGATCGCCGAGAACGACCAGGCGGCCGATGGGGTTCCTGGCGCGGTGTACACGACCGCCGACACCTCACCCCAGTCGCGCGGCTGCGGGCTGCCGGTGCCGAAAGCCCTGACGAACAGGCCCTTCTCGTGCCACGTCACGTTCAGCCGTAGGGCGCCCTTCGAACTGCCCTGGTCGGTGTTGACCCAGTCGCCCAGCAACGCCGAGACGTCGGGGGTGTCCGGCGGCCGCGGTGCGGCCGGTCCGGCGGGGGAGGCCGAACGGGTTGTCATGGCGCCTCTCCGCTCGTGGGTTGCATCGGGGACTGCGCCGGGGGCGATTCCCCCGGCTCCGTGAGGTCGTGGACGTCGGCGCACTCGACCTGGCTGAAGCAGAGGGAGCGCAGTGGCAGCGCATCCGGGAACGGATGGCCTGTCAACAGCTGGAATTGTTCGCTCACTTCGACGAGCAGGACGTCCCAGCCGTCGATGCCGATCAGTCCGCGGGCGCGGGTGGCGCTCATGAGCGCGGTCGGAGGATCGCGGTAGACCATTTCCAACACCGCCGCGTCCGGGTCGACGGCGGCAACCGGAAACGGTTGCCTTTCCGCCAGGGGCGTGGCGTGGACGAGCACAGCGTGTCCTGCCGGGGAGAACCGGGAGAGCGGTACGTAGGGAGCCCCGAGGCGCGAGGAGGCTTCCCGGCCGCGCGCATGCCCCCGATTGACCAGGGTCACCCGGGCTCCGGCCTGGAGCAGGGCCAGCGCGACGGCCTGCCCGGTGCTGCCGCAACCGATGACGGCGGCCCTGCGGCCGCTGGGATCGACCCCGGCCCGGGCAAGGATGTGCAGGACAGCGGCGGTGTCGGTGGTGGCCGCCCGCCAGCGCCCGGCGTCGAGCCACAGAACGTTGGCCGCGCCGCACCGCAGCGCCTGCGGGCCGACGATGTCGGCCACTTCGACCGCGCTCTGCTTGTGGGGAGCGGTCACGGTCAGCCCGCGTAGCGGCAGCCGGGCCAGCGCCCCAAAGCCGTTGGCCCAGTGCCAGAAGCGGGGGAACGTGTCCACCTGGAAGGACAGGTAGAGCGCGGGCAGCTGCAGCTCCCGCAACGCCGCATTGTGCAGCCGGGGTGACAGCGAGCGTCCCGAGGCATGGCCGGCAATGCCGAACAGGGCGCTGAGCGGTGGCAGAGCGGGCAGTCCGTAGTCAGTAAGGAGTTGGCCCACGCTCGGCATTCCGTCCGCCCCCGGGGCACCGGCCCGGCCGAAGGCAAGGGGCGCGCCCAGCCACGGCGCCAGCACCCGGGTCCAGGTGCCGGCCGGACCGGACGCGAACGCCGTCACGTCGGAGCGCCCGAGCCCGGTGAGCAGCAGCGGCGAGGCCGACCCGTACTGGATTCCCGACTGCGGCACGAGGAGGTACAGCAGCGCAGGTGTGGTGGCCATCGCGGCGAACCGCTCCCGCAGTTCCGCGGATGCCTCCAGCACGCCGGCCCCGCGGTCGGCGCTCCGCTCGGGGCGTGCGGGTTCGGGCTGGTGCCAGGAGACGCGCCGCTGCCGGGCGGGGATGCCCGCCAGCAGTTCCGGGACCAGGTCGTCCACGGCCTCCAGATCGACCATGTCATAGTGGCCCGCCGCGCGGAGGAGCCGGGTGCGGCGTTCGACCGGGCCGGCAGCCGAGCGACCGCCGTGGCGCGGGGAGCGCAGGCTGTAGGTCACTGGCCCGGTGAAGTGTCGACGCAGCCAGTGCGGATCGGGGTCGCCGACCAGGTCGGCACGCACCTCCAGCGCGTCGGCCACCCCTGCGAGGCCGCGCAGGCGAGGCGCGGTGAGATCCTCAGGTTGGGTGACCACTGCGACTATGTGAGCCCGCCGCGTGACGGCGGCATCGCACCCACTCATCAGCCGCTCCATTGGACGTACTCCTCCAGAGGGGCCTGCGGCAGGACGAACCGATTGACAGCCGGGGTGCACACGATGGGACGGTCAGAGTCGATGCCCAGCAGCAGGCACAGGACATCCGCGTAGCTGGCGGTCGGCGGCCCGTAGAAGCGCAGGTTGTCGCGGAAGTGGGCCCGTGCGGCGGCGGTGTCCGCGGCGGCTTCCCCCATGGCCAGCAGCGCTCCCGACCTGGCGGCGCGGGCACGGCGTTCGACGACGTCGTCCAGCGACGGCGGCCGGTTGGCGTAATCAGGCGTGGGCCGATCACCGCGGTCGAACGCCTCGCACCGGGCGTCCACCAACGCCTCCGGGATGCTGCCGATCACCGCGATCACCTGCCACATCCGGGTGTTGCGGCTCGACGGTGCGCCGCGAGGAGGTCGGAGCGAAGGAGTTCGCCCAGGCGGGCGCGGACGGACCGCTGGATGTGCCTGGCGCACCGGCCGTACACCTCCGGGGACTGCCCCTCCGGATTGGGGATGTCACAGCGCGGATCCAGACACAGGGTGCGGCCCTCGGCCTCGGGTGCCATGGCGATCACCCCGTGGCGATGGGCCCGGGTCATGCAGTAGATGACGGAGCTGTCCCGGCAGAGCTCAGGGGTGACCGGGCGCGATCGGTGAAGCCAGGGATTCCCTGGACCCGGCACTCGGTCCAGTCCGAGCTCAGCGAGCGCGGACCGGGCGTCGGGAGCCATCGGGTCCCCAGGCCGCGTCGTCGCAACACCCGCGCTGGAGAACCGGAAGGCGTACGCGACTCCCTCCTCTGCGGCCTGGGCCCACGCGATGACCTCGGCCATGGGCGAACGGGAGGTGTTCCCGCCGCAGACGAACAGCACGCGGCACACCGCCCCGGTGGCGCGTACCCGCCACCAGGTGACGGCCGACGGGTAGGACAGCGCCGCCGCCGCACCGACGCCGAAGACGAGCGCGAGGAGCTGAGCGTCCCCCGGAGCCTGGAGCCCGGCCACCCACGCCAGCGAGAAGGAGGCGGCCAGACCAGACATCAGGCTGGCGAACGCCCATGCCGGCACGCCCCAGGTGTACTCGCGCCAGTCCAGGTAGATTAGCGAAGCGAAGACGAACAGCACCTCGTACGCCACGCCTATGCCCGCCGCCGCCAACGCGACAGGGGTACCGAGGAATGTGGTGAAGCCCGCACGCAACTGCGCTTGCCCGGCCAGTGCCCCTGCCGCCAGCAGCAGAGCCAGCCAAACCGGTGCGGCAACATGCTCCTCCACGAAGAAGCGGCGGTCTGTCGCGAGAACCCCCGACTTGGCCACCCGGCTCATGATTTCGAACCGGCCCATGTAGCCGACGAGATAGATCAGGACGCTCAGCACGGCAGCCAGCGTGAGGTGGTAGCTGTTCACATCACCGAGTGCCACTGAAACCGCGATCAGGCTGAGGCACAACCCCACCCAGGAAGATGCCGTCACCCGCCGCCCACGCGCCTTGTCGACCAACGGAGAAACAACCAGAACTCCCCCTCGCATCAACAACAGCATGAAGAGGATCGAGACGCCGGAAAAGGTGTAGTTCATCGTGGTAGCGCCGATAATAAGTGAAGCGAAGAAGCCGGATGCCAACGTTTCCCGACCCGCCACCGGAATCCGACGCCCCCCGATTCCACCCCGCCGCATATGCCGCCACCAGCCCGACAGGGCTACGAACACAGGCATCACCACGAGCTGTCCGAGGACGGCTGCGGGCAGCAACTCAAAGCCGTTGACAGGCTTCCCCGACAGCGGAGTCACTCCACTGGCAAGTGCCTTCACCAGCATGGCGTACGGAACATACGATATGAAGTAACCGAAGGTGAGCCATCCCATGCGCAGGCCCCGTTTCCGATCGAATGTTCGGGATATTCCTACAGGTGGAGTGGCGAAGTGCGGCAGACGGCACTCAAGCCCCGAGGGGTGCCCTGGGATCGACGTGTCCGCCCGTCGCTCGAAAACAAAACCCCGATAACCGCTCTGGTTTTAGACCGACACGCACGGTCGATCGCGCATCGGTCCCGCTCGTGACCACCTATTGTGTCGGCGTCGCGAACCGTCAGGGCGCGTCTCAGGGCAACAAAATCACGTCATCCCAAGACTGCGCGCATCCCGTGGCCCGTGCAAGAAATTCGAGCCCAGTAACTCAGTCCGGTGCGCTTTCTGAAAAATTTTTGCCGTTCGCGCGGACACGCGGCCAGCGCATGAAGCGCACGCTTCCTGTCCATGCTCCCTCTTCGATAGCCAGCCTGCCACCTGTCGACCGGCGGGTGGGCCGCCGCGCCGGGTGGTGTCCGCTGTGTGGGAGGCGCGTCGGTGTCTGGTTCATCTGTCCGGTGCCATGGTGCGGAGGTCGGGCCGCACTCGGCTGGTCTCGTCGCGGTGCGGCCGGGTGCGACGGTGTCGCCGGACCTCGAATGCCTGCCAGGCCACGGCAGTCAGCAGGGTGAGCGTCTCGGCGATGAGGCTGAGCAGGGCCTGCGGGGCGGGCTTGCAGGCCGCGTTCGGTGAACCCGAACAACCCGATGGTGCGGGATGTGGCGAACCCGGCGAGCGCGCCAATGGCGATTGCGGCGGCGATTCGGAGTAGCAGGGGTGCCGCCAACAGGAGAAGTGCGGCAACTGCGAAGGCGGCGCTGGCCTGCAGCAGGAACAACGGGCCGATGACGTGGATGAAGCGGTATCCGTCGATGTAGAGCTGGGCGTGGATGTATCCGCTTGCTGCGAGCACCAAGCGCAGTGCGAAGGCGGGCAGGCTCCGGGGGGTTCATGTGAGTTTCTCGTCCTTGACCGCCAGTGCGTGGCTGCCCTGCCGGTAGTTGACGGTGCGGATGCCGAGTGCGTCCTTGAGGCGTCCGGCGGGCAGCACCTGCGGAATGGGGGCGGGGCCCTGGCCGGGTTTGGGAAACGGGTAGCAGGTGGGGGCGGCCGAGTGGCAGATGATGTTGCCCTCGGTCTTGGTGAAGAGCTGGTGGACGTGCCCGTTGAGGCACGTGACTGAGGAGAAACGGCGCAGCATCGACAGCACCTTCACCGCATCGTCGGTGCCCCAGCCCCACTTCGGATACATCGCGAACAACGGGATGTGGCTGAAGACGGCGATTGGGGTGTCCGATGACAGGCCGACGATGTCCTTGCGGACGAAATCGATCTGATCGCTGCCCAGGTGGCCGAGTTCCTCAAGGTGCAGAGTGTTGACCAGCGCGATGAAGTGCACACCGTGGATGTCGAAGCTGTACCAGCCGTCGCCGAGGGTGTTTTTGGCGAAAGTTTGTCGGTATGCGCGTCCGTTGTCTCCGATCGAGTCGTGCTAGCCCGGCACGGTGAAGATCCGGTCCGTGCGCAGCTGCGACAGCATCTGCTTGACCTGGTCGAACTGGGCGGGGGTGGAAAGGCGTGTCAGGTCGCCGCTGTGCATGACGAAGTCGGGGCGGAATCCGAGGAAGTTGACCTGGTTGATCGCTGCGGTGAACGTTCCGGCGACATTCAGGTTGGCCGGGCCATGGAAGCCGATGCGGCTGTCGGAAATCTGCACGAATCGCAGGTCTGCGCTGCCCGCCGGGATGGGGTCCGTCGAACCGGGGATATGGCTGATCACCTCTCCCCCGGTGACTGTCAGGATGACGGCGTCACCGAACCAGGCGGAGTGCCGCATGAGCTGACGGCGGGACATGCCGTGCTCGCCGTCGCCGTTGGAGTCGTGGGGGGTCCGGTCATGGGGTCACCTCCACGGTGGCGGTCATGAACGGGTGGATGGTGCAGTCGTAGGCGTAGGTGCCGGGTTTGGTGAAGGTGTAGCTGTAGGTGGCGTTGGTGGCTAGGCCTGCCGACTTCAGCGGCCCGCCCGATCCTTGTTTGCTGGTGACGGTGTGAGTGTCGGGGTCGGTGTTGGTCCAGGTCACCTTCGTGCCCGCCTTGACCGTCAGTTTGGCCGGGGAGAACGCAAGGTTCTTGATCGTCACCGCGTTGGCGGCCGCCGGAGCGGACGATTGGCTGGCGGTAGGTGAGGTCGAGGGCGTGATTGGTGGTGGGCTGACCGTACCGCCCGTTCCGGAGGCACCGGGCGTTCCAGGCAGGGTCTGGCCAGTGCCGGGACTCAGTGCACCCGATGGTTTTGGGTGTGACGATCCGCCGCACGCACTGAGCAGTCCCAGTGCTCCGGCAACGGCGACAGCGGCCAGGCACGTGCGTGACCGCCGGACCAGCACAGAGGAGTTCGCATTCATGGTGATCGTTCCTTCTACGCATTTCCCGCCGCACGGGCGGGTGTGATCCGAGACCGATCCGGGATCGGCCTGTTTCAGGCAGATAGGCGACCGGGTTACGCCCCCGGGGGGATTTGAAGGGGCGTAACCCGGTGGGTTACTTTAAGTGGGCAAACAGTGGATTCCATTCAGCGAAACGAATCCCACAGCGAAGTCTTCGTTGTTTCACTGCGGCGGCGGGTAGCAGTACGCCTGGAGTCAGGAGAGTTTCTGCGGTGTCCGTAATGGACCGCAGGCAAAGGCGGACAAACACTGCACTTCGACCCGACCGAAGACCTGCTGCACCGTCAGCCGACGCCCGCACCGGTGGCGTCATGCGCGCCGGAGCCGCGATCGCCTGTCGATCCGACGCACCCCCGGTCATGTGATCCGAGGACTCGGCGGCTCACATCGGGTATGGGACCGGGTGGTGCCGCTGAGCGAACCAGTAGCGCGTAGCTACGCGATCGAACTCGAATCCACTGCGTCGATCGACCGCAACGCCGAGGAAGCCGCGGAGTGCCACCCTCCCGGCTGTTGGGTGCGCAGGACGTGGTTGCCGAGCGGGGCTACGGGGGCTCCCCGGCCGGTCTCCGCGGCTTGGGGAGGTCGTTGGTGGAGCGACTGGTGGGGGCGGTACCGCCGATGCCGCGACCCTAGCCGACGACGCGGACGGCCGTCCGGCACGGGACCTCGTTCCGGCCTCCTGACGTGGGCGGCGTCGCAGTGACCGGGCCGTGCGGGCCGTGGGAGAGACCGAGCCCGTCCGACAAGCTCACTCCCGCCCGAGTCCGCCGCGATTTCCGGCACCTCCGCCCGAAGGCGGCCTGTCCTACCGGAGCACCGAAATCCTCCCGCCCCGGCCCAGGCCGGCCATCCGGTCGCAAGAACACCCGGCCCACACCACGCCATGACGTGCACACAGTCGGCAAACCGGGCCCCGCAAAACGACGGACGAAGAAGTCAACCACCCCGCGTCCACGCCGCACAGGTTAAAGATCAAGTGAGAAATACGGAAGCCCCACCCCGCCGTTTTGGCCGGAAGGGTGGGGCCTCGGTGTCAGGACTTGACGATCCGCGTCTCGACTTGGATGCCGGATGGATTTCGTGAAGTGGGCAGTGGGATGTACTGCCGTGCCTCAGTAGTCCTCCCCCGTCGAGGGGGACCGTCGAGCGCCTGGATCGCCTGTTTTTGTTCGGCCTCCGTCAACTTGGCGAACGACTGCGTCATTGCGTTCAGGCTTTCATTCCTGCCCCGAGTCACCGCTCACCTGCGAGATCGAGATCGCGATTGTCCTGGCCCTGAGCAACGTCCGTTGCCTCGCTGCGGCGCCAGGGGTGTGCGATCGGGGCAGCCACGGCCCGCCACCAAGAATCGACGGGAAGTGTTCCCGCGGGTTCGAAGGGTTCGCCCGGCCGGGGAAATGCGGCTGGCTGCTCGGCTTCCTCGGCGGCATCCTTAGTCCACTCGCCGGGCTCTGCCCACGGGTGCACGGAGAGGGTGAAGGTGCCCCAGTGGATAGGCATCATGACGCCGTGCGGCTTGCCCCCTTGCAGGTCAAGGTGCGCCTGGATCCCCTGAGCGGGCGTCATATGTATGTCGGGCCACCCACCGGGGAGTGGGGTACAGTCCGTGTGGTTCTTGGGCCAGAACTCGCTGTACGCGCCGATCTGGATCATCGTGGCGTCGAAGGGGCCGTGCTCGGCGCCTATGTCCTTGAAGCCCTCGAAGTAGCCGGTGTCGCCGCTGTGGTAGATCCGGTGCTCCTCGCCGGCGACGGCCCACGAGGCCCAGAGCGTGTGCTGGGTGTTGCGCAGACCCCGGCCGCAGAAGTGGCGGGCGGGGCCGGTGGTCAGGGTGAGTCCGCCCACCTTGGTCGTCTCGTGCCAGTCCAGCTCGCGCAGCCGGTCCGCGGACACACCCCAGTGCTCCAGGTGGGCGCCGACGCCCAGCGGCACGGCGAACACGGTGTCCGTGCCGGCCAGCTCCTTGATCGTGGGCATGTCGAGGTGGTCGTAGTGGTCGTGCGAGATGACCACCACGTCGACCGGGCCCAGCGCGGCCAGCGGCAGCGGCGCCGGGTGCAGCCGCTTGGGTCCGGCGAAGGGGAACGGAGAGCAGCGCTCGCCCCAGACGGGGTCGAAAAGAACGCGCTGTCCGTCGATCTCCGCGAGCACGCTGGAGTGGCCCATCCAGGTCAGCCGTAGCCCGGTGGCGGGCGGCTTGGCCAGGTCGGCGAGGGTGGTGGCGTGCACGGGCACCGTGCCCTGCGGGGCGCGGCGCGGGCGCAGGTCCTTGTCGAAGTAGACCTTCGCGATGTCCAGCATCGAACCGGAGGGCCGGGTGCGGGCGGTGCCCCCGGGGTTCTGGAAGACACCGTCCTTGAAGTGGGGCGATCTGCGGATCCGCGCCAGGCGTTCACCGCCCGGGTCGGCGCCGAAGGCCGCGGGTTGCAGCGCGCGGAGCCCGGAGCTCAGGGAACGCAAACCGGTCACGGTACCTCCTGGTCGAGTCGGTCAGGCCATCCATTATGGTCGGCCCCTCCGACAGTCCCGCGTCCCGCCCCGACGAACGGACGTTGACAGGGTTCGACCCGCTTTCGATACTGACTCATCATTCAGTAATCGTCGGTATCCAGCGTCCGGAGACACCATGACCGCCCCCTTGTTGTCGCTCACCTGGACCGACCACGTCACCGGACGCCGGGGCTTCCTGGTCGTCGACCGGCTGGTGCGGGGTGTCTCCAGCGGCGGGCTGCGGATGCGGCCGGGCTGCACGTTGGACGAGGTGACCGGGCTGGCCCGCGGCATGACGATGAAGGAGGCCCTGCACTACGACCCGCAGAGCCGCTACGTCCCCCTCGGCGGCGCCAAGGGCGGCATCGACTGCGATCCACGGGACCCGGAGGCGTACGGGCTGCTCGTGCGCTACCTGCGCGCCATGCGGCCGTACATCGAGACCATGTGGACCACCGGCGAGGACCTCGGCCTCACCCAGGACCTGGTCGACCGCGCCGCCGCCGAGGCAGGACTTGTGTCGTCCGTCCAGGCCGTGTATCCGCTGCTCGACGACGAGGCGACGGCCCGCAAGCGGCTCGCCGACGCGTTCGCCGTGGAGGTGGACGGGATCGGCCTGGACGAGTTGGTCGGCGGCTGCGGGGTCGCCGAGTCGGTGCTCGCGGCCCTGGACCGCGCCGGAGAGCCGTACACGGGCACGCGCGTCGCCGTGCAGGGCCTGGGCACCATGGGAGGCGCCACGGCCCGCTTCCTCACGCGCGCGGGGCTGACCGTCGTCGCCGTGGCCGACGTCAAGGGCACGATCACCAACCCGGCCGGGCTCGACATCGAGGCGCTGCTGGCAGCGCGGGACGCGTACGGCACCGTGGACCGCTCCGTGCTGCGTCCCGGTGACCGCGAACTGCCTCGTGACGCCTGGCTGTCCGCCGACGCGGAGGTGCTGGTGCCCGCAGCGGTGTCGTACGCCGTCGACACCGCCAACCAGCAGCGGATAGGTGCCCGTTGGATCATCGAGGCGGCCAACATGCCGGTGCTCCCGGCGGCGGAGCAGCTGCTCGCGCGGCGCGGGGTGACCGTGCTGCCGGACGTGGTGGTCAACTCCGGTACGAACGCCTGGTGGTGGTGGACCCTGTTCGGTGACATCGGCCCCGACGCCGAGGAGGCGTTCGCCCGCACCCGGCGCTCGATGCGCGCCCTGATCGACCTCGTGCTGGCCCGCGCGGAGACCGACGGCACAACACCGCGAGCCGCAGCCCATGCCGTCGTGGCCGACCGACTGCCGCTGATCGAGGAACGCTTCGGTTGGTACCGGTGACGGTCCTGGTACCGGTGACGGGTCATACCCTGCCGGGAATTGAGGCACGAGCACGACCGCAGCAGAGTCGACGGCACGCACCACACGGCAAACCGCTGATCCACGCGAGGAGCATCGTGCCCGCCATCGACCCGCAGTCCCTGACCGAGCGCTACATCGGCGTCTGGAACGAACCGGACTCCGAGGCCCGCCGCAAGACCGTGCACGGCCTCTGGACGGAGGACGGCCTGCACATCCTGCGCCCGCCCCAGGCGATGCACGACACGGCGGTGGGCCTCGGCTTCCCCACCGCCGTCCTGGAGGCGCGCGGACACGACGAGCTGCACGCACGCGTGACGCGTGCGTACGAGGAGTTCGTTGCGCCGGGGACGTACGTCTTCCGGATCCAGGAGCCCCCCACGCTCCTGCGGGACGTGATCACGTTCCGCTGGGAGTCCTTCCACCGCGAAGAGGGCCGCGCGACCGGCGGGGGCCGGGAGTTCCTGGTCCTGGACGAGGACGGCCGCATCAGGCTCGACTACCAGTTCGTGGACTGACCAGCCCGACCCGGGACGCATGAAGGGGGCCGACGGTAGAGGCGGCCCCCGCTACTGGACCGACCATCAGCAGGTCAAGACGTAACAGGCCATGTCCTGGTCGCCGTATAGGGTGACCGCGTGGCGAGAGTGCGGTTGAGTGTGGCCGAGCGGCGGGAGGAACTGCTGCGGGCCGCCATCGGGCAGATCGAGGCGCGAGGCGTGGCGGCCGTCAGGATCGCGGACGTGGCTTCGGCGCTCGGTGTGAGCAACGCGCTGGTGCTCTACCACTTCTCGACGAAGGAGAAGCTGGTCGCCGCCGCCTTCACCTACGCGGCCGAGGACGACCTCGCGCACCTGCGCAAGCTGCTGGGCCGGCGCACGAGTGCGCTGCGGCGGCTGCGGACGGCCGTGCGCTGGTACGCGCCGACCGGTCAGGCCAAGGGCTGGCGGCTGTGGATCGAGGGCTGGGCGGTGGCGCTGCGCGAACCCGCTCTGCGGGAGGTTGCGCGAGACCTGGACCGACGGTGGAAGGCGGCGATCACCGAGGTCATCGCGGAAGGCGTGGCGGCGGGCGATTTCGACTGCCCCGACCCGGCCGGTGCAGCCCTGCGTCTGACCGCCCTCCTCGACGGACTCGCCGTACAACTCACGTCGTACGCGGGCGCGGTGCCGCGCTCACGGGCACAGGAGTGGGTGGACGAGGCGCTCGCCCGGGAACTCGGGCTGCGGCTGGAGGCGTTGACCGCTCAGGAGCGGTGACGGATCCCCCGCGGGGCCGGGGTGCGCTTGTCGGCACCGCAGCCCCGCGAGGCCGTCAAGCCACCGAGGCGATCCGCATCTTGATGTCGTCCGGGGACAGGGCACCCTTGGCCGTCACATGGTCGCCCGAGGATTCGCCGCGCAGGCGCCGGCCGATCCAGGGGACCAGGTACTCGCGGGCCCAGTGCACGTCGTCGCGCCGGACCTCCAGCGTGCCACGCGGTGGGAGCGGGGGCCAGGGCTGGTCGGGGTCGGCCGGGACCTCGACGCCGAGGACCTGGCCGGCGCGCAGTGCCACGCGCGTGTGGCCCTCGGGCGAGAGGTGGAGCCGGTCGTCGTCCCAGGCCCGCCGGTCCTGGACGGTCTTCAGGGACCAGAGGTCGAGCACGGGGCAGCCGTATCGGTCGGCGATGGCCCGGACATGCCCGTTGTACGTCGCGATCTTGCCGCGCAGATGCCTGAGCACGGGCACACCGCGGGTGTCGAATCCTGTCGTCACCATGACCTTGCCGGCGACGGACGTCAGCTCGGCCACGGCCCGTTCGAAACGCTCGGCCACCTCGTCGGGGTCGGTGCCGGGCCGGATGATGTCGTTGCCGCCCGCGCAGAAGGACACCAGGTCCGGTGCGAGGTCCACGGCCTGCGGAATCTGGTCCGCCACGATCTGGTCGAGCAGCTTTCCGCGCACGGCCAGGTTGGTGTACTTGAAGTCGTCCTCGGGCCGCCGGTCCGCGAGCAGGACCGCGAATCGGTCCGCCCAGCCCACGAACGCCCCGTCGGGGCCGGGGTCGCCGACGCCCTCGGTGAAGCTGTCCCCCACCGCCACGTACGACCCGATCACTGATCTGTTGTCACTCTTCGAATCGTCTGCCACATCGGCCCATGATTCACCTTCGGATGTGACCTACGCGATCGTAGGAAGGGGTTGACGAACGGTGAGATAAGCCACTCCTAAAGACTTTGCCAACGCGGGAATAGGCGGTCGATCAGGCGTGTTGACGCTTCGACTGAGCCCGGAGACACACACCTCGAAGGCCGGACCCGGGGACCCGGGTCCGGCCTTCGACAGCTTGCGGGACGGGACGGTCAGACGGCGACGCCGTGCGAGCGGAGGTAGGCGACCGGGTCCACGTCCGAGCCGTAGTTCGGCGTGGTGCGGATCTCGAAGTGCAGGTGCGGGCCCGTCACGTTGCCGGTCGCACCGGAGAGGCCGACCTGCTGTCCGGCGGTCACGGTCTGGCCGGCCGACACGGAGAGCTGGGACAGGTGGGCGTACTGCGCGTAGTAGCCGTCGGCCAGCTTGATGACGACCTGGTTGCCGTACGCACCGCCCCAGCCCGCCGAGACGACGGTGCCCGCGCCCACGGCCTTCAGCGAGGTGCCGGTCGGGACGACGAAGTCGACGCCGGTGTGGTAGCCGCTGGACCACATGCTGCCCGCCACGTGGTAGCCGGTGCCGATGGTGGCGCCGGCGACGGGCAGGACGTCACCGGTGGCCGTGTTCGTGGTGGTGCCCTGGGCCGAGACATTCGACGCGGCCGACGGCGCGGACGATGAGGCCTGCTTCGGGGCGGGCTTCGCGGACTGGGAGGGCTGCGAGGTCTGGGACGGCTTCGACGACTGCGAGGGCGCCGGAGCGGCCGGCTCGGGGGTCGCCGCGGCCTTGTGGCCGAGCGTGAGCTTGAGGCCGGGGTGGATCAGCGAGGGGTCGTCGCCGATGACCGCGCGGTTGTCCTGGTAGAGCCGGGGCCACCCGCCGCGGACGCTCTGCTCCTCGGCGACCTTGGAGAGGTAGTCGCCGGGCCGCACGGTGTAGGTGCGGGCGCCGGAATTCGTCGCCGCGGCCTTCTTCTGGACCACCGGGGCCGACTGGACGGTCTTGACGGTCTTTCCGGAAACTGACTGCGGGGTCGCCGCGTGGGCTCCCGTGGCCCCTATGAGCGGCAGTGCCAGCGCGGCGGCGCCGCCGGTTCCGGCGACGGCGATCGATCGGGTGAAGCGCTGGGTCTTGGGACGGCGGTGCTTACCCTTCGCGGGCATGGCGAATTCCTCTCCGGCGCCTGCGAGGTGAGCTGTCGGGTTCGGGCTGGAGCTGCCCGGCCGCGCGGGGGAGCGCGACTTCACCCCGAGCCGTCCCGGAGACCGGAACAGGCAGTCGTACCTGGTGGGTCCCCCGCTCCTGCCGAGCACGGGTGAGTGTGTGGGGACTCCGGGCGGCGGCAGGATTCGGCGATCCGACCGGATTGGTGGCGAACGTAAACGAGCGGCACGCGACGGGACAAGCAGAAAATTCCCTCTGTCCGTGTTTCGCTTGATCCGTTACGGGAATTCCCGGTCACCCTCCGTGAATTCCCCTCGCATTTCCCACGTCAATTCCCGGGAAACGCAATCCGATTACGTGAGCATGACCAGCGACGCACGGTCACTGATATGACCCTCCTCACGCGCACCTTATCCACGTCCCGACATTCCGGAGCGAGTTTGAACAAAGGCTGAAATTCGGACATATACCTCAGATGCGGCATAGGCGGATGACTGCCGCATCCAGGTCACCACGCAGTCCGACACGGAGTCCGTGATGCAGAAGTACGGCACCTCGGTGCACTTCGCCCGTTTCGCGGCATTCGTACGACGCGGTGGGATCGAGTCCGCGCAGACGCAGCACCGGGACCGGCTCGCCGTAGCGCTGGGCCTGGAGCCAGGCGAGGACGACCGTCTCGTCCCCGCGCACGTACTGCACCGCGCTCAGCCCGCCCTCCGGGGGCCGCAGCCGGTACAGCTCGCCGTGCTGGACGACCGGCCGGATCTCCTTGTAGAGCTCCACCCACTCACGGGCCTCGGCCAGCTCCTCCTCGGTCCACTCCATGAGGTCGCCGCCGACTCCGAGGACACCGGCCATGGCGCTCACGAAGCGGAAGCGCAGGGAGCTGACCCGCCCGTTGAGCTGGGTGTTCGGGCTGTCGGTGACCCAGGCGGCCATGATCCGTGCGGGATGGATCTGGCTGAAGCCGTGCTGGATGGCGAGCCGGTCAAGCGGATCGGTGTTGTCCGAGGTCCACACCTGGTCCGTACGGCTCGTCACGCCGAGGTCGATCCGGCCGCCGCCACCCGAGCAGGACTCGAACGCGACTCCGGGGTGGGCCACCCTCAACCGGTCCAACAGGGCATACAGAGCGCGGACGTGATCGACCCACAGGCGCTGCGGGTACGCCTCGCCGGGCCAGCCCGCGTCGGTGAAGCAGCGGTTGAAATCCCACTTCACATAGTCGATCGGGGCGCTGGAAAGCAGCGCGTCGAGCTGCTCCCAGAGGTACTCCTGGACGTCCTCGCGGGCGAGATTGAGGACGAGCTGATTGCGCATTTCCGTCCGCTTTCGCCCGACTTGGTACTGCACCCAGTCGGGGTGCGCCCGGTACAGCTCGCTGTCCGGGTTGACCATCTCGGGCTCTACCCAGATGCCGAACTGCATCCCGAGGCCGTGCACCTGGTCGGCGAGCGGCTTGAGGCCCTGCGGGAAGCGGTCGGGGTTGGGCGTCCAGTCGCCGAGTCCGGCCCGGTCGCTGGTGCGGGCGCCGAACCAGCCGTCGTCCACGACGAACAGCTCGATGCCGATCGCCGCCGCGCGCCGGGCGAGCGCGGTCTGCTGCTCCTCGGAGATGTCGAAGTTCGTGGCCTCCCAGGAGTTGAACAGCACGGGCCGGTCCCGGTCCGCGTCCGGGATGACGTACGCCATCTGGTAGGCGTGCCAGGCGCGGCTCGCGCCGCCGAAGCCACCGTCGCTCCACAGGCCGGCGAAGACGGGGGTGGTGTACGACTCCCCCGCCGCCAGCATCAGCAGGCCCGAGTCGTCGTAGCCGGCGCCGCCGGTGATCTGCACGCGCGCGTCCGGGAGTTGGGCGACCGCGATCCGCCAGGACCCCGACCAGCCCAGCGCGCAGCCGTACACCTCGCCGTGCTCCTCGGTGGCGTCCGTGTCGAGCGCGACCCAGGGTAGGTGCTGGTGTCCGGTGTGGCCGCGGCGGCTGCCGATGACCTTGTCGCCGTAGGTGAGCGGCGCGGTCACCAGCCGGGACTCGGCGGCCCAGCGGCCGTGCAGCTGGGAGAGCCGCCAGCCGTCGCGGTCGGGCAGGGTCCAGGTCGCCGCGTCGGCTCGGAGCAGCTCGACGCGCGCGGGGCCCTCGTTGTCCAGGGTGACCCAGCGCTCCACGATGTCGCCGCGCATCCGATAGTGCAGCGTGACGGCCAGCCCCGCGTCACGGAAACGCAGCCGCAGTTCGTCGCCCTCGGTGTCGTACGCCTCGAAGGTCCACTCGGTGCCGCGCCGTTCGTCGGTGCGCACGGACAGGGCGGGCCGGACGAAGCGGGGGCCGCCCTCGACGGGATACTCCTCGCGTCCGTCGAGCGGGGACTCGAAGGGCCAGTAGCCCGGCAGCGGGTCCACCGCGAGGGCCTCGGCGTCGGCGAGCGCGATGCGCGGGCCCCAGTGGAGGTGGAGCAGCTCGTCGCCGTCCGTGAGGTGCAGCGCGTAACTACTCGTGGGCCCGCTCAGGAGCCAGGTCCGGCCGTTCTCGGCGATATCCACCATCAAGCCCTCACAGGTGCCAACAGATCCGCTCAATCACCAACATCATCAAGGGCGGCGGGGCCTGGTGGCAACGCCTGTGGACAACTCATTGCCCGGGGAAACCCATGTCGTATCGTCGACAGCGTGCCCGTCGACGAGCAACGTCGGCGGGTCCCTATCGGGAGGAGCCCCCGTGACGCAGCAGGTCCCGTCGACCGAGCCCGAGCTGGCCGGTGTGCGCAACTTCCGTGACGTGGGCGGCCTGCCGACCGTGGACGGCCGGCGGGTGCGGTACGGCGTGCTGTTCCGCAGCGGCCATCTGGCACACGCGACCGATGAGGACGCCGCGTTCCTGTCGGGTCTGGGCCTGCACACGATCTTCGACTTCCGCAACGCGGCAGACCAGAAGCTGGAGGGCCCGGACGTCGAGCTGCCCGGCGTGCGGAACGTGAACCTGCCGCTGAGCGACCCGGCGGACGGCGCCGAGTTCTGGAAGATGGTCCGCGACGGCGAGATCGACCAGCTGCGCGAGATCCTCGGCGAGGGCAAGGCCGCGAGCCGGATGATCACCTCCTACCGGACGATCCTCAGTCAGCGCACCGCCGAGCACTCCCGGGTGCTGCACGCGCTCGCCGAGGACAGCGTCCCGGCGCTGATGCACTGCGCGGCGGGCAAGGACCGCGCGGGTGTGTCCATAGCCGTGACCCTCCTCGCCCTCGGCGTGGAGCGGGACGCCATCCTCGCGGACTACCTGGAGTCGAACGCCACGCACCGCCGCTACAAGGTGCACCGCAGCAGCACCTCGACCGCGGGCTACTCCCCCGAGGTCATGGAGCTGCTCAGTCCCCTCTTCGACGCCCGCGCCGAGTATCTGACGGCAGCGCTGGAGACCGTGGACGAGGCGTGGGGCGGTGTCGACGGCTATCTGGAGCGGGGCCTCGGGCTCACCCCGGGGACTCGGGAGCAGCTGCGCGCGCGTCTGCTCGACTGACCGCCCTCACCCCTTGCCGCCCAGCGCGAACAGCAGATAGAGGAAGGCCGCGAAGACGTGGCCGACGGCGATGTAGATGATCAGCCGGATCCACAGGGACCGCGGGAACTTCTCCTCCATGTCGGTCATGGCAGCTCTCCAGTGATGGGGCCCAGGCACAGCGCGGCCGTGGGACTCTGCAGCAGGGTGTGGACGAACAGGAGCTCGACCCCGTCGTGGTCCTCGGCGGCGAGGCGGTGCGGGGTCAGCGAGTCGAAGTGCGCGCTGTCGCCGGGCGCGAGCAGGTGCACCGCGTCCCCGAGGCGCAGTCGCAGCCGCCCTGTGAGGACGTACAGCCATTCCTCGCCGGGGTGTACGCGCACGATGTCGCCCTGCGAGCCGTGAGGCACGCGGACGCGCAAGGCCTGCATCCCGCGGCCGGGCGCGCCGGCCTGCCAGTACGTCCAGCCGCCCGCCCGGGTCGGCTCCATGTCGGCGGCGCGCACGATGGCGTCCCGGTCGGCGACCGTCTCGCCGAGCAGCTCCGAGACGGTCGTACCGTAGATACGGGCGAGCGCGAGCAGCATCGGCAGTGAGGGCTGGCGCTGCCCCGTCTCCAGCCGGGAGAGGTGGGCGGGCGACAGGCCGGCGGAGCGGGCCGCCGCCTCGAGGGTGAGGCCGGCGCGGCGGCGCAGCGAACGGAGCTGCGGGGCCACGGCGGGCAGGTCGTCGCCGGGGCCGGGCAGGGCCCTGGCTTCGGAGGAGCTCATGCCTCCATTCAGCCCCAGATTTGCCCCTGGGGCAATTTTCTTGCCTCAGAGGCAAAGCTCTCGGCTGCTGATCACCGGTTGGCGACCGCTTGCTTGATCAGCGTCTTGCCGAAGTCCCACATCAGCCCGCCGCCGTGGTGCGCGTCGTCCATCACATCGGTGAAGGCGTCCACGAACCGGTCCACGTCGGCCTCATCGACGACCAGCGGCGGGATCAGCTTGATCACTTCCAGATGGTCGCCGGAGACCTGGGTGAGGATCCGGTGCCGCTGCAGCAGGGGCACGACCACCATCTGCGCGAACAGTCCCTTGCGGGCCGCCTGGAGCATGGTCCAGCGGCTGCGCAGTTTCAGCGAGCTGGGCCTGCCGAACTCGATGCCGATCATCAGGCCCCGGCCACGGACGTCGGCGAGCAGCTCGTACTTGTCGATCAGTGCCGTGAGCCGGGACTTCAGCAGGTCGCCCGTGGCCCGGACATGGGCGACGGTCTGCTCGTTCTCCATGACCGACAGCACGGCGAGACCGGCGGCCATCGCCTGCGCATTGGAGCCGAAGCTCGCCGAGTGGACCAGGACCCGGTCCATGGACGAGTAGACCTTCTTGAAGATCCAGTCCTTGCCGAGGGTCGCACCGACCGGGACATAGCCGCCGGACAGGGCCTTGGCCACGCACACGAGGTCCGGTTCGACGCCGTCCTCGTGCTGGTAGGCGTAGAAGTCGCCGGTCCGGCCGAGACCCGTCTGTACCTCGTCCGCGATGAGCAGCGCCTTGTTCTGGTGCAGCAGCTCCTGGGCGGCGCGCAGATAGCCGGGCGGTGTCTCGTGCACGCCCTTGCCCTGGATCGGCTCGACGACCAGGGCGGCCACGTCGCCCTTCTTCAACTCCCGGGCCAGGGCGTCGAGATCACCGAGCGGTACGGCCGTGTCGGGCAGCAGCGGGGCGAAGCCGTCCCGGAAGCCGCTCTCGCCGTTCACCGAGAGGGAGCCGGTGGTCAGGCCGTGGAACGCGTGCTCGCAGTACAGGATCCGCGGCCGGCCGGTGGCGAACCGGGCGAACTTGAGCGCAGTCTCCACGGCCTCCGTACCACTGTTGCCGAAGAACACCCGGTCCAGGTGCGGGCTGTGCGTGAGCAGCTTCTCGGCCAGCAGCCCGGGCAGCGGCTGGCAGTCGAAGCGGGTGAGGTCGGCGAGCTGGGCGTCGAGGACGTCGTGCAGCGCTTTGCGGACGACGGGGTGGTGGCGGCCCAGGCCCATCACCCCGAACCCGGCGAGCATGTCCAGGTAGTCGTTGCCGTCCGCGTCCCAGAAGTGGGCGCCCTCGGCCCGCTCGTAGACCTTGTCGAAGCCGATGGTGTGCAGCATGCGCGGGAGCTGGTGGTTCAGGTGTTTCGCGTGCAGCTCGTAGCGCTCGGCTCCGCGCTCGGCGAGGAGGGCGCCGAGGTCGAACTCCGTGCTCATTCTTTCTCCTTGACTGTGCCGCCCGCGTCCTGGACGGCCAGGCTCGCGCCGATCCGTCCGGCGACCTCGACGGGCGTGAGGCCGATGTCGGCCAACACCTCGTCGCGCTTGGCGTGGGCGAGGAACTGCTCCGGGATGCCGAAGCGCCGTACGGGCACGTCGACGTCGGCGTCACCGAGGGCGAGGGCCACGGCGGCGCCGACCCCGGACGCGCGGCTGTTGTCCTCGACGACGGCCACCAGGCGGTGTTCGGCGGCGAGGCCGGGCAGCGCCGCATCGACGGGTTTGACCCAACGGGGGTCGACGATCGTGCAGTTGATGCCGCGGGCCTCAAGAAGGTCAGCAGCCTGGAGGCATACCGGTGCCATCACGCCGACGGCGACCAGCAGGACCTCGGGGCGCTCGGCCCGGTGCAGCACGTCCATGCCGCCGACGTGGTCGATGGCCGGGATCTCCGGGCCGACCGACTCCTTGGGGAAGCGGATCAGCGTGGGCGCGTCGTCGACGGCGACGGCCTCGCGCAGCTGGGCGCGCAGCTGGTCGGCGTCGCGCGGTGCGGCGATCCTGAGGCCGGGCACGACCTGGAGGACGGACATGTCCCACATGCCGTTGTGGGAGGCGCCGTCGACGCCGGTGACGCCCGCCCGGTCCAGGACGAAGGTGACTCCGCAGCGGTGCAGGGCCACGTCCATCAGGAGCTGGTCGAAGGCGCGGTTGAGGAAGGTGGCGTAGACGGCGACGACCGGATGGAGGCCGCCGGTGGCCAGGCCTGCCGCCGACACCGCCGCGTGCTGCTCGGCGATGCCGACGTCCCACACACGGTCGGGGAAGCGCTCGGCGAACTTGCCGAGACCCACCGGGTGCAGCATGGCCGCGGTGATCGCGACGATGTCGTCCCGCTCCTCCCCGATGCGGACGATCTCCTCGCCGAAAACCGACGTCCAGGACGGCGCCCCGGCCGGCGCGAGGGGCTCGCAGGTGAGGGGGTCCATCACGCCGACGGTGTGGAAGTGGTCCTCCTCGTGGGCGAGGGCGGGTTCGTAGCCGCGGCCCTTCTCCGTGAGGCAGTGGACGAGGACCGGCCCGTGAAAGCGTTTCGCGCGGCGCAGCGCCGACTCGACGGCCCGGATGTCGTGTCCGTCGATCGGGCCGACGTACTTCAGGCCCAGGTCCTCGAACATGCCCTGCGGGGCGAACGCGTCCTTGAAGCCCTTCTTCGCTCCGTGCAGGGACTCGTAGAGGGTGTTGCCTACGACCGGCGTGCGCTGCAGGACCTCCTTGCCCCACGCCAGGACCTTCTCGTAGCCGTCGGTCGTGCGCAGGGTGGCCAGGTGGTTGGCGAGGCCCCCTATGGTCGGCGCGTAGGAGCGCTCGTTGTCGTTGACGACGATGATCAGCGGCCGGTCCTTGGCGGCGGCGATGTTGTTCAGCGCCTCCCAGGCCATGCCGCCGGTGAGCGCGCCGTCGCCGATGACCGCGACCACATGGCCCTTCTCCCCCTGTACCTGGCGGGCCTTGGCCAGGCCGTCGGCCCAGCCGAGCGCGGTGGAGGCGTGGCTGTTCTCGATGACGTCGTGCTCGGACTCCTCGCGCGAGGGGTAGCCGGACAGGCCGCCCTTGCCGCGCAGCTTGGAGAAATCCTGACGGCCCGTCAGCAGCTTGTGCACATAGCTCTGGTGGCCGGTGTCCCACAGGATGCGGTCGACCGGTGACTCGAAGACCCGATGGAGCGCGACGGTGAGTTCCACCACGCCCAGATTGGGCCCGAGGTGACCGCCGGTCCTGGCCACCGCGTGCACCAGGAACTCGCGGATTTCTTCGGACAGTTCACCGAGTTCCGACTCGGACAGCGCCTTCAGGTCGCGTGGTCCCCGGATGTTCTCCAGAATGGTCACTTCGGGCCCCCTCTCGGTCCGTGCTGCTCAACTCACGGTGACGGCCGGCTCTCCCGACCCGACGCCGTCCTGCTCCATCTGCTCGGCGATCTTCATCGCCTCCTCGATGAGGGTCTCCACGATCTTCGACTCGGGGACGGTCTTGATGACCTCGCCCTTCACGAAGATCTGGCCCTTCCCGTTGCCGGAGGCGACCCCCAGGTCGGCCTCCCGCGCCTCACCGGGGCCGTTGACCACACACCCCATCACCGCGACGCGCAGGGGCACTTCCATGCCCTCGAGCCCGGCCGTGACCTCGTCGGCCAGCTTGTACACGTCGACCTGGGCGCGCCCGCAGGACGGGCACGACACGATCTCCAGCCGACGCTGCCTGAGGTTCAGCGACTCCAGGATCTGGATGCCGACCTTGACCTCCTCGGCGGGCGGGGCACTGAGCGAGACCCTGATCGTGTCGCCGATGCCCTGCGAGAGCAGCGCGCCGAAGGCGACGGCCGACTTGATCGTGCCCTGGAACGCCGGGCCCGCCTCCGTCACCCCCAGGTGCAGCGGGTACTCGCACTGGGCGGCCAGCTGCCGGTACGCCTCGATCATCACGACCGGGTCGTTGTGCTTGACCGAGATCTTGATGTCCCGGAAGTCGTGCTCCTCGAAGAGGGACGCCTCCCACAACGCGCTCTCCACCAGCGCTTCCGGGGTGGCCTTGCCGTACTTCTGCAGCAGACGGCGGTCCAGGGAACCGGCGTTGACCCCGATCCGGATCGGCGTGCCGTGGTCCTTGGCGGCGCGCGCGATCTCCTTCACCTGGTCGTCGAACTTCTTGATGTTGCCGGGATTCACGCGTACGGCCGCGCACCCGGCCTCGATGGCCGCGAACACGTACTTGGGCTGGAAGTGGATGTCCGCGATCACCGGGATCTGCGACTTCCTGGCGATGGTCGCAAGCGCGTCGGCGTCGTCCTGGGTGGGGCAGGCCACGCGCACGATCTGGCAGCCGGACGCGGTGAGTTCGGCGATCTGCTGGAGCGTGGCCCCGATGTCGGACGTACGCGTCGTCGTCATCGACTGCACCGACACCGGCGCCCCGCCCCCGACCGCCACCGGCCCGACGTTGATCTGCCGCGACATACGCCGCTCCGCGATCGGCCGGGCCGGTACCTCGGGGACACCCAAGGGAATGGCGGTCATGACGTCACTCCCGGTTTCCAGCGACGGTCTCGCGCATGGCGCGCAGCGACTCCTTGAGGGAACCCATGGTGGCGAGGACGGCGGTGGGCTCGTAGCCGCAGTGCGCCATGCAGTTGGCGCAGCGCGGGTCCTTGCCTCGGCCGTACTTGTCCCAGTCGGTCTCCTCGATGAGTTCGCGGTACGTCGGCACATAGCCGTCGCTCATCAGGTAGCAGGGGCGCTGCCAGCCGAAGAGCGAGTAGTTCGGGATCGCCCAGGCGGTGCACGGGAAGTCGACCTTGCCCTCGAGGAAGTCGAGGAACAGCGGGGAGTGGTTGAGCCGCCAGCGCGCCCTGTTGCCGCCGCCGAAGGCCTTCTTGAACAGCTCGCGGGTCTGCTCCACGCCCAGGAAGTGCTCCTGGTCGGGCGCCTTCTCGTAGGCGTAGGCGGGCGAGATCATCATCTCGTCGACCTGGAGGTCGTCGTTGAGGAAGTTGAGCACCTCGATGATGGTCTGCGGAGTGTCCGTGTTGAAGAAGGTCGAGTTGGTGGTCACCCGGAAGCCGCGCCGCTTGGCCTCCTTGATGGCCGCCACGGCCTCGTCGAACACACCCTCCTTCGCAACGGACTCGTCGTGCCGCTCGCGCAGCCCGTCGATGTGCACCGCGAAAGCGAAATAGGGGGAGGGCGTGAACTTGTCCATCTTCTTGCGCAGCAGCATGGCGTTGGTGCACAGGAAGACGTACTTCCGCTTCGCCACCAACTGCCGCACAATCTCGTCGATCTGAGGGTGCATCAGGGGCTCGCCGCCGGCGATGGAGACCATCGGCGCACCGGATTCGAGCACCGCCCCCACGGCCTGGGCGACCGGCATGCGCTGCTTGAGCACTCCGGCCGGGTGCTGGATCTTGCCGCAGCCCTCGCACTTGAGGTTGCAGGCGAAGAGCGGTTCCAGCTCGACGATGAGCGGGAACTTGTCACGCCTGCGGATCTTCTGTTCAGCCAGGTATGTAGCGACCTTGATGGACTGGCGCAGCGGCATGGCCATCTGGCTCACCTCCGGGGGAGCAGCAAAGAACGGTGCCATTCGAAAAAGGCGGGAAGGACGGACCGAAGGACGCGGAAGGCCGATATTCCACCGCGCACCGTGCCGATCCGGACGAGTTCATGTTCTGGAGCGTCGACGACCACCCGTACGGCCGCAACAGGGCGCTCGCCCGCCCGTACGGCGCTCAGGAGCGTGGCCGCCGACTCCATGTCGACGGCGATCGCACCGGTCGCGAACAGGTCGGACCGTTCAGGACCGCGGACGACGTGGTCGGAGCCGGTAAGGGGACCGGTGTGGACGGTGCGGCCGGGGAAGGTGCGCACGAGCTCCTTGACGAGCAGTTCGGTGCCCACGCACGGCACGGTGCCGCGCGGGTCCCGGGTCTCCTCGGCGACGACCAGGTCGCCGGGGTGCATGCCGGGGGCGAGTCCCGCGCAGAAGCCGGTGGCAAGCACGGCGGCACCGGCGAGCGCCGGGTCGGCCAGCAGCCGGGTGACGGCGCGGTCGGCCGCCTTGGGTCCCATACCGGTCCGCTGGACGGTGACCGGCGCACCGCCGCGATCGCCCGCGCGCAGGGCGAGGTGCTCGATGCCGAGCGCGCAGGCGATCAGCAGCGGGGCCGGGGTGGGCTGGGTACTCATCAGCTCCCCTCGGCCTCGGCGCGCGGCTTCTCGGTGAAGGGTTCGCCGTGCACGTACCGGCCGAGCGCGGTCAGCGGGAAGACCTGCCGGTAGAGGTGGTAGTTGATGGAGAAGTCCCAGGGGAAACCGGTGCCCGTGAAGTAGGGCTCGTCCCAGGAACCGTCCTCCCGCTGGGTGGCGGCGAGCCACTCGATGCCGCGCTCCACGGCCTTCGAGTCCTTCTCCCCCGCCGCGATCAGCGCCATCAGCGCCCACGCGGTCTGCGAGGCGGTGGAGGCGCCGCGTCCGCTCCATCCCTTGACGTCGTCGTAGGAGCGCAGATCCTCGCCCCAGCCGCCGTCGTCGTTCTGCACGGACTCCAGCCAGGTGACGGCCCGGCGGATCGCGGGGTGCGAGCCGGGCAGCCCTGCGGCGGTCAGCGCGGGGACCACGGACCCGGTGCCGTAGACGTAGTTGACGCCCCAGCGCCCGAACCACGAGCCGTCCGGCTCCTGTTCGGCCAGCAGCCAGGTGATGCCGCGCCGGGTGCGCGGGTCGCGGGAGAGTCCCTCGATCGCGAGCATCTCGACGACGTGCGCGGTGACGTCGGCGGAGGGCGGGTCGATGACCTCGCCGAAGTCGCAGAACGGCAGCCGGTTGGGGAACGAGCTGGTGTTGTCGACGTCGAAGGCGCCCCACCCCCCGTTCTTCGACTGCATCCCGAGGTTCCAGCGCACCCCGCGCCCGATCGCCCGGTCCACCCGCTCCGGGTCGTGGTGCCGGACGCGACGCAGCGCGAGGGCCACCTCGGCGGTGTCGTCGATGTCGGGGTAGTTGTCGTTGTGGAACTCGAACGCCCAGCCGCCTGGCGGGAGTTGCGGGCGTTGTACGGCCCAGTCGCCGGGCCGGACGATCTCCTCGCCCAGCATCCAGTCGGCGGCCTTGACGAGTTGCGGATGGTCGGCGGGCACACCCGCGTCGGCGAGCGCGATGGTGGCGAGGCAGGTGTCCCACACGGGCGACTGGCAGGCCTCGATCATCCGGGTCCCGTCCTCGCGCCACACGGCGAACCGGTCCAGCGACGCCATGCCTTCACGCATCACCGGGTGTTCGAGGTCGTAGCCGAGCAGGTACAGGGCGATGACCGAGTACACGGCCGGCGGCTGGATACCGCCCCAGCAGCCGTCGTTCTCCTGCCGCTCGATGATCCAGCGGGCGGCCGAGTTCATGGCGGCCCGGCGCAGCTTGCGCGGAATGACCTTGCGCGCCTGGTGCATGGCCTTGTCGAGGCGCTGGAAGACGCCGTCCCAACTGGCCGCGGGCGCAAGGGGCCTGGGCGGGTTGGGCCGGTCCGGGTCGGTGTGCAGCTCGTCGAGCGGGAAGGGCGCGGGACGCACCGGCCGCTTCGCCGAGACGATGGTCAGCGGCACGATGGTCTGCCGGGCCCAGCACCCGAAGTCGTAGATGTTGAGCGGCATCCACTTCGGGAAGTAGATGAGCTCCGGCGGGAGTTCGGGCAGGTCCTCCCACTTCCACCAGCCGAACAGCGCCAGCCAGATCCGCGTGAACACACGGGAGGCGGCGATGCCGCCGTGCTCGCGGATCCAGGCGGAGGCCTTCGCCATGTGCGGGGCGTCGGGTTCGTCGCCGGCCAGCCGGAGGGCGACGTACGCCTCGATGGTGGTGGAGAGTTCGCCGGGGCCGCCGTAGAACGTGGCCCAGGTGCCGTCCTCCCGCTGCTCGCCGCGGACGAAGAGCGCGGAGGCACGGGTCGTGGCCTCGTCCTGGATGCCCAGGAACTGACGCAGGAGCAGGTCCTCGGCGTCCATCGTGACGTTCGTCTCGAGGTCGCCCTTCCACCAGCCCTCGGCGTCCTGCTTCGAGAGCAGGAAGTCGGTGGCGCGCTGTACGGCGCGGGCGGCGGCTTCGTGCACCCCGGCCGCCGCGGGGATCGTGAGGTCGGTTCGGGTGGCCGAGGCAGCGCGGGGCGGCAGGGTGGCCCCGGTGCTTCCGTCGGTCGTCGCTGTCATGGCTTCCCCTTCGTGCAGTCGTGCGAGTCGTGCTGCTGTGGGTCCGCCGTCGGCCGGTGTCCGTCATCCCTCGACACCGACCGGCGACTACGCGAGGGCTATTCGACCGATAGTGATCATCTCTTTCTTACGACGACGAAGTCGGCGAGCGCCGTGAAGGAGGCCCGGACCTGGTCGGGCATGTCGATGGCGTCGAGGGCTCCGATGGCGAGGGTGTACTGGCGGCGCGCCTCCTCGGCGGTCCACTCACGGCCGCCGGCCTCTTCGATGAGGGCGGCGCGGGCCGCGAACTCCTCCTCGGAGAAGCTCTCGAAGTCGCTGCTCTTGGCGTCGGCGGCGAGCATCTCGCCGAGCCGCTGGGAGGCGGGGCCGCCCGCCGCGAGCGCGGCCACGACCGGCAGGGACTTCTTGCGCTGGCGCAGATCGCTCCAGGTCTGCTTGCCGGTGGCCTCCGGGTCGCCCCAGATGCCGAGGAGGTCGTCGACGGCCTGGAAGGACAGGCCGAGGTGGTAGCCGTACTTCTCCAGCGTGTCGGCGGTGCGGTCGTTCGCGCCGCCGAGCACCGCGCCGATGGAGGAGGCGCAGGCCAGCAGGGCGCCGGTCTTGTTGCCCTCCATCTCCAGGCACTCGGCGACGCTGACGCGGTCGCGGTGCTCGTAGGAGATGTCCTGCGCCTGACCGTCGATCAGGGCGCGGGTGGCGGTGGTCAGCCGACGGGTGGCCCGGCCGGCCTCGACGGTGCCGAGTTCCAGGAGGATCTCGTTGGCCAGCGCGAACAGGGCGTCGCCGACCAGGATCGCCTGGGCGGGGCCGTGCACCTTCCAGACGGTGTCGCGGTGCCGACGCTGCTCGTCGCCGTCCATCAGGTCGTCGTGCAGGAGCGAGAAGTTGTGGACCAGTTCGACGGCGACCGCGCCGGGGATGCCGGTCTCGGGGGCGCCGCCGGTGACCTCGGCGGAGAGCACGGCGAGGGCGGGGCGCACGGCCTTGCCGCCGTCGCCGTCCGCCGGGTTGCCCTGGGCGTCGATCCAGCCGAAGTGGTAGGCGGCGACGGTGTCCATGGGAGGGGCCAGGCGGTCGATCGCGGCCCGCAGTACCGGTGTGGCCAGGGTCCGGCCGCGCTCCAGGAGCGCGGTCACGTCCACCGCGTCGGAAGCCGTGGGGGCCGGGGGCACAGGGGGCACAGTCTCTCCTCTTGTTGCGGTACCGGGGGTGCGGGGGCCTGCCGCCTGCTGATCGAGCGTCACGCCGCCTCCTCGAACTCGAAGAGGTGGCGGGGGCGGGGCCGGCCCAGGGCGGCGAGCGCGGCGTCGGCCGCGCTCACTCCACTGCGGACCGCACTCTCCATGGTCGCGGGCCACCCGGTGGCGGTCCACGCTCCGGCCAGGTACAGGCCGGGTGACTTGGTGCGGGCGCCGGGCCGCAGCCGCCCGACGCCGGGGGTGGGGGCGAACGTCGCCGTGCGCTCCCGGGTCACGAAGAAGTCCCGCACCTCGGCGTCGCGCGAGGCGGGCAGCAGCCGTTCCAGCTCGGGCAGATAGCGCTCGCGCAGCTCGGCGACCGGTGCGTCGATGTCGTCCTGAGCGGCCGACTGGGACAGGGCGAGGTACTGGCCGTCCTTCAGCCCCGAGGCATCGGTGCGGTCGAAGACCCACTGCACCGGGGTTCCCAGGGCAGCGAAGAACGGTTTGGTGAGCACCTGGCGGTCGTAGACGACATGGACGTTGAGGATCGGCGCGGTGCCGATCTCCAGCAGCCGCTCGGGGGCGTCCAGGGCGCCGGCCGGCAGCAGGTCGTGCGTCTCGCGCTGGGGTACGGCGAGGACGACCGCGTCGGTTTCGAGTGTCTCTCCGGGAACCTGAACGCTCCAGCGGCCGTTCTCGTTCATAGAGACGGAGGTGGCGCGTGTACGGACCTCGGTACGGACGCCCGCGGAGTCGAGCGCCTTGCGGGCCAGCCGGTCATGCAGTTCCCCCAGCGGGACGTGCGCCCAGCCGATGTCGGCCGCGCCCGGGTCGGACAGCAGACCGGTCTTGAACACCATCGCGGCGAGCCCCAGCGAGGCGTCGCCTGCGACCGCGTTGAGGGTGGCGACCCCGACCAGGTCCCACAGGGCTTCGACGGCACGCGCCGACTGGCCGTGCATGGCCAGCCAGCTGCCGAAGTCCTGGGAGTCCAGGGTCGGATCGGCGAGGTCGAGTCCCTGGAGCGCGAGCGCGGCACGCCCGACCCTGGCCCGCTCGGCGAGCGAGAGATGCGGGTACGTGGCCAGGCTCCGGCCCAGGTGGAGGGGTACGGGCAGCGGGTCGCGCCGCAGCCTGCCGAGCCGCCGTCCTTCGGGCTTCATGGCGTCGAGGACGGGCACGTCGAGACGATCCTGCAGCGGTGCCAGTGCTGTGCCCTCGATGCGGTCGAGGAACCAGCGGTAGGCGGTGCAGCAACGCAGGTAGACGTGCTGGCCGTTGTCGACGGTCAGTTCGCCGCGCTGGAAGGAGAAGGCGAGGCCGCCCAGTCTCGGCCTGCCCTCGAGCAGGGTGACACGGACGCCCGCGTCGGCGAGCGCGAGCGCCGCCGTGATCCCGGCCAGTCCGCCGCCGACCACGACGGCACTGCGCCCGGTGTGTCCGGGAGCGTCGGGCTGCGACTGCTCGGGCCGCGTGCCGTCGGTCATCGTGCACCCTCCCCTGCGCGCCGGCCGTGCTGGTTGAACGCTGCACGGCAGGCTGTCGCAGTCAGGGACGCCCCCATGGAGCGGAGGGTTGCGTGCCGCATTTCACCGGCGGAGTCACCTTGGCCCATCTTCTCCATCAGGCGCGCCTCCTGACGGTCCGCCGGGACACATGCCGGGCGTCAAGACCGGACAGCCCGCGCACGGCAACGTACGCCTTCTCGCGTCCGGGCAGAGAGACCCGGCCGTGCAGCACCGCCTCCGGCTCGCGCTCGATGCGGTCGAGCAGCCGGCGGTAGATGCCGGCCATCGCAGCGACGCAGGCGCCGCTGCGCCGGTCGAGCATGGGAAGGAGCCGGTAGCCCTCGGCGAAAAGGGCGCGGGCCCGACGCACTTCGAAGTGCACGAGGCCCGCGAAGTCGGAGCCCTCCGGTGGAGTGGGGCCGTTGAACCCGGCCGAGCAGCCGAACTTGGCGAGATCGTCGGCGGGCAGATAGGTACGGCCGCCCTCGGCGTCCTCGCGGACGTCCCTGAGGATGTTGGTGAGCTGCAGCGCGAGGCCCAAGGTGTCGGCGTACTCGGACGCGCGCTCGGCGCCGCGAGCTCCCGCTTCCGTACCGAACACACCGAGCGAGAGGCGCCCGATGGCACCGGCCACGCACCGGCAGTAGACCTTCAGGTCGTCCCAGGTCTCGTAGGTCTCGCCCCGGACGTCCATCTGCACGCCGTCGATGAGCTCGTCCAGGCCGTCGAGCGGGATCGGGAACGCCCGGGCGGCGTGGTCGAGGGCGACGGCGACCGGGTCGGTGTCGTCCTCCTCGACCGCGCCGTCGCGGACCCGGGTGAGCAGCGCCCGGGTGTCCTCGAGCCGCGTGAGCTTGACGTCGTCGGCCAGCGTGCCGTCGCCGATGTCGTCGACGCGCCGGGAGAAGGCGTAGAGCGCCGACATGGCGCGGCGCTTGGGCGTCGGCAGCAATCTGATGCCGTACGCGAAGTTACGGGCCTGCTGCCCGGTGACGGCCTCGCAGTAGCTGTAGGCGGCGAGTACCGGTGCGGACACGTGTGGTTCCGACTCCACGGTCCGGATCACCCCTCTCCTCGCAGGGACACGCCCACCTCGCGCAGCAGCTGGACCTTGCCGGGCTTGGGCGGGCCGGGAAGTACGTCGTATTCGGCGGCGGCGATCGCGCGGATCGCCGCCCTTCCCCCTGCCACGAACCCCGCAAGCAGCAGCTTCAACCTGCCGTGGACGCTACCCACCAGGGGGGCGCCTTCATTCAGGAGATCGCGGGCGCGTTGCGCTTCGTATGCAACCAGGGCGCGCACCGATGCGCTCGCGGTTTTCGTGGCGAGATCCGTTTCCTGGACGTGAAAGCGTTTCATGTCCGCGGCGGGCAGATAGATCCGGTCGCGGCCGAGGTCCTCGGCGACGTCCTGGAGGTGTTCGACGATCTGGAGGGCTGTGCAGATCGAGTCGGAGTGGCGGATCCGCTCAGGGGTCGAGGTGCCGGTGACGGCGAGGACGAGGCGGCCGACGGGGTTCGCGGAGAGTTCGCAGTACGCGAGGAGGTCGTCGTAGGTCTCGTAGCGCTTGACGAGCTGGTCCTGGCGGTTGGCGGCGATCAGGCCGAGGAAGGGCTCGGGGGTGAGGGAGCGGCGGCGCACGACGGGCTGGAGGCGGCGCAGGATCGGGTGGTGCGGGGTGGCGTCGAAGACCCGGTTCAGGTCGGCCTCGAAGGCGTCGAGCAGGAGCAGCCGGTCCTCGGCCTCCTCGGGCGACACGCCGAGCAGACGTGCGTCGGTGCCGCCGGGGGCCAGATCGCCGTCGCCGATGTCGTCGACGAGGCGCGCGAAGCCGTACACGGCCATCAGGTCGTTGCGCCAGGCTTTGGGCAGGAAGAACGGGGCCACGGGGAAGTTCTCGTGCGCGGCCTTCTCGAGCGTGCCGCGCTCTGGGTCAGTGGTGCGCGGCGTGTCGGTTCCCGTCACCGTGCGCTGCCCGCAGCGAGGACGGCACATGCTGCGTTGAGCTGGGGAGTTTCCGTAGCCATTGCCGTCACATCTCCCGTTCTACACTGCCGATCCAAGACACAGTATTTCGGACACGCCGCCCGGCCGCCCGTGGGGTGGCACCGGCGGAGGGTGTCGCGCATTATCGCCCCACTTGCCGCTTTCCGGGACCGGTACAGCTTACGTTGTACAACGCTGCAAGGTCCGTCGGGGTGTCCTGCGCATCACAACAACACACCGATTGCCGTCAAGATTCCTAAGTGAAGGCGGAGTTGACGTTTCCTTTGCAGACGCAGGGCCCCGCCGGAAAGGTTCCGGCGGGGCCCTGGGGTACGGACGGCTACTTGCCCGTGAACTTCTCGTACTCCTTGAGGACCTCTTCGGTCGGTCCGTCCATGCGCAGTTCGCCGCGTTCCAGCCACAGGACGCGGTTGCAGGTGTCGCGGATGGACTTGTTGTTGTGACTGACGAGAAACACCGTGCCGGCCTCCTTGCGCAGCTCACGGATGCGTTCCTCGGAGCGCTTGTGGAACTGGCGGTCACCGGTGGCCAGTGCTTCGTCGATCATGAGGACGTCGTGGTCCTTGGCCGCGGCGATGGAGAAACGGAGCCGGGCCGCCATGCCGGAGGAGTAGGTGCGCATCGGCAGGGTGATGAAGTCGCCCTTCTCGTTGATGCCGGAGAAGTCGACTATCTGCTGGTAGCGCTCCCTGACCTCCTCGCGGGACATGCCCATGGCGAGGCCGCCCAGGATGACGTTGCGTTCGCCCGTGAGGTCGTTCATCAGGGCCGCGTTGACGCCGAGCAGGGAGGGCTGACCGTCGGTGTAGACCTTGCCGCTCTCGGCGGGCAGCAGGCCGGCGATGGCCCGCAGGAGCGTCGACTTGCCGGAGCCGTTGGAGCCGATCAGCCCGATGGCCTCGCCCTTGTACGCGACGAAGGACACGCCTCGTACGGCGTGCACCTTGCGCACACCGCGCGCCGTGTCGCCGGAATCGCGCTTGAGGATGCGGCTGAGGGCGGCGGTGGCACTGCCCTTGCCGGTCCTGGCGCCGTTGACCCGGTAGACGATGTGCAGGTTGTCCGCGATGACGGTGGGGGCGAGCGCCCCGGGGTTCTGCTCAGCCACGGCCGTACCGCTCCTCCGCCTTCCAGAAGTACACGAAGCCGCCGAAGAAGACGACCACGGCCCAGAACAGGGCGATGGCCCAGACGTGCGGCGGGAGGTTCGAGGCGCCGTAGCCGTCGATGAGGGCGAAGCGCATCAGGTTCATGTAGACGGCGGCCGGATTGACCTGCAGCAGGCGGACGGCCCACTCGGGGCGGTTCTCCATCATCTTGTTGATGGAGAACATCACGCCGGACGTGTACATCCAGGTACGCAGGATGAAGGGCATCAGCTGGGCGAGGTCCGGCGTCTTGGCGCCCATGCGCGCCACGATCAGCGCGAGCCCGGTGTTGAAGAAGAACTGCAGCAGCAGGATCGGCACGATCAGCAGCCAGGACACCCCGGGGTAGCTGCCGAAGCCGACCACCACGAGGAACATCACGATCATCGAGAACAGCAACTGCTGGAGCTGCTGGAGCGCGAAGGACATCGGCAGTGAGGCGCGCGGGAAGTGCAGCGCCCGGACCAGCCCGAGGTTGCCCGAGATGGCCCGCACACCCGACATGATCGAGCTCTGGGTGAAGGTGAAGACGAACACGCCCGTGACCAGGAACGGGATGTAGACGTCCTGGGACATGCCCCGACTGGCGTGCAGGATGACGCCGAAGATGAAGTAGTAGACAGCCGCGTTCAGCAGGGGGGTCGCCACCTGCCACAGCTGGCCGAGCTTGGCCTGGCTGTACTGCGCCGTCAGCTTCGCCTGGGAGAAGGCGAGGATGAAGTGGCGCCGCCCCCAGAGCTGACGGACGTACTCGACGAGCGAGGGCCGGGCGCCGCTCACGGTGAGCCCGTACTTGGCGGCGAGCTGTACGGCCGTCAGTCCCACGTCGGGCGACGGGGCCGCGGTCACCGCGACTCCGGCGTCATGCGTTGTCTCACTCACGGGTGAATCTTTCGTCATCGAATTCGTCTTCGAGATGCCTTCTAGTTCTTCGAAATGCACGACCTCTCATGGTCGAGCTTGTCAGATCACCGGGGGTCGGCCCAGTCGAGTCAGCCGCCACACCGTACGCCACTTCATGGGACGGCGAGGTCCGCAGGAAGCGGCCCAGCCCTCCCTGAATCCGCCGAACCAGGCCTGCAGAGCCGGGCGTGAGGGGCGGCGCAGCAGGGTCAGCAGCAGCCAGACCCCGAGATAGACCGGGACCAGCGCGGCGGGCAGATTGCGGCGGGCCAGCCAGACGCGGTTGCGGGCGACCATGCGGTGGTAGACCGCGTGCCGGGAGGGGGCGGTGGTCGGGTGGTAGAGCACCATGTCGGAGCGGTAGTCGATCATCCAGCCGGCGTCGAGGGCGCGCCAGGCCAGGTCGGTCTCCTCATGGGCGTAGAAGAATTCGTCCGGCAGTCCGCCGACGTCGGCGAAGACCCGGGTGCGGACGGCGTTGGCGCCGCCGAGGAAGGTGGTGACCCGGGAGGAGCGCATCGGGTCGGCGGCCCTGAGGCGCGGCACGTGCCGGCGCTGGGTCTCGCCGGTGTCCGGGTCGGCGATGCGGAAGCTGATGATGCCGAGGTGCGGGTCCGCGGCGAAGGCCCGGCGGCACAGCTCGGCGGTGTCGTGCTGGGCGAGGAGCCCGTCGTCGTCGAGGAAGAGCAATATGTCGACGTCCCGGCCGCTTGGGCCGAAGGCCTGTATGCCGATGTTGCGGCCGCCGGGGATGCCCAGGTTCTCGGGCAGCTCGACGGTCCGTACGCCCTCGGGGACGTCCGGGACGGGCGAGCCGTTGCCGACGACGACCACGTCGACCGGGTCGCCGTCCTGCTTGGCGACCGAGTCGAGCAGCGCGCGCAGTTCGTCGGGACGGTTGCCCATGGTGATGATCACGGCACCGACCCTCATGCCGGCGCTCACCGCAGCCTGCTGGAGGCGAGGATGGACACGAGGTGCAGCAGGGTCTGCAGGAGCGCGATGCCGGCCAGCACCGCGACGCCGAGCCGGGAGAAGAACAGGTCGCCCCGCATCTGGTCGGCGATCGCCAGGACCAGGATCAGCAGGGAGGCCTCGATCCCGAGCACCAGGCGGTGGAACTTCAGCGCCGCAGCGGCCCGGCGGGCCAGGGCCATGCCGGACGAGCGCGGCTCGGACGCCGCCTCCTTGACCGGGGGCAGCCCGCCCTGGTGACGGGCGACGCCGACGAGGTCGGTCTCGGCCTTGATGAGGATCGCGCCGAGGGCGGCCAGCGTGCCGAGGAACGCCCACAGCCAGTCGATCCGCCCGCTGCCCCACGGATCGGCGGCGCGCAGCCCGAAGCCCACCAACACGGCGGCGTCGGTCAGATAGGCACCGACCCGGTCCAGATACACACCGCCGAGCGAGTACTGCTTCTTCCAGCGCGCGATCTCGCCGTCGACGCAGTCCAGCAGCAGATACATCTGGACGCACACCACGCCGAGCACGGCGCCCGCGATCCCCGGCACCAGCAGGGCCGGGGCCGCGAGCACGCCGAAGACGGTCATCAGGTACGTGAGCTGGTTGGGCGTGACCCTGGTGTTCACCAGGTAGCGGTCGACCCGCAGGGACACCTCACGCATGTAGAGGCGTCCCATCCAGTGCTCACCGCTGCGCCGGTCCTTCACCCCTGCGGGGTGGACGACAGGGCGGAGTTCAGCTACCGATGGCCTTGACATAGTCGACGTAGGTGTCCTTGATCTGGTCGGTTTTCAGGTCGAGGTGCTCGAGGATCGTGTAGCGGCCGGGCCGGGTCTCCGGGGCGAACTCCACGACCCGGACGAACTCGTCCGTGGTGAAGCCGATCTCCTCCGGCAGCACCGGCAGCCCGTGCCTGCGCAGTACCTCGGCCATGTACGCCGCCTCGTCGTGGGCTCCGCGCAGATACATCGCGAAGGCCGCGCCGAGCCCGCACTGCTCGCCATGGCTGGCGGCACGCTTCGGGTACAGCAGGTCGAAGGCGTGGTTGATCTCGTGGCAGGAGCCCGAGGCGGGCCGGGAGTCGCCCGAGATCGACATCGCGATGCCGGTGAGGACCAGCGCCTCGGCCAGCACCTGAAGGAAGCCGTTGTCGCCGATGCCGCCCGGGTGCCGCAGCACCGCCTCACCGGCCTGGCGGGCCATGGCGGCGGCGAGCCCGTCGATCTTCTCGCCGTTGACCCGGTTCGCCAGCTCCCAGTCGGCGATCGCGTTGATGTTGGAGACGGCGTCGCCGATGCCCGCGCGGACGAAACGGGCCGGTGCCTCGCGGATGACGTCCAGGTCGACGACCGCCGCGATCGGGTTCGGCACGCCGTACGAGCCGCGCCCGGCGTCGTTGTCGAGGGTCGCGACCGGCGAGCACAGGCCGTCGTGGGCGAGGTTCGTCGGTACGGCGACCAGGGGCAGGCCCACGCGGGCCGCCGCGAACTTGGCGCAGTCGATGATCTTGCCGCCGCCGAGGCCGACGACCGCGTCGTAGTGACCGGCCTTCATGTCGCCGGCCAGCCGGATCGCGTCGTCGAGGGTGCCGCCGCCGACCTCGTACCAGGTCGCGCCGGGCAGGGTGGGCGCGATGCGCTCGCGCAGCGTGGCGCCGGAGCCGCCGCTGACGGCGACGGCAAGGCGGCCGGAGTGCGAGATGCGCTCGTCGGCGAGCACACACGCCAGGTCGTCGAGGGCACCCGGGCGGATGTCCACGACGAGGGGCGAGGGAATGAGCCGGGTCAGTACTGGCACGCGATCTCCCGTCCCCTGGCGAGATCGTCGTGGTTGTCGATCTCGACCCACTGGACGTCGCCGATCGGCGCCACGTCGATCCGGAAGCCGCGGTTGACGAGCTCCTGGTAGCCGTGCTCGTAGAACTGCTGCGGGTCGGTCTCCCACACGGCCTTCAGCGCGTCGGCCAGTTCGGGGGCGGCGTCGCCCTCGATGAGAGTGACGCCGATGTACTCGCCGCTGGCCTCGGCGGGGTCCATCCGCTTGGTGATCCTCGTGACACCCTTGCCGGCGTCGACGACGACCTTCATCTCCTCGTCGGCCAGGTGCTTCACCGTGTCCAGGGCGAGGATGATCTTCTTGCCGTCGCCGCGGGAGGCGAGCAGGGTGTGCTCGACGGAGATCGGGTGGACGGTGTCGCCGTTGGCGAGGATCACACCGTCCTTGAGGGCGTCACGGCCGCACCACAGGGAGTAGGCGTTGTTCCACTCCTCGGCCTTGTCGTTGTCGATCAGGGTGAGCTTGAGGCCGTACTTCCGCTCCAGCGCGGTCTTGCGCTCGTATACGGCCTCCTTGCGGTAGCCGACGATGATCGCGACCTCGGTGAGCCCGATCTCTGCGAAGTTGCCGAGGGTGAGGTCGAGCACCGTGATCGAGTCCTCTATGCCCGCGGGGCCCACCGGCACCAGAGCCTTCGGAAGGCTGTCGGTGTAGGGGCGAAGACGCCGTCCGGCGCCGGCCGCCAGCACGAGGCCGATCATGCGGGTTCTCCTTCGTCGTGTACTGCGGGCGCCCCTGCGGACACCCAGAAGCGGATGCTCTCGACGAGCACCACCAGGGCCACGTACACGGCGAGGACCGTGACCGCGACCGTGAACTGCGAACCGGTGAGCAGCGCCGCCAGGACGGTGACGAGCAGCGTCCGCCCCTCCTGCCCCCCGATGGCGCGCACCAGCCAGGCCGGGGGCGCCCCGGCGTTGCCGCGGATGCGGTACACCGTGTCGTAGTGATGGTAGGCGACGGCGGCCACCAGCCCGAAAGCTGCAGGAAGGGCTCCGTTCACCTCCGATTTGGCCGCGAGGATCAGGACGGTGCCGTATTCGGCGGCGCGGAACAGCGGGGGGACCAGCCAGTCGAGGGCGCCCTTGAGGGGCTTGCTGAGGGCCTCACTGGCGGCGGCGGTGTAGACGACGGCGCCCGCGACTGGGGCCCATGTCACACCGGAGAACAGGGAGACCGCGAGGACCGCCGTGCCGCACAGCGCGATCAGGAGCGGCGAGCCGAGACGGACTCGCTTGGTGCGCGCCACGAGTGCGGCGAGCGGGCCGTTGTCGGCGAGGTCCGCCAGCGCCTGGGCCGCCCGGTCGGTGCGCCGCGCCTTGCGGGTCACCGAGCGGAGCACGCGGCCCGCCGTGGTGTACGTGGCGGCGAAGGCGCAGCCGATGAGCAGGACGTAGAAGGTGATGCGGGGGGTGGTCAGAGCCGTCAGGACGGCGATCATGGCCCATCGTTCGCCGATGGGCAGCACTATCATCCGCCGCACCCAGACCGTCCAGCCGACGCTGTCGAGCTTGCCGGAGAGGGCGGCGGCGGGGCTGGTGTTGGCGGTGGCGTCGTGGTTGGCCTCGTTGAAGGAGAAGTCCACGACGTGCCGGCAGGTCTGCAGGATCATCGCGCCGAGAGCGAGGGCCCATACATCGTCATGGCCGCCGCCTCGGGCCGCTCCCAGCGCGAGGCCGGCGTAGTAGGCGTACTCCTTGGCCCGGTCGAAGGTGGCGTCCAGCCAGGCGCCGAGCGTCGAGTACTGGAGCGAGTAGCGGGCAAGCTGGCCGTCGGTGCAGTCCAGGACGAACGAGCAGATCAGCAGGATGCCTGCCGCGACGAAGCCGACCCGGGTGCCGGTGGCCGCGCAGCTCGCCGCGATCAGGGCGGTGAGCAGGGAGGCGGTGGTGACCTGATTCGGGGTGAGGCCGCGGCGGGCGCACCAGCGGGCGATGTGGCGGGAGTAGGGGCTGATGAAGAACGTGGTGAAGAAGCCGTCGCGGGCCTTCACGGCCGACTTCAGGCGTACGGCCTCGTCGTCGACGGCGGCGACGGCCTGGCGTGCCTCGTTGCGGGACTGGGGGTCGACCGGGACTGCGGCGACCAGGCTGCCGAGCTCGGGGCGGTGCACGTCGGCGCCGTCGGCGTCCAGGGCGGTGACGATGCGGTCGGCGAGGCTGTCCACGGCGAGGGACGTGCCGCCGCCCGCCGAGGTCTCCCGGGCCACCGCGCGGGTCAGTGCCTGGCGGCCGGCCGGCTGGGCGGTCACGGCGCCGTCGACGGCGGCGAGGGGGAAGCGGGGGTCGGTCAGGCCGAGGCGCAGCGCGTGCGGGTGGCCCACGAAGCGGGCGTCGACGACGGCCACGCGCTCGTCAGCCGGGACCGCCGCGAGGAGCGTCTCGGCGTCGGAGGCGTCCGCGGCCGTCCGCACGTCGAAGCCGAGGGACCGCAGATCGTTCTCGAGCGAGGATCCGGGCACCGGCTGACCGGTGACGATGGCGGTCGACAACCGAACTCACTCCCTGGGTGCCGACGCGCCAGCGCCGGTCGTCTGCATGGTGGGGCGCCGTTTTTCCTCTGGCGCCCGGGCGGCATGTCGGCAGAGGTTATCGGATGAGCGGAGGGACTTGTTCACCGCCCGTTCACGGGCAGGTCGACGCGGTCTGGCCCGGCCTTTGCCGCGATCATCATCGATGATCGGGTGCCCGCCCCACAAACCGCGTCCTGCACAGGCGGCCTGAGGACCGGGCATCCTGGACATTGGGGACGGCCCGTGGGCGTCGTCATAGGGTGGGCGACCATGACTTGGCTGATCACCGGCGGGGCCGGATACATCGGGGCCCATGTGGCGCGGGGCATGGCAGGCGCCGGGGAGCGCGTCGTGGCGCTCGACGACCTGTCGGCCGGGGTGCCTGCGCGGCTCCCGGCGGACGTCCCGCTGATCGAGGGCTCCACGCTGGACGCGGCGCTGCTCACGCGGGTGCTGAAGGAGTACGGCGTGACGGGCGTCGTCCATCTCGCGGCGCGCAAGCAGGTCGCCGAGTCGGTCGCGCAGCCCACCCGTTACTACCGGGAGAACGTGGGCGGTCTCACCACGCTCCTGGAGGCGGTCGCCGGCGCCGGGATCGAGCGGTTCCTCTTCTCCTCGTCGGCGGCGGTCTACGGCAATCCGGATGTGGACCTCATCACGGAGGACACCCCGTGCGCGCCGGTGAACCCCTACGGCGAGACCAAGCTCGCCGGGGAGTGGCTGGTGCGGGCGGCGGGTCGGGCGCACGGCATCACGACCGTGTGCTTGCGCTATTTCAACGTGGCGGGCGCGGGTGCGCCGGAGCTGGCGGACACGGGCGTGTTCAACATCGTCCCCATGGTCTTCGACCGGCTCACCCGGGACGAGGCCCCGCGGATCTTCGGCGCCGACCATCCGACGCCGGACGGCACCTGCGTGCGCGACTACATCCATGTCGCCGACCTCGCCGAGGCGCACCTGGCGGCGGCCCGCGAGCTCGACGAGAAGAACCTGACGGGCGACCTGACCGTGAACATCGGCCGCGGCGAGGGCGTTTCGGTCCGTGAACTGATCTCGGTCATCGGTGAGGTCACCGGCGACCGCCGGGCACCGCTCGTCGAGGGCCGCCGTCCCGGGGACGCGCCGCGCGCGGTCGCCTCGGCCGAACGGGCCGCCGAGGTGCTGGGCTGGCGCGCGCGGCGCGGGGTGCACGAGATGGTGGAGTCGGCCTGGCGGGGCTGGCTGCTCCATCACGGCAAGTGAGCTGAGGTGCCCTGACCTGCGGTTCGTTTCCGCAGGTCAGGGCATACGACAACGGTGTTCAGTGCCACGTTGCCGGGTACCCCCCGCCCGTAGTTCACTGTGATCCCGGGCACGTACACGGGAAGGCGGTCCGCATGGGGGCTGGGCATGATCACGGGCGCGCGCACACGCATGCGCCCACCACCGGTACGGCGGCAGCGGCGTACCGGGGCCGGCTGCGCGCCGCGCTGGGGATCACGCTCGCCGTCATGGTCGTCGAGATCGCCGGCGGTGTGCTCGCCGATTCGCTCGCGCTGATCGCGGACGCGGCGCACATGGCGACGGACGCGCTGGGTCTGGGTATGGCCCTGCTCGCCATCCGCTTCGCGGCCCGTCCGGCGAGCACGAACCGCACCTTCGGCTTCGCGCGCGCGGAGATCCTCGCGGCGCTCGCCAACTGTCTGCTGCTGCTCGGTGTCGGCGGTTATGTCCTGTACGAGGCGGTCCAGCGGTTCTTCACGCCCGCCGACACCGCGGGCGGGCTGATGATCGTCTTCGGTGCGGTCGGCCTGGTCGCGAACATGATCTCGCTCACGCTGCTGATGCGGGGCCAGAAGGACAGCCTGAACGTGCGCGCCGCGTTCCTTGAGGTGGCCGCGGACGCGCTGGGCTCGGTCGCGGTGATCATCTCTGCGGCGGTGATCCTGACCACCGGCTGGCAGGCCGCCGACCCGATCGCCTCGCTGGTCATCGGCCTGATGATCGTGCCGCGCACGGTCAAGCTGCTGCGCGAGACCCTCGACGTGCTGCTGGAGGCGGCGCCGAGGGGCGTCGACATGGCGGAGGTACGGACGCACATCCTGGCGCTTGACGGGGTGGAGGACGTACACGATCTGCACGCCTGGACGATCACCTCGGGCCTGCCGGTGCTGTCCGCGCACGTGGTCGTCCGCTCGGAGGTCCTGAGCGCCACCGGCAACGAGAAGATGCTGCACGAGCTGCAGGGCTGCATCGGCCAGCACTTCGACGTGGAGCACTGCACCTTCCAGCTGGAGCCCGGCGGGCACGCGGAGCACGAGGCGGGTCTGTGCCACTGAGTACGCGCCCCGGCTTCCGCGCCGGGTGGAACGCAGCCGTCCGGGTGCGCCTTGGCGTCCTTCCGATCGGAGGCCCCGGACGGTTCCCCGTCACGGGCGCCGGGCACGATCTCCTTCCGGGTCCCCCTTCCGGCGAGGGGCCGGGGCGGCCGTGGTCCGTGCTGTGCACGGGACATGCGGACGTGCCGGTAAGTGCGGGGAGTGCCGGATTCGTACGGCAGACTTGGGGTGCGAAGACCGAGGCGAAGGATGGGTATGCCGATCACACCTGCCACCGCGACGCACAGCTCGTCGAACGGCACCGCAGACGCGATTTTGCTGGAACTCGTCGACGAGAAGGGTGTGACGATCGGCACCGCGGAGAAGCTCTCCGCCCATCAGCCGCCGGGGCAGCTGCACCGCGCGTTCTCGGTGTTCCTCTTCGACGATCACGGCCGACTGCTGCTCCAGCAGCGGGCCCTCGGCAAGTACCACTCCCCAGGTGTGTGGTCCAACACCTGCTGCGGCCACCCCTACCCCGGTGAGGCGCCGTTCGCGGCGGCCGCCCGGCGGACGTTCGAGGAGCTGGGGGTCTCCCCGTCGCTGCTGGCCGAGGCGGGCACGGTCCGCTACAACCACCCCGACCCGGCCTCGGGACTGGTCGAGCAGGAGTACAACCATCTGTTCGTCGGCCTGGTGCAGACCCCGCTCGGACCGGACCCTGAGGAGGTCGCGGCGACCGCCTTCGTGACCCCCGCCGAGCTGGCGGAGCGACACGCGAAGGACCCCTTCTCGTCCTGGTTCATGACGGTGCTGGACGCGGCCCGTCCGGCGATCAGGGAGCTGACGGGCGCGTCCGCGGGGTGGTGACGCCCCTCAGGGCAGTCGCGCGAGCTTGAGCGGCAGGGCGGCCCAGATCACCTTGCCGCCGCTCGCCGTGTGTTCCACGTCGACTACCCCGCCCGCCTCCCGGGCCACCTCACGGACCAGGAGCAGACCCCGGCCGCCGGTCTGACCGTGGTCGGCCTCCAGAGCGATCGGGCGGTAGGGATGGTTGTCCTCCACGGAGACCCGCACCCACTCGGCGCCGACGGCGACCTCGACGGCGAGCATGGGCGACAGCAGCGCCGCGTGCTTGACCGCGTTGGTGACCAGTTCGGAGACGATCAGCAGCAGCCCGTGGACCGTGTCGTCCGAGACGGGCACGCCCTGGCGCAGCAGCAGGTCGCGTACGGCGTGCCGGGCCTGCGGGACCGAGGCGTCGACGGCGGCCGCGGTGAACCGCCAGACTCCCTCGTACGGCAGTGGACCGGGCAGTGGGTCCGGTGGCCGTAGGTCCCCGGGCCGGCCTTCGGGGGGTACGTCGTAAAGGGGCGCGCCGTCAAAGTGCTCTCCGCCACCCGTTGGGCGCGGGCCGTACCCACGCCCTGGATTGTCCATCGTCCGGTCGCCGCCCTTGCGCTCGATTGTCACCACATGTCGAGTGTTGGTAACGAACCGCTCCGCTCCGGATGACTGAACACAACTCAGCTGGTATCGAACAGATTTGACCGTTGGCGTATGACATGGTCACTTGTGGGACTGCTCCTGTCCCCGCAACACCGATTTCGCGAACTATTACGGTTGTACGGGTTTGACGCGGTCCTCGGCGACCATACCGACGACGCGGCGCCCGCCGAAACCGGCGGCGATGAGGCCGAGACCGTCGAAGAGCAGGGCGAGCGAGAAGAAGCCGCCGATGACGTGCTGGCTGCTGCTCGGCCAGGATGCCAGGACGAGGATGCCCAGCAGCAGATGGAAGACGCCCAGCAGCAGGGTCCAGCCGAACTGGGGGCCGCACACCACGAGGCCGCCGACCAGCCGGAAGAGGCCGCCGGCGAGGAACAGCAGGGCGGCGAACATGGTGAGCGCGACGGCGGTCGCCTCGGGCCTGCGCATGATCACCACGCCGGCCTCGATGTTCAATGCGGCGACGATCACTCTGAGCCAGAAGGTGTTGGTGCCGCGTGCCTGGATCGCGTGCAGCAGGCCCACGATCCCGCCGATCAGCAGCAGCCGGCCGAACAGGAGCATGGAGGTGAGCGTGGCCACGCCGGTCCAGACGAGGCCGACGAGCCCCGCCAGTGCCAGGGTCACGCCCAGGACGGTGAACAGTTCGAAGCGGCGGTGCAGTTTCGCCGCTTTGCGCTGGTGCCTGCCGAATCTGGCCGTCGGACCTCCTGAGCTCCCCCCGCACCCCACCCCCTCCCTTTTGATCCCCTTTGTCCTCAATGCCGTAACTCCCCGGTGGTGCTTCTCTCGCTCTCGACCTTGGCGATCTCCCGTCCGGCGGCGCCGGATAGCATCCGGCGCATGGAGCCCCAGCTGCTGCACTCGGTCACCGACTCCGTCGCCACCGTCGTGATCCACCACCCGGCCAAGCGCAACGCCATGACGGCCGTGATGTGGCGGTCGCTGCCCCCGCTGCTGGACACACTGGCCGCTGACCCGGGCGTCCGGGCGCTGGTGCTCACCGGTGAGGGCCGGACCTTCTGTGCGGGGGCCGACATCTCGACCCTCCAGGGCTCGCCGGAGGAGGCGCAGCAGCTCGCGGTCGCGGCCGAGGAGGCTCTCGCGGCGTTCCCGAAGCCGACGCTGGCCGCCGTCCGCGGTCACTGTGTGGGCGGCGGCTCGCAGCTCGCGGCGGCCTGCGATCTGCGGTTCGCCGAGGAGGGCGCGCTGTTCGGGGTGACTCCGGCGAAGCTCGGCATCGTCTATCCGGCGTCCTCCACCCGGCGGCTGGTGTCGCTGGTGGGTCCGGCCACGGCCAAGTACCTGCTGTTCTCGGGTGAGTTGATCGACTCCGTGCGGGCGCTGCGCACGGGTCTGGTCGACGAGGTGCTTCCGGCGGGCGAACTGGGCAAGCGGGTGGGCGAGTTCACCCGGATCCTGGCCTCCCGGTCAGGGCTGACGCAGGCCTCGGCCAAGGAGTTCGCCGACGGGCGCACCGACCGGGACGACCACTGGACGGAGCAGGCACGCGGCAGCGGCGACACCGCCGAGGGTGTCGCCGCGTTCCTGGAGCGCCGGCAGCCGCGCTTCAGCTGGAGCGTGCCTACGTCAGGATGAAGCGGCTGTTGCTGCGGAACTCCTCCACGAGGTGCGCCGGCGCCTTCTGCGGGGACCCGGCGTCGTAGGGCGGCTGCGGGTCGTACTCGGTGAGCAGTTGCACGGCCTGGGCGTGTTCGTCGCCCGCGATCCGGCCGAGCAGGGTGAGACCCATGTCGATGCCGGAGGAGACGCCGGCCGCGGTGACGTACTTGCCGTCGAACACGACCCGCTCGCCCGTCGGTTCGGCGCCGAACTGCTTCAGGAAGTCGAGCGCCAGCCAGTGGGAGGTCGCGCGCCTGCCGTCGAGGAGACCGGCGGCGGCCAGCAGCAGCGAGCCGGTGCACACGGACGTGGTCCACGTGCTGGTGGCGTCGGCCGTGCGCAGCCAGTCCAGGAGAACCTCGTTCTCCATCTGCGGGGTCTGCCCCGGCCCGCCCGGGACGACCACGATGTCCGGGTGCGGGAGGTCGGCGAGGGTCCGGTCGGCCGTGAGCGCGAGGTTCCCGGTGTCGGTGCGGACGGGTCCGGTGCGCTCGGCGACGAAGACGGTGTCCGCGTCGGGAAGCCGGCCGAGGGTTTCGTAGGGGCCGACGGCGTCGAGGGCGGTGAAGCGGTCGTACAGCACGATGGCGATCTGCATCTGATGTCCCTTTCGGGGTGGGTCAGTTGACGGGTGCGACGGGTGCGAGGCGGAAGCGGCGGCGGTACTCGGCCGGTGACGTGCCCAGAGACCTCATGAACGCGCGGCGCATCGCCTCGGGGGTGCCGTAGCCGCTGGCGCGGGATATCTCCTCGATGCCGTCGAGCGTGTCCTCCAGGAGGCGGCGGGCGTGTTCGAGGCGGACGCGGTCGACGTAGCGGCCGGGAGACATGCCGGTCTCGGTCTGGAAGGCGCGGGCGAAGTGCCGTGGAGACAGACGCGCGCGGGTGGCCAGGGTCTCGACGCTCAGGTCGTCGGCGACGTGCTCGGTGATCCACTGCTGGACCTCGCGGAGCGGCTCGCGCCGGGCCGTCTGCGCGGCGAGCTGGGCGCTGAACTGCGCCTGGTTTCCCGGCCGCCGCAGGAAGACGACCAGATAGCGGGCGACCGTGAGGGCGATGTCCCGGCCCAGGTCCTCCTCGACGAGGGCGAGGGCCAGGTCGATGCCGGCAGTGACGCCCGCCGAGGTGGCGACATGCCCGTCGCGCACATAGATGGGGTCGGCGTCGACCTCGACGGCCGGGTGGTCGCGGGCCAGCTTCTCGCAGTACGCCCAGTGGGTCGTGACCCGGCGTCCGTCCAGGAGTCCCGCTCGCGCGAGCAGGATCGCGCCTGTGCAGACGGAGACGAGCCGTTCGGCGCGCGGGCCGTGGACGCGCAGCCAGTCGATCAGGCGCGGGTCGGGACTGCGGCTGCCGGCTCCGCCGGGGACGAGCAGGGTGTGCGGCACCGGCTCACCGGTGAGGGCCGCGTCCGGTACGACCGTGAGCCCGCTCGAGGTGCGCACGGGCGCCCCGTCAAGGGACGCGGTACGGATGCGATACGTCCCCGGTGAACACGCCTCGGCGCCGGCGAAGACCTCCACCGGACCGGTGACGTCGAGGCTCTGTACGTCGTCGAAGAGGACGACGAGGAGAGTGCGCTGGGCCATGCCACCGATTCTTCGCGGGTCCGGCGATGGCCGCAATGACGTGATTCCCACCTTTCCTGCCATCACGGCGCGCGACGTGCCGATGGCGAAGGGGTGCCCTGAGCCCCGGTTGTCGGTGCCACCTGCCACAATTGCCGCGCAACCTCAGTGAGAAGGCGGTACGGGATCGTGACGACACCCGGGTCCCTAGAAGTAGGGACCATCGAAGGCAGGATCGCCGAGGAGCTCGGCGTACGGGAGCGGCAGGTGAAGGCCGCGGTCGAGCTGCTCGACGGCGGTTCGACGGTGCCCTTCATCGCCCGCTACCGCAAGGAAGCGACCGAGATGCTCGACGACGCGCAGCTGCGCACGCTCGAGGAGCGGCTGCGCTACCTGCGGGAGCTGGAGGAGCGCCGGACGGCGATCCTGGAGTCGGTGCGCGAGCAGGGCAAGCTCACCGAGGAGCTGGAGGCGCAGATCCGGGGCGCCGAGACCAAGGCCCGGCTCGAGGACATCTACCTGCCGTACAAGCCGAAGCGGCGCACCAAGGCGCAGATCGCGCGCGAGGCGGGTCTGGAGCCGCTCGCCGAGGGCCTGCTCGGTGATCCCACGGTCGAGCCGCTGGCCGCTGCGGCCGCCTTCGTCGACGGCGACAAGGGCGTCGCCGATCCGCAGGCCGCCCTGGACGGCGCACGGGCGATCCTCACCGAGCGGTTCTCGGAGGACGCCGATCTGATCGGCGAGCTGCGCGAGCGCATGTGGGTGCGCGGGCGCCTCGCCGCGAAGGTGCGCGAGGGCAAGGAGGAGGCGGGCGCCAAGTTCGCCGACTACTTCGACTTCGCCGAGCCCTTCACCGAGCTGCCCTCGCACCGCATCCTCGCGATGCTGCGCGGTGAGAAGGAGGAGGTCCTGGACCTCGTCCTGGAGCCGGAGGAGCCCACGGAGGGCCCGTCCTCGTACGAGGGGATGGTCGCGCACCGCTTCGCGATCACCGACCGGGGCCGTCCCGCCGACAAGTGGCTCACGGACACGGTCCGCTGGGCCTGGCGCACCCGGATCCTCGTGCACCTCGGCATCGACCTGCGCCTGAGGCTGCGTACGGCCGCGGAGGACGAGGCGGTGAACGTGTTCGCCGCCAACCTGCGCGACCTGCTGCTCGCCGCCCCGGCCGGCACGCGCGCGACGCTCGGCCTGGACCCCGGCTTCCGTACAGGCGTCAAGGTGGCCGTGGTCGACGCGACCGGCAAGGTCGTGGCCACCGACGTCATCTACCCGCACGTCCCGGCGAACAAGTGGGACGAGGCGATCGCCAAGCTGGCGCGGCTTGCCAAGGAGCACGCGGTCGATCTGGTCGCCATCGGCAACGGCACGGCGTCCCGGGAGACCGACAAGCTCGCCGGTGAACTGATCGGCAAGCACCCGGAGTTGAAGCTCACCAAGGTGATGGTGTCCGAGGCGGGCGCGTCCGTGTACTCGGCGTCCGCTTTCGCCTCGCAGGAGCTGCCGGACATGGACGTGTCACTGCGTGGCGCCGTGTCCATCGCCCGCCGTCTCCAGGATCCGCTGGCCGAGCTGGTGAAGATCGACCCGAAGTCCATCGGCGTCGGGCAGTACCAGCACGACCTGTCCGAGGTGAAGCTGTCGCGTTCCCTCGACGCGGTCGTCGAGGACTGTGTGAACGGCGTGGGCGTGGACGTGAACACGGCGTCGGCCCCGCTGCTCGCCCGGGTCTCCGGCATCACCTCCGGGCTCGCCGAGAACATCGTGGCGCACCGCGACGCGAACGGGCCGTTCAACTCCCGTGTGGAGCTGAAGAAGGTGGCCCGGCTCGGCCCCAAGGCGTACGAGCAGTGCGCGGGCTTCCTGCGGATCCGCGGCGGCTCGGACCCGCTGGACTCCTCCAGCGTGCACCCGGAGGCGTACCCGGTGGTGCGGCGCATGGTGAAGACGTCGGGCCAGGAGGTGGCCGCGCTCATCGGCAACACCGGTGTGCTGCGGTCGCTGAAGCCGTCCGAGTTCGTGGACGAGACGTTCGGTCTGCCGACCGTCACCGACATCCTCAAGGAACTGGAGAAGCCCGGCCGCGACCCGCGACCCGCCTTCAAGACGGCCACCTTCAAGGAGGGCGTGGAGAAGATCTCCGACCTGTCGTCCGGGATGATCCTGGAGGGCGTCGTCACGAACGTGGCGGCGTTCGGGGCGTTCGTGGACGTCGGTGTCCACCAGGACGGTCTGGTGCACGTGTCCGCGATGTCACGGACGTTCGTCAAGGACCCGCGGGACGTGGTCAAGCCCGGCGACATCGTCAAGGTGAAGGTCCTCGACGTGGACATCCCGCGCAAGCGGATCTCACTCACGCTGCGGCTGGAGGACGAGGCGGCGCCGCAGGAGCGGCAACAGCGCGGCGGTGGCGGCCGTCCGCCCCAGCAGCGCCAGCGCCAGCCGCGGCAGAGCCAGGGGCAGGCGCAGGCCCGCGGCGGTGACCGGGGCGGCCGCCAGGCGCCGCCGCCGGCCAACAGCGCGATGGCGGACGCGCTGCGGCGCGCGGGTCTCCTCGACCCGAAGAACGGCCGCCGCTGAGACATCCGGGCCCGGATCCTTCGGTACGGCCTTCCGGTACGGCGGGTGGGTCCGGGCCCGATGCGCCCTTGAGGTGACGGCATGACGGCCTCGCGTGTCATCACCTGGGAAGTGCGGGCGATCCAGGGGTACGAGACTTCCTGGATCGAGTTCGGCGAGCGAGTGGCGCGTGCGCACGGCCGCGCGGTCGGCGCCCGCCCGGAGCCGTACTGGATCACGTACGAGCTCGACTCGGCCGACGGCGTCCTGACCCGCCGGCTGCGCGTCACGGCCGAGTCCGCGCACGGCACCCGGACGCCGGCGGGACCGCGTCGAGCGCGCGGCCAAGGAGGCTGGGCGGGGCGCATGGCCTCGGGGCGAGTTGCCCGGCCCCGGCGCACCGGGGCCGGTCTGCTCAGGCGGTCGCCCCCGACGCCCGCTCGGTCAGCCTGCGCTCCAGGTCCCGCAGGTCCTTGCCGATGGACGAGCGGACCTTCCTGGCCATGACGGGGGCGGCCAGGCGGTACAGGGAGCCCGCGTCGCCCCGCACCCGGATGCCGGCAAGGGTGCCCCGCGGGTGCGCGGCGAAGGTGTACCTGACGCGCATGGGCATGGGGCCGGCGACCGACACCATGTCCAGCAGGCCCGGCGGATCGTACGCGGCGACGCGCAGGACGTAGTCGATCCGCCTGCCCAGGAAGTGGGCGGTCCGGGTGACCTCGGCGCCGACGCCGAAGCCGCCCGTGGCCGCCTCCCTGGTCAGTGCCGCGCTGCGGATGCCCTGGGTCCACTCCGCGTCGTGGCGCCAGTCCATGGCATACGCGGCCACGCGATCGGGCGGTAGCCCGATGACGCGTTCCGCCGTCTCGTCGATCGTGATGCCTTCCCCTCGCCCTTCTCGCGGGGCACCGCTTCCACCGCGGTCAGCCGTTCCACACATGATTGCGTCCGCTGACGCCGAGCGCCCGCTGGAAAGCGGGGGCGTCGGCGGACACGGGCACGGGCGGGCCGTAGGCGCCGTTGCCGCGTGCCGCTTCGGCGAGCTGCTCGACCGCGCCGAGCGCGATCCGTTCGGTCTCCTCGCTCAGAGCGAACGGCCGGCCGGTGGCGCGCGCCAGGTCCCAGCCGTGCAGGGCGAGTTCCTGCAGGGTGATCGAGGCGGCGACGACGGCAGGCAACTCCCCCGGACCGAACTCCGTGGCGCCGTCGTAGGCGGCGGGGTCGGACCAGGCCGCCGAGGCCCGGTTCGCGGCGTCGGCCAGCGCCTGCGGTGTCATGCCTGGAGCGGTGGCGCTCTCGCCGGGCTGCGCCTCCTTGCGGGCGGCCCGCGCCGAGGACAGCAGGGTCCCGCCGAGGTGCTCGACGAGGTCGGCGACGGTGAACTTCTCGCACGGAGTGGGGTCCTGCAGCTGCTCGTCGCGGATGCCGGTGGCCAGCGCCGCGACGGCGTCGGCGCACTCGCGGATGGCGGGCTCGAGCGTGTCGTGCTGGGTGTTCATGGGTTCCTTCCCTGGGGTCAGGTGGGAGTCCGGTGGGGTTCGGCAGGGCTCAGCCGGCGAAGAAGGGCGCGGGCTCGCCGGTCTCGGCGTACTGCTTGAGGTGGACGAACTTCGTCGCCCAGCCGTAGGTGAAGTCGCGGTAGACGTCGTCGACGGCGGCGAAGCCGCTGTGGGTGAAGCTCAGAGTGACGCCGCCCTCCTGGCGGGCCAGGATTTCGTACGTCTGCGCGGTGCCGGTCCAGGGACCGTTCTCGCCCGCCAGGACGAGCCGCTTTCCGGGCTCCGCCTCGGTGACGCGCAGCCGCCACGGCTCGGGCACGCCCGGGAACGCCAGCTCGTGCACGCCGCCCACGCCTTCGCCGGCGGTGGCCGTCGTGGTGAACCAGCCGTGGACGCCGTCGGCCGTGGAGATCGCCGTGTAGACGGTGTCCGGGTCGGCCTCGATGGCCAGCCGCATCGCGATGTCTGGCATGTCGTGTGCTCCTTCGTGAGGCAACATTTTAGTGGAGACTAAAACGTATCTCGCGTCGTGGCAAATTGCAGTGGAGACTAAAATGACGTGCATGGATGCGGTACGGGCGGTCGCCGAACCCCGACGGCGCGAGATCCTGCGCCTGGTGTGGGACGCCGAGCTGTCCGCGGGCGAGATCGCCGAGCGGTTCGACGTCACCTTCGGGGCGGTCTCACAGCACCTCAAGGTGCTGAGGGACTCCGGCCTGGTTACGCTGCGGCAGGACGGCAAGAAGCGCTTCTACCGGGCCGACCGTGAGGCGCTGGGCCCGCTGGCCGCGTACCTGCAGTCCATGTGGGCCGCCAAGCTGGACACGCTGGCCGAGCTGGCGGAGGCGGCGGAGCGGACGGAGCGGCCCGAAGAGGCCGGAGCCCCCGAAGGGACGAACTCGTGAACACCAACGCGGTCACCGTGGAACGGCTCATCGCGGCCCGCCCGGAGACGGTGTTCTCCTTCTTCACCGACCGGGAGAAGTGGCTGTCCTGGATGGGCAGGGACGGCGAGTTCAGCTTCACCCCCGGCGGCACCTACCGGACGAACGTCACCGGTGAGCACGTCGCGGAGGGCCGGTTCGTCGAGATCGACCCGCCCAAGCGGCTGGTCTTCACCTGGGGCTGGGCCGAAGACGAGATGCCCGTGCCGCCCGGCTCCACCACGGTCGAGATCACCCTGGAACCGGTGGCCGAGGGCACTTTCCTGCGCCTGGTCCACCGGGACCTGCCGTCGCCGGAGGCCTGCGCGGCGCACGAGGAGGGCTGGAAGCACTACACCGAGCGGCTCGCCACCGTCGCGGCGGGCGGCGACCCGGGCCCCGACGCCTGGATGTGAGCCGCCAGAGCCTGTCCGACGGATCGGCCCCCGCGGCAGCGGCCGGACGGCCCTAGCGTTCGGTCACCTTGCCGTCCGCGACCTCCAGGCGGCGAGTCACCTGCACCGCGTCCAGCATGCGGCGGTCGTGGGTGACCAGCACAAGCGTGCCCGTGTAGGAGTCGAGGGCCGTCTCCAGTTGTTCGATGGCCGGCAGGTCAAGGTGGTTGGTCGGCTCGTCCAGGACCAGCAGGTTGACGCCCTTGCCCTGGAGCAGCGCCAGCGCGGCGCGGGTGCGTTCGCCCGGGGAGAGGGTGGCGGCGGGGCGCAGGACGTGGTCCGACTTCAGGCCGAACTTGGCCAGCAGAGTGCGGACCTCCACCGGCTCCGTGTCCGGGACGGCCGCGCAGAAGGCGTCCAGCAGCGACTCGGTGCCGTGGAACACCTTGCGGGCCTGATCGACCTCGCCGACCAGGACGCCGGAGCCGAGGGCCGCGTGCCCCGCGTCCAGCGGGACCCGGCCCAGCAGGGCACCGAGGAGCGTCGACTTGCCGGCGCCGTTCGCGCCGGTCACCGCGACCCGGTCCGCCCAGTCGAGTTGCAGGGACACCGGGCCGAACGTGAAGTCCCCGCGCCGTACCTCCGCGTCCCGGAGCGTCGCGACGACGGCGCCCGAGCGGGGCGCGGCCGCGATCTCCATGTGCAGCTCCCACTCCTTGCGGGGCTCCTCGACGACGTCGAGGCGTTCGATCATGCGCTGGGTCTGGCGGGCCTTCGCGGCCTGCTTCTCGCTGGCCTCGCTGCGGAACTTGCGGCCGATCTTGTCGTTGTCGTTGCTCGCCTTGCGCCGGGCGTTCTTCACGCCCTTGTCCATCCAGGAGCGCTGCATCTGCGCGCGGTCCTGGAGGGCGGCCCTCTTGTCGGCGTACTCCTCGTACTCGTCCCGGGCGTGCCGCCGGGCGACGTCGCGTTCCTCCAGGTAGGCCGCGTAACCGCCGCCGTAGAGGTTGATCCGGCCCTGGGCGAGGTCGAGTTCGAGGACCTTGGTGACCGTGCGGGTGAGGAACTCGCGGTCGTGGCTGACGACGACGGTGCCCGCGCGCAGGCCGGTGACGAAGCGTTCGAGCCGCTCCAGGCCGTCCAAGTCGAGATCGTTGGTGGGCTCGTCGAGCAGGAAGACGTCGTAGCGGGACAGGAGCAGCGAGGCGAGTCCTGCGCGGGCCGCCTGGCCGCCGGAGAGGGAGGTCATCGGCTGGTCCAGCCCGACGGCCAGGCCGAGGGTGTCGGCGACCTCCTCGGCCCGCTCGTCCAGGTCGGCGCCGCCCAGGTCAAGCCAGCGCTCCAGGCTGCTCGCGTAGGCGTCGTCGGCGCCTGGTGCCCCGTCGACCAGTGCCTGGGTCGCCTCGTCCATCACCCGCTGCGCCTCGGCGACGCCGGTGCGGCGGGCCAGGAACTCCCGTACGGTCTCGCCCGGCCTGCGCTCCGGCTCCTGCGGCAGATGGCCGACGGTCGCGGTCGGCGGAGAGAGCCGCAGCTCGCCCTCCTCGGGCCTGAGGAGCCCGGCGAGCATCCTGAGGAGGGTGGACTTGCCCGCGCCGTTGGCGCCGACCAGTCCGATCACGTCCCCGGGCGCGACGACGAGGTCGAGCCCGGAGAAGAGGGAGCGGTCGCCGTGCCCGGCGGCGAGGTTCTTGGCGACGAGGGTGGCAGTCATCAGAAGGCCGATCCTAACGGCCGTTCACCGGGCCATCGCCTCCACCAGCACGCTGCCCGAGGTGCGGGCGACGACGAAGGACTGCCCCTTGACCGCCTTGGCGTCCAGGGCGATGCGATGGCGGCCGGGTTCCAGGACGCCGTCGAAGACCTCCTGGGCGTGGGCGCGGGAGAGGCGGTCGAGGCGGTACGCCGTGACGCGCACCCGGCACGGGGAGCTGACCTCGATGCCCGCCTCGCCGTCGGCGGCGACGAGGCGTGTGAGGCGGCGCTGTGCCACGGGGCTGCGGTCCAGGGCGTGTTCGATCTGCGCGACGAGGAGCGGGACGATGGGGGCGAGGCCCGCCACGTGGGCGACGTCGGCTCCGGCCCGGTCGAACGCCCGGCGTATGGCCGCGCGCTCCCTCTCACCGACCGTGCTGCCGTAGGCGACCGCGCCGTAGGAGCGCAGTTCCTCGGCGGAGGCGCCGGTCGCGTCGTCGATGATGTCGGCACCGATGCCGATGGTGCGCAGGGCGGCGGCGAGCTTGGCGAGGAGGCCGACGCGGGCGCCGATCAGCAGGACGCGGCGGCGGGGCGCGGCCGGGGCGGCGGCGCCGTCGATGAGGTCGCCCAGGGCGGCGCGGTACTCGGGGCCATGGAAGAGGAAGGGGCCTATGCCGTGGTAGCCATTGAGCTCCAGGTCGGCCTGTTCTTCGGTCTGCCAGGCGAAGTCCCGCCATACGTAGTCGTCACCGCCGTCGCCGGCGCGCTCGATGACGGCGGTGACCGCTCCGCAGGCCAGGTCCTCGCACTCCGGGCAGCCGTAGATGACGTAACGGCCGCCGGGGAGCGGGGCATCGGTCTCCAGGAGCAGGCTGCGGACCTGGGCGGCGAAGATCGCGGGCGGGACGTCGGAGGCGAGTGGGGAGACGGCATCGAGGTCGGAGAGCTGGAAGAGGAGCGGGCGTCCGTCGACGATGAAGTCCACGAAGTCCCGGTGAACCTCGTAGCCGCCGTCGGCGAGGACGCCGCCGGCCCGCATCGCCGGTGCCAGGCCGAAGGTCGCGTGTACGCCAGACATGCTGTGAGTATTCCCAGAGCGGGACGGATGTGAGCGCTGCATGACATATTCCGCTAACGTCCCCGCGTGGAACGTGAGCTGAGTGGCGAAGTGATCGTGGTCGGCGGCGGGGTCATCGGGCTGACGACGGCCCTGGTGCTGGCCAGGAGCGGCAGACGGGTGCGGGTGTGGGCGCGGGAGCCGGCCGAGCGCACGACCTCGGCGGTCGCCGGTGCCCTGTGGTGGCCGTACCGCATCCAACCGGAGCAACTGGTGGGCCAGTGGGCCCTCGCGACCCTCGCGGTGTACGAGGGGCTGGCGGAGCAGGCCCGCGAGACGGGCGTACGGATGGTCGAGGGCGTTCACCTCGGGGTCCGGATGGACGAGCTGGGCACGTGGGCGGCGCAGGTGCCGGGCCTGTCCGAGACGGCGGCCGGCGCGGGGCTTGCGGCGCGGCTGCCGCTGATCGACATGCCGGTCCATCTGCGGTGGCTGCGGGAGCGCGTACTCAAGGCGGGCGGGCTGCTGGAGGTGCGGGAGGTGACGGATCTGAACCAGGTGCCGGCCGCCGTGGTCGTCAACTGCACCGGTCTGGGCGCCCGTTCGCTGGTCCCTGATCCGACGGTGCGTCCGGTGCGCGGTCAACTGGTGGTCGTGGAGAACCCGGGAATCACGACCTGGCTCACCTCGGCCGACGAGCACGCCGCCGAGTCCACCTACTTCTTCCCGCAGCCCTGCGGGCTGGTCCTCGGCGGTACGGCGGAGGAGGACGCGTGGTCCCTGGAGCCCGATCCACGGGTCGCCGCCGAGATCGTCGCCCGGTGCGCGGCGGTGCGGCCGGAGATCGCCGGGGCGCGGGTGCTCGAGCACCGGGTGGGTCTGCGTCCGGCACGGGACGCGGTACGGCTGGAGCGGCAGGTGCTGCCGGGCGGACGGGTGCTGGTGCACAACTACGGACACGGTGGGGCCGGGGTCACGGTGGCATGGGGCTGCGCCAGGGAGGCGGCCGGCCTGGCCATTTCGGCCGCCTCCTGACGGGTCCTGACGGGTCGGTCAGCCCATGGGGACGCGGTGGACGGTGCGCGGGGCCCGTACGCCGTCGAGGGTCGTTGCCCCAGGAGCGACCGAAGTCGTGCCGGACGTGGCGTGGGTGAACGCAGCCGCGCCACCGACCAGCGGGACCCTGGCCGCCGTACGGGACAGGTCCAGGGTGAGTGTGGGTGTGGTGGACGGTGGGTCGATCAGGTCCCGGTCGGTGCCCGCGACGATCAGGGCGAGGCGGTGGCCCTTGGGGACGACGTGGTCGGTCGCGGCCAGGTCGAGGGTGATCGTGTACGCCCTGCCCGGGGTGAGCGGGACGCCCTTGCGGTCGGAGGCGTAGTTGCCGAGGTCCGCCCAGCCGCGGCTGAACACGGTGGCGCCGACGGACGTCGTCTTCGCCTTCGTCACCTTGAAGCAGGCGCTGTCCCCGGCGGTGCTCTCGCCCCAGCAGGTGCGGTCGGTGAGGGTGTTGATGCCCTCGGCGGCGTCGGCGTAGTCACGGATGGTGTCGGGGCCGAGGTCCACGAGGACGGCGGAGAGGTGGGCCGTCGCGGTGGTCGGGGTGGCGGTGACCGTGACCTTCGAGGACCCCGACAGACGCAGGTCGCGGGTGAGCTGCCCGGTGACGAAGCCGGCCTTCTCGAGGGTCGGCGTACCGGTCTTCGCGGCCCAGTCCGTCTCGCTCAGCTTCGGGTCGTCGGTGAAGGTCTCGGTGCCGGTTCCGGGGAGCAGGCCGAGGGTGCCCACACCGGGCTGGGCACCGGTCGCGGGGCGCAGGGTGGTGGCGCGGGTACCGCTCGGCGGCCAGACCTTCGAGGTGACCCACTGGTCGGGGTGGCGTTCGATGTCGGCCATCGGCTCACGGTCGATGCCGTTGTCGTAGCCGAGGAGTTCGTGGTCGAACCAGCGGTGCAGGGTGTCGACCCACGCGCCGCGGCGGTAGTCGAAGGGGTCGACATGGCCGGTCTGGGAGAGCCAGATCTTGCGCTCGACGCCGTTCTTCGCGAGGGCGTTCCACCACTGCCCGAAGTGCTTGGTGCGGACGTTGAGGTCCTGCAGACCGTGGGTGAGGAACACGCTCGCGCGCACCTTGCCCGCGTCCTTGACGTAGTCACGCTCGGTCCACAGTCCGGTCCAGTCGCCGGTGCGCGGCGCGCCGTCGACGAGCTTCTGCTGTACGGCGGCGCAGTGGGCGTGGGCGTCGTCGCTCTCGACGGCGTCGGCCAGCCAGTTGGGACCGGAGTCGTAGAGCGGGGCGCCCTTGGCGAAGTAGTAGTCGTACCAGGAGGAGATGGCGCTGATCGGGACGATGGTCTTCAGTCCCTTGACGCCGGTGGCGGCGACGCCGTTGGCGATGGTGCCGTCCCAGCTCTTGCCGATCATCCCGGTACTGCCGTTGGTCCAGTTCGCCCTGACCGTGGTGGTGCCGGTGCGGCTGGTGTAGGCCTTGGCGCGCCCGTTCAGCCAGTCGATCACGGCCTTCGCGGACTGGATGTCGGAGCGTCCGCCGATGTCGATGCACCCGTCGGAGCGGTTGGTGCCGGCGAGGTCGACGCCGACGAAGGCGTAGCCGCGGGGCACGAAGTAGTTGTCGTAGAAGAGCGGCATCTGGACGACGTTCCCCTGCGCGTCGTACGTCTTCAGCTGGCTCTCGTTGCCGCGTCCGCAGCAGGAGTAGTAGGGGCTGGCATCCATGATGACGGGCACCTTGCGGCCCTGCTGGGCGGGTTCGCGGGGCCGGACGATGTCGGCGGCGACCCGATCGCTCCTGCCGTCGCCGTCGCCGTCCAGGCCCGTGTCCACCCAGACGGCCTCGCGGACGGCGTTCGCGTACGAGTAGACGGGCCGGCTCTCCCGGGTGGCCGCCTGGGCCGCCGCCGGGGTCAGGAAGGCGGCCAGCAGGGCGGCGACGGCTGCGGCCGCGAGCGTTCTCCAGATCGTGAAGCGCGTGCGTATCGGCATGCGCGGACGGTACCCCGGTCAACTCCCGTGCAGAAGAGGGCACATGAGGGTCCGCAGTGGCCGGTAAGCACCGTTCCTAATCAGTGCGCAGGAGTGAGTCCTGGACCCACATCCTGGTACTGCGCGCATCCCGAACGGTTGTGGATGCGCTGGTCGCCCGCGTTCTTTCGGGTGTCCCTGTCCGGGCGCGTGCATCGTGTGCACGGTCCGTGACGGGGTGGCGGGTTCCCTCGCGCCTGCGGGTGTCCGGTCCGGCCTGGACGGTCCGATGCCCCGCACGATCGCTCTGGTCGTGCGGGGGCGGTGCCGTCCGTCGCCGGATCGGGTGCCCGAGGGCGCGTCGCCCGATCGCGATGCAGGCTGCATCGTGCCGGGAAACCTTGCGAGTCTGGCTGGTCAGGGGCTGCTGCCAGTGCTGGGCGCCCCACCGGGAGGTGTACGCCGGATCGACCGCGACGACCGCGATGTCCTGCTCGGCGGCCATCGCCGTCAGCCGTGCCTTCAGCCGGGCGGTGGGGAAGCGGGAGAGGAGCCGGCGGAAACGCTTGTTGCGGCCGTACCGTTCGCGGGACGTGCCGGCGGTGAAGTCGAGGTCCTCGATGGCGATCGCCGCCGCGCCGGTGACACGGGTGTAATGCAGCAGCCGGGTCAGGGCGTGCCGGATCTGCGCATCCCGGTGCGCGGTGGTGCCGGACAGGTCGTAGAAGAACCGCCGGGGCTCGCCGACCGGGTTGCCGTGCACATCCAACTGCCAGGCGGCGAGGTGGTCGTCGTTCATGTCGACCGCGACCACACCCCGGGCCAGGGCCGTCTCCAGCGGCAGCACGGGGGCGGGGCTGCGCTGCCAGGACGCGGTCACATACCAGCGGCCGCGTACCGGGTCGTGGTGGATGCGGTAGGCCACCGCCCGGTTCGCGGTGATCCGGTCGCACCATTCCCCGCCCCGGTGCGCGAAGCGGACGGTCGCGTCGAGCCGGTAGCGGCCGTGCGGGGCGTTGGCCAGGTGGGCGAGGGCGGCGGGAAGTCTGATCAGGATGTGTCCGGTGTCGGTGATGCGGATGGTCTCGTTCCCGAAGCGTTTGCCGGACTCCCCGTCCGCCGACAGGAACATCCGCGCCGCCTCCCACCGCCGGCGCCAGCCGCTCACGTCCAGCCCGGCCTGGTCGAGGTGGTGGCGCAGGCGGGCGAGCTGTTTGCCGCCGCGCACCACGTGCACCCGGCCCACCGACCAGTCCGCCTCCAGCCGCACCAGCCGATCCCGCAGAGCGTGCAGGCGCCGGGACTTGGCATGCCACTGCGCCCGCGACCCGTACCCCCGCGGCAACCCGGCCCGCTTGTCCGCCTTCGCGCCCAGCGGGCGGGCCAGCCGCGCCTCGATCTGCGTGATCTGCCCGCGCAGCCAGGCCAGCTCCGCCGTCTGACCGCGCCGGGCCAGCGCCCACTGATCATGCGTGGCCTTCGTGACACTGCCCGCCCACCGCGCCGACGAGAGACCGGTCAGCTCCCGCTTGCGCACCGCCCACGACCCGGCATCGTGCCCAGCCGCTGCCCGCACCTCCGTGCGAGGTCACCGGCGGCCAGCCCACCCACAAACGCCCCGACCTCCCGCAGCGCCGCCGCGTCCGTGTCCGACACCCGCAGCCGGGCCCTGATCGCCACCCCCGCAGGGCCGGGCACCACAAAGGGTTCCGCCAACTCCCGCAACCCGCCCACGGTCCCCGCCCCCGATCCCCGCCCCGGTCATCCGTCACCACCCGCAACGAGCCGACCACGAGAAAGGTCACGCGTTCGGCACACAAACTCCCGTTCGCCCCATGGGGACACCCGCCCTCGCAATGAACCGCAGCAGTAACGCTCACTCATGGTCGCCAGAACTCGCTCGGGTTCCGTCACGCGGCAGCAGTTCCGAACCCCTGGGCCGGGTTCGCTCATGTCGGCCGAATGGCGATCGTGTGACAGCGGCGGCCGTGGACACGTCAGAGCCCACAGGGTCTGAATAGGCTCCGAACCGACTTCTCGGCTCTACGACTTGGAGTTCTCGTGCACCGCAGAATCCTTGCGCCGGGCGCACTGGCGGCGGCCTCTCTCCTGCTGACGATCCCGGCGTCGGCCGCAAGCTACTCCCCCGGCACACCGGGCATCGGCGACCCCTACTACCCGTACTACGGCAACGGCGGGTACGACGTCTCCCACTACGACGTCCGGCTGCAGTACCAGCCCGCGACGGACGAGTTGGAGGGGACGACCACGATCCTGGCGAAGACCACGCAGGACCTGTCCGGCTTCGACCTGGACTTCCTGCTGGACGTGAGCGAGGTCCGGGTCAACGGCGCCAAGGCCGCGTTCAGCACGTCCGGTGACCACGAGTTGGTGGTCACCCCGAAGAAGCCGCTGGCCAAGGGCACGTCGATCACGGTGGTCGTGCGCTACAGCGGGGTGCCGTCGACGAAGAGCGCGTACGGCTTCTCGACCTGGCACCGCACGCCGGACGGCGCGGTCGCGGCGGACGAGCCCGAGGCGGCCTGGTGGTGGTACCCGAGCAACGACCACCCGCTGGACAAGGCCACCTACGATGTGTCGGTGGCGGTGCCGGACGACACCCAGGTCATCTCCAACGGCACGCTCCAGTCGACGAGTTCACGGCTGGGCTGGACCCGCTGGAACTGGCGTGAGAACAAGCCGCAGGCCACGTATCTCACCACGCTCGCGGTCGGGAAGTTCGACATCACCACCGGTGTCTCCGACGGCGGTGTTCCGGTCGTCAACGCCTACAGCAAGGACCTCGGCGACAACGACGGGGCGGCGCGGGCGAGCGTGGAGCGGACCGGGGAGCTCGTCGACTGGCTGAGCGGGTACTTCGGGCCGTACCCCTTCAGCTCGGCGGGCGGGTACGTGCCCAACACCACCACGGGGTACGCGCTGGAGACGCAGACCCGGGTGTTCTACAGCCCGCGGCAGTTCTCGCGGGGCTCCAACACCTCGGTCGTCGTGCACGAGCTCGCCCACCAGTGGTACGGCGACTCCGTGTCGGTGAAGGGTTGGAAGGACATCTGGCTCAACGAGGGCTTCGCGTCGTACGCGCAGTGGCTGTGGTCCGAGCACGAGGGCGAAGGCACGGCCCAGGAGCTGGCGGACTACGTGTACGCCTCGCACCCGGCCGACGACCCGTTCTGGACCGTCAAGCCAGGTGACCCGGGTCCGGACGACCAGTTCGACGCCGCCGTCTACGACCGGGGCGCGCTGGCCCTGCAGGCGCTGCGCAACGAGATCGGCGACGACGCGTTCTTCGCCATCTTGAAGGGCTGGCCGAAGGAGCACGCGTACGGCAACGCGTCGGTCGCCGACTTCCCGCGGTACGCCGAGCAGGTGTCCGGAAAGCCGCTGGCCGCACTGTTCGACACGTGGCTGTTCCAGCCGGTCAAGCCCGCGGCGCCTGCGGCCCGCACGGCGGCGATCGCCAAGGCGGCGACGGCTCCGGTGCAGCCGAAGTCGTGGAAGAAGATCGAGGCCACGCACGACCTGCACCGGCACTGACGGTCCGGGACACGGGGCCGAGGCTGCGTCCTTGGCCCCTCACCGCGTGGCGGGGGCCAATGCGGCGGCGCGGTCCAGGAGTTCGTCCCGGCCTATCCCCGCCGTCTGCGTCGACGGCACCGTGCAGGCGTATGCCCCGGCCAGCGCCCCGTACAGGGCGGACCGCCGGGGCGGCTCGCCGGTGAGGTGGCCGAAGAGGAAGGCGGCGGCGAACGCGTCGCCCGCGCCGTTGGAGTCCACCACGGGCGCGGGCGGGACGACGGCCGGTATGCGGGTCAGCCGGCCGTCGGCGAGCAGATGGGCGCCCTGGGCGCCGGCCGTGGCGACGACGATCTGTGCCGTGCCCCGCTCGGCGATACGGTGCATGGTCCGCTCGGGGTCGGTCAGGGCCGTCGCCGACAGGAAGACGATGTCCGCGGCGTGGGCGAACGGCTCGTGGTAGGGGTTCTCGCCGTCCCAGTCGTGCAGGTCTGTGGAGACGGTCACGCCAGACGCGCGCAGGGCGGGCAGGGCGTGGGCGCAGGGGTGGGTGATGGCCACGTGCGCGTGCCTGCTCGACGCCGCCAGGGCCCGGACGACCGGCTCCGGGAAGCGGTCGTCGGCATGGGCGCGGCTCGTGTCGTACAGGGACAGCCGTCGTCCGTCCGGGCCGACCAGGTTCACGGCACGCTTGGTGCCGGCGGGCTGCGGGAGTGCGGTGAGCGCGATGCCGCGCTCCCGGTGCAGGGCGCGGACCATGTCGCCCTCGGGATCGTCGCCGAGCAGGTCGAGGTGGTGGGTGCGCAGGCCGAGGGCGGCGAGGCCCAGCGCGACGAAGTCGCCGGTCTGGCCGGCGCGGGTGCGGATTCCGGAGTCGATCATGTAGCTGTCGGCGTACGGGAGGGGCAGCTCCGGCACGTACACGATGGTGTCCACGCCGGCGCCCCCAAGCACCAGGACATCGAACTCGCCGCTCATCCCCCGCCCTCTCCATGGTCGTACACCGTCACGGCGATGCCCCGCTGCACCAGCCGCTCGGTGATCAGCGGCTCGATCCGGGACCACTTTCCGCCCGCGAGACCGCAGCCTATGCGGGGCATGTGCACGGCGGCACCGAGTTCGATCACTTCGTCGGAGAGCCGGCCGAGCGCCGTGTCGATCGCGTCGTACCGGACGGGGACGCCCTTGCTGCCGGTCCTGATCCCCCGCTGGCCGATCATGTTGGCCACCCACACATACCGCTCTACCTGGACCAGTTGGACCGCGCCCAGGCCGAAGTCGCCCACCGCGCGGTCACGGTGCCAGGCGCGGTACTCCGCCTCCGGCTGCGGCCAGCGCCGCGACAGCGCGAGGACGAAGCCCCTGCCCCAGCCCCCGAGGTCGTTGCAGACATGCGCGATCACCTTCACGCCCTTGCCCAACGGCACGGTGGCGTCACCCCGGACATACGCGATCTCCGACATGGCGCCACCGTAGGCGCTGCCACTGACAGTGGCCGTGACGTGCTACTTCGTGAGCTCGCCCAGCTCCTGGTCGGCGGCCTTCGACACCCGGCGGCGCACCCGAACCAGCCCGCGACGAGCAGGAGGGCGATCACCGGGATGAGCAGGAGCGTCTTGCGGCCGACCTCGGGGTCGTTCCACATCATGCCGAGGCAGACCAGCAGGAACGCGACCGTGGCGATCTCCGTGACGGGGCTGCCCTTGAGGCGGAAGGACGGCCGGGTGAGCAGGCCCGCCCGGGCGCGCCGGACGAAGACCAGGTGGCAGACCATGATGATCACCCAGGTGCTGATGATGCCGAGGGAGGCGACGTTCAGTACGATCTCGAAGGCCTGGCTGGGCATCAGGTAGTTGAGGCCGACACCGAGCACGCACACCGCGCAGGTCAGCGGGATGCCGCCGTAGGGCACCTGGCTGCGGTTCATGCGGGCCGTGAACTTCGGAGCCGAGCCCGCCATGGCCGTGGAGCGCAGGATGCGGCCGGTGGAGTAGAGGCCGGAGTTCAGGGACGACATGGCGGCTGTGAGGACGACCAGGTTCATCACGTCGCCGGCGCCGGAGACGCCGATCTTCGACAGGACGGTCACGAACGGGCTCTGGTCGGCCGAGTAGACCGAGCCGGGCAGCAGCAGGGCGAGCAGGACACGCGGGTCCCGGACCGAGTCCGCGCAGCTCGGAGGTTTCACAGCACTGGTGTGACAGCGATACTGCTGCACATGACGACCGAGACCGAGGAGCCGACGGAGCAGGCCCTCACCATCGATGAGCTGGCCGCGCGTGCGGGCGTGACCGTCCGTACGGTCCGCTTCTACGGCACCAAGGGTCTGCTGCCGCCGCCGGTGATCGGTGCGCGCCGGGTGGGCCACTACGGACGTGAGCATCTGGCGCGTCTCGCGTTGATCGAGGAGTTGCAGCACCAGGGCATGACGCTGGCCGCGATCGAGCGGTATCTGCGGCAACTGCCGCCGGACCTGAGCGCGCGGGATCTCGCGGTGCACCGGGCCGTGGTGTCCTCGTGGGCCCCGGACACCACGGAGACGCTTTCGCACGCTGAGCTGGAGCGGCGCTCGGGTCGGCCGCTGGACGCGGAGGACCTGGACCGGCTCGCCGCGATGAACGTGGTCGAGCGGGCCGGCGACGCGTTCCGGGTCGACGTCGGGCTGCTGCGGCTCGGTGTCGAACTGCTCGACGTGCCGTTCTCCCAGGAGACGATCCTGGCGGCCCGCACCGCCCTGATCGAGCACTCGCGGGCGGCGGCCCGGGAGCTGTCGGCGCTGCTGCGTGACGCGGTCGCCGAACGTGACGCGCGGGATGTGAAGTCGCTGTCCGCGCACATGCATCCGCTGGTGGTGCAGGCCCTGCTGACGACCTTCCAGCGGTCGCTGCGGGAGGAACTGCAGGAGTGGCTCACCCCGGAAGGGGGGTGAGCCACTCGGCTGCGGCCTGTCAGCGGCCGTCGGTGAAGGTCTCGCCCTTCTCCGCCTTCTCGACCAGCAGGGCGGGCGGGGTGAAGCGGTCGCCGTAGCGCTCGGCGAGCTCACGCGCGCGTGCCACGAAGCCCGGCAGGCCACCGTCGTAACCGTTGATGTACTGCAGCACACCGCCGGTCCAGCCCGGGAAGCCGATGCCGAAGATCGAGCCGATGTTGGCGTCGGCGACGGACGTCAGCACGCCCTCTTCGAGGAGCTTGACGGTGTCCAGCGCCTCGGAGAAGAGCATGCGCTCCTGCATGTCCTCGAACGGGATCTCGTAGCCCGGCTTCGTGAAGTGCTCGCGCAGGCCCGGCCACAGCCCGGCGCGCTTGCCGTCCTCGCCGTACTCGTAGAAGCCCGCGCCGCCGCTGCGGCCCGTGCGCCCGAACTCGTCGACCATGCGGTCGATGACGGCCTCGGCGGGGTGCGCGGGCCAGGTGCCGCCCGCCTCCTCGACGGCCCGCTTCGACTCGTTGCGGATCTTGCGCGGGAGGGTGAGGGTCAGCTCGTCCATGAGGGACAGCACCTTGGCCGGGTAGCCCGCCTGGGCGGCCGCCTGCTCGACGGAGGCGGGCTCGATGCCCTCGCCGACCATGGCGACGCCCTCGTTGATGAAGTGGCCGATGACGCGCGAGGTGAAGAAGCCGCGCGAGTCGTTGACGACGATCGGCGTCTTGTTGATCTGTCGGACCAGGTCGAAGGCGCGGGCGAGGGCCTCGTCGCCGGTGCGCTCGCCCTTGATGATCTCGACGAGGGGCATCTTGTCGACGGGCGAGAAGAAGTGGAGTCCGATGAAGTCGGCCTGCCGCTCGACGCCTTCGGCGAGGACGGTGATCGGGAGGGTGGAGGTGTTGGAGCACAGCAGGGCGTCGGCGTCGACGACGTGCTCGATCTCCTGGAACACCTTGTGCTTGAGCGCCGGGTCCTCGAAGACGGCCTCGATGACCGCGTCACAGCCCGCGAGGGCGGCCGCCTCGGCGGTGGGCGTGATGCGGGCGAGCAGCGCGCCCGCCTTCTCCTGGGTGGTACGGCCCCGGGAGACGGCCTTGGCGCACAGCTTCTCGGAGTAGGCCTTGCCCTTGAGGGCGGCCTCCGGGGAGACGTCCTTGAGGACGACGTCGATGCCCGCGCGGGCGCACGAGTAGGCGATGCCCGCGCCCATCATGCCGGCGCCGAGGACGGCGACCTTGCGGACCTTGCGGGGCTCGATGCCCTGCGGACGGTTGGCGCCGGAGTTGACGGCCTGGAGGTCGAAGAAGAACGCCTGGATCATGTTCTTCGAGGTCTGGCCGGCGGCCAGCTCGACGAAGTAGCGGGCCTCGATGACCTGGGCGGTCTCGAAGTCGACCTGGGAACCCTCGACGGCGGCGGCGAGGATGTTGCGGGGCGCCGGGTAGGGCGCGCCGTTCGTCTGCTTGCGCAGGTTGGCCGGGAAGGCCGGCAGGTTGGCCGCGAACTTGGGGTTGGCCGGGGTGCCGCCCGGGATGCGGTAGCCCGGCTTGTCCCAGGGCTGCTGCGACTCGGGGTTGGCGTCGATGAAGGCGCGGGCCTTGGCCAGCAGTTCCTCAGGCGTCTCGGCCACTTCGTGGACGAGGCCGTTCTCCTGGGCGCGCCGCGCGTTGTACTGGGTGCCCTGGAGGAGGACCTTCAGCAGGGCGTCGGCGATGCCCAGCAGGCGTACGGTACGGACGACCCCGCCGCCGCCGGGGAGCAGGCCGAGCGTGACCTCGGGGCAGCCGATCTTGGTGCCGGAGGTGTCGAGCGCGACGCGGTGGTGGCAGGCGAGGGCGAGTTCGTAACCGCCGCCCAGGGCGGCGCCGTTGATCGCGGCGACGACCGGCTTGCCCAGGGTCTCGATGCGGCGCAGGTTGCGCTTGATGGCGAGGCCGCCGTCCAACAAGTCCTGTGCGGTCTCGGGCGTGACCCGGATCAGGTCGCGCAGGTCGCCGCCCGCGAAGAAGGTCTTCTTGGCGGAGGTGAAGATGACGCCCCGGATGCTGTCCTTCTCGGCCTCCAGGCGGTCGGTGATCACCGTGAGGGAGTCGCGGAACGCCTGGTTCATGGTGTTCGCGGACTGGTTGGGATCGTCGAGGACGAGGGTGACAACACCGGTGTCGTCCTGCTCCCAGCGGATGGTGGTGCTCTCGGTCATGACAGTCGTCTCCGTTGAAGTGTCGTGATTCCGCGGGGAGTTCAGATGCGCTCGACGATGGTGGCGACGCCCATGCCGCCGCCGACGCAGAGGGTCGCGAGGCCGTAGCGCTTGTCCTGGCGCTCCAGTTCGTCGACGAGCGTGCCGAGGATCATGGCGCCGGTCGCGCCGAGCGGGTGGCCCAGCGCGATCGCACCGCCGTTGACGTTGATCTTGTCCAGGGACAGGCCCATGTCCCTGGCGAAGCGCAGCACGACGGCCGCGAACGCCTCGTTGATCTCGACGAGGTCCATGTCGTCGATGGTCAGCCCGGCCTTGGCGAGCGCCTTGCGGCTGGCCGGTGCGGGTCCGGTGAGCATGATGGTGGGCTCGGAGCCGGAGACGGCGGCGGAGACGATCCGCGCGCGCGGGGTGAGTCCGTGGCGCTCGCCGACCTCCTTCGAGCCGATGGCGACCAGCGAGGCGCCGTCCACGATGCCGGAGGAGTTGCCCGCGTGGTGGACGTGGTCGATCTTCTCCACCCAGTGGTACTTCTGCAGCGCGACGGCGTCGAAGCCGCCCAGCTCGCCGATGTCGGCGAAGGAGGGCTTGAGCTTGGCGAGGGAGTCGGCGGTGGTGCCGGGGCGCGGGTGCTCGTCGTGGTCGAGGACGACGAGGCCGCTGCGGTCTGTGACCGGGACGACGGAGCGCTCGAAGCGGCCGTCCTTCGCGGCGCCCGCCGCGCGCTCCTGCGAGAGCGCCGCGTACTCGTCGACGTCCCGGCGGGAGAAGCCCCCGATGGTGGCGATGAGGTCGGCGCCGATGCCCTGCGGCACGAAGTTCGTGGCGAGGTTGGTCATCGGGTCGTTGAACCAGGCGCCGCCGTCCGAGGCCATCGGCACCCGGGACATGGACTCGACGCCACCGGCGAGGATCAGGTCCTCCCAGCCGGAACGGACCCGGGCGGCGGCCTGGTTGACCGCTTCCAGGCCGGAGGCACAGAAGCGGTTCTCCTGGACGCCGGCGACCGTGTCGGGCAGGCCGGCGGCGATCGCGGCGATGCGGGCGATGTCGGAGCCCTGGTCGCCGACCGGGCCGACGACGCCGAGCACGATGTCGTCGATCGCGGCCGGGTCGAGGCCGGGGAAGCGGTCGCGGATCTCGTGGATGAGTCCGACGACCAGGTCGATGGGCTTCGTGCCGTGCAGGGCGCCGTTCGCCTTGCCGCGGCCGCGCGGGGTGCGGATCGCGTCGTACACGTACGCTTCGGTGCTCACTGGGAGGCCTTTCAACGAGGGTTTTCTCAGCGGAGGGCCCGGGTGCGGGGGCCGGCGTTCAGCATGGATACCCCGGGGACGGAGCGGGCTTCATGGATTGCCGTCCTTTCGGGGGTCTTCGTCCTCGGCGAGCAGCCGGGGTACGTCCCAGTCGTGGGCCACCTCCTCGGTGGCGGCGCCGGGCAGGGCGGGGCCGGTGCGGACGGCGGCCGGGGTGGCGGAGAACCTCGGTGCCGGGGCGGGCTGGGTGATGCCGCCGTGGTCGGTGAAGGTGCCGCGGGCCGCGAGGTGCGGGTGGTGCGGGGCCTCGCGCAGGGTCAGGACAGGGGCCACGCACGCGTCGGAGCCCTCGAAGAGGGCCGTCCACTCGTCGCGGGTGCGCGACTTGAAGCGGGCGGCGACCCGCTCGCGCAGCTCGCCCCAGCGGGTCCAGTCCCGGTGGGCCCCGGCGAGGTCGTCCAGGTCGAGCAGGCGCAGGAACTCCTCGTAGAACTGCCGCTCCAGGGCGCCGACGGCCATGTACTGCCCGTCGGCCGTCCCGTACGTCCCGTAGTAGGGGCAGCCGCCGTCCAGGAGGTTGGCGCCGCGCCGGTCCTGCCAGCCGCCGGCGGCGAGCATGCCGTGGATCATCGAGGAGAGGTGGGCGGTGCCGTCCACGATGGCGGCGTCGACGACCTGTCCGGTGCCGGTCACGCGTGCATGGGTGAGCGCGGCGAGGACGCCGACGACCAGATAGAGGGAGCCGCCCGCGTAGTCGCCGACCAGGTTGGCGGGGACGGCCGGGGGCTCGCCGGGGTTGCCGATCATGCCGAGGGTGCCGGTGACGGCGATGTACGCGACGTCGTGGCCGGCGCGCTGGGCGAGGGGGCCGTCCTGGCCCCAGCCGGTCATCCGGCCGAAGACGAGCCGGGGGTTGCGGGCATGGCAGTCCTCGGGGCCTACGCCGAGGCGCTCGGCGACGCCTGGGCGGTAGCCCTCGATCAGGATGTCGGCGCGTTCGGCCAGGTCGAGGACGCGGGCCGGGCCACCGGCGGCCTTGAGGTCGACGACCACGGAGCGCTTGTTGCGGTTGGTGATGTCGTACGCCGGGTCGATCGCCAGTCCCTGGCCGCCCGGCCGGTCCACGCGGACGACGTCGGCGCCCAGGTCGGCCAGGAGCATGGCGGCGAACGGGCCGGGCCCGATACCGGCCAGCTCGACCACGCGCACGCCCGTGAGCGGGCCGTGTCCCGGCTTCGGCGTCCCTGCCGTCGTCATGCCGCCCCCAGTTGATGTGACACTACTGCTGTAACACCACTGATGCTAAGAACGTGTTCCACCGGGCACAAGGCCTGGCGAGCAAGCGCTTAGCCAACTTACCCGGAGCTGGGCCCCGCCGCCTTGTGGGCTGGTCGTCGGGCCTCTGCCTCCCCACGCTAGCCTCAGCCACGGACAGCGGCGCGCGCCGCGGGATCAAGGGGTGTCATGAGCAGGCTGAACAGGGCGGATCGCCCCTACGACATCGTCCTCTTCGGAGCCACGGGCTTCGTCGGCACACTCACCGCGCAGTACCTCGCCACGCACGCGCCCGAGGACCTGCGCTGGGCGATCGCCGGCCGCGACGAGGGCAGACTCGAGGCGCTGCGCGAGCGGCTGCCGGGCGGCGCCGGGATCGGGGTGCTGCGGGCCGACGTGGCCGAACCCGCCACCCTGCGCGCACTCGCCGAGCACGCGCGCGTGGTGGCCTCGACCGTCGGGCCGTACATCCGCTACGGCGAGGAACTCGTCGCCGCCTGCGCGGACACGGGGACCGACTATCTCGACCTCACGGGTGAGCCCGAGTTCGTGGACCTGATGTACGTCCGTCATGAGGCACGCGCGCGTGAGACCGGCGCCCGGCTGCTGCACGCCTGCGGTTTCGACTCGGTCCCGCACGACCTCGGGGCGTACTTCACCGTCCAGCAGCTGCCGAAGGGCGTACCGCTGACCGTGGACGGCTATGTGAGCGTCGACGCGACGTTCTCGGGCGGCACCCTCGCCTCGGCTCTCAACCAGTTCGCCCGCGCGCGGCAGATGGCGGCGGCCGCACGTGACCGCGGCCGTCACGAGCCCCGGCTGGTGACGCGCCGGGCGAGCGCGCCGACGGGTGCGCCGCGGTTCGCCAAGGAGGTGGGTGCCTGGGCGCTGCCCCTGCCGACCATCGACCCGCAGATCGTGCGCCGCTCGGCGAAGGCCCTGGGGCGGTACGGCCCCGACTTCCGCTACCGGCACTACGCGGCGGTGCGCCGGCTGCCCGTCGCGCTGGGCGGGATCGCGGCCGTGGGTGCGATCGCCGCCGCGGCCCAGCTGCCGCCCGCTCGCAGCTGGCTGTCCGACCGGCTCAAGCCCGGCGACGGACCCAGTGAGCAGAAGCGCGCGAAGAGCTGGTTCTCGGTCCGCTTCGTCGGCGAGGGCGGCGGCCGGCGCGTGTTCACAGAGGTCTCCGGCGGCGATCCCGGCTACGACGAGACGGCGAAGATGTTCGCCGAGGCGGCCCTGTCCCTGGCCTTCGACGACCTGCCGCCGACCGCCGGCCAGGTCACGACGGCGGTGGCGATGGGCGACGCGCTCACGGAGCGGCTGCGCCGGGCGGGGATCACGTTCCGGGTGGCGGCCGCGTTCTAGAAGCCCGAACGGTGTTTCTAGAGGCCCGTGGTCACGGCGTAGAGCATCCCGCCTATCCAGGCGATCCCCGCCAGCACGGCGACGATCAGTGACGCCGTCACGGCGCGCTCGACGGGCTGGGCGGGGTGGACAGGGCGGGCGGACTTCGGGGAACGGTGCGTCGTCATGCGGCCCAGCCTTCCGGGCGGGCCGCACACTGACATCCGTACGGGTACTCAGACGACGTACTCAGAGGCCTACTCGGAGGCCTCCCGAAGCGCCTGGCGGCACAACGCGTCCGCCCTGCGCGTCGTCTCCGGGAGCCGGTAGCGCGGGGTGAGCGCGAGCGTGTGCGCGCAGGCGTTGTCCAGGCTCACCCGGTGGCCGACGGACACGAAGACCGGTTTGACGGCGTCCCGGGTGCGCAGGGCGCGGCCGACCTCCTCGGCGCCCGCAAGCAGCGGGGAGACGCTGCCGCGCCCCGGGCCCGGGTCGTCGTACCCGAACGTGAACGGGTTCTTGGCGACGCCGATCGTGGGCAGGCCGGTGAGGACGCCCAGGTGGCTGGCGAGTCCGAAGCGGCGCGGGTGCGCCAGGCCGTAGCCGTCGCAGACGACCAGGCCGGGCGGGCAGGGCAGCGCGTCGAGGGCCGCGAGCACGGTGGGGATCTCGCGGAAGGCCAGTAGTCCGGGCACGTACGGGAAGGAGACCCGGCCGATGGCGGTCGCCTCGGCGACGACCTCCAGGGAAGCCGCGTCCAGCACGACGGCCGCCGCCGCGACGAGGTCGCGCGCGTCGTCGTAGGCGACGTCGACCCCCGTCACCCGGCCCGTCCCCGGCGGCGGTCCGACCTCGTCCAGGACCAACCGCCCGCGCAGCTCGTCCTGCACGGCACGGGCCTGCTCCTCGGTCGCGGGCCGCCCCTCGGGGACGCGTACGGTCGTCATGGTGGGCCAACAGTACGGGCCGGGACGGCGGTTGCGAGGCCCGGGCGGCGGGTCAGCTCTTCTTCTCGTCCAGCGCGTGCCGCAACTGCTCCTTGTTCATGTCCGAACGGCCATGGATACCCCGCTGCCTGGCCTCCTCGTACAGCTGGTCGTAGGTCGGCCCCTGGGCACCGCTGTGCGACCGCCGGCCGCCGCGTTCGCCGGACGACATGTCCTGGATCGAGGTGCGACTGGCCTCCTGCGACTCGCCGGCGCGGGCGCGCTCCTTGTTGACCGTCCGGGCGGCGATCTCCTCCGCGCGCCGCGTGCTCTCGCCCCGCTCCAGCGCGCTCTCCCTAATGTGCTCGTACTGACGCTCCCGCTTGGAACTGGAACCCCGTGGCACCACCGCTCACTTCCTTCCGTGTCGCGTGCGGTGTCCGAGTACCCGGGGTTCCGGCGTGTTACCTCAGTTCTCCAGCCGGGCCACGCGCCCCTTCTCCCCCGCCGCCCAGCAGCTCAGATCGGAGGTGCAGTCCACGGTGTCGTACGACCCGGTGTCGATCGTGCGCCAGGTGCGGCCGCCGTCGGTCGTCACGTCGGTGCCCGTGGGGCCCACGGCGAGCGCGCCGGTGCGGCTGTGCGGGAGCCAGGCGGCGCCGGAGCGGTAGGCGGGCGGGGGCGTCTCGGCGGGCCGCCAGGTGCGGCCGCCGTCGGGGGTGACGGCCGCGGACTGCGGCGAGGGCTGGTCGGCTCGGTAGTCGCCGCCGACGGCGAGGCCGTGGGCGCGGTCGCGGAAGGCGAGGGCGAAGACGCCGCGGGCCGGGTCGCCGGCCGGGATCGGGGTGTCGGCCGCTGTCCAGGTCAGGCCGCGGTCGGCCGAGTGCAGCACGCGCGCGTGGGCGGCGCCGCCGGTGGCCAGCCAGACGTCCTTCGGACCGGACGTGACCAGGCACTGGCCGCTCGCCGCGAAGCCCGCCTCGCCGTCCAGGGCGGCCGGCATGCCCTCGTTCGGCAGCACCCGCCAGGACCGGCCGCCGTCGCTGGTGGACAGGATGCGGAACTTTCCGTCCACGGGGTCGCTCATGGCGAGGCCGTGGCGGGGGTCGAAGAAGGCGAGGCAGTCGTAGAAGGCCTTCGCGTCGGTGTTGCGGAAGGACTCGGTCCAGGTCGCTCCGCCGTCGTCGGTGCGATACACGCGGGAGGCCTCGCCCTCGCCTATGGCCAGCACTACCGCGCGGCGCGCGTCGAACGCCTCGACGTCCCGGAACTGGAGGTCGGCGGCGCCCGGCGGGGAGACGTTCCGCCAGCTCGCCCCGCCGTCCGTGGTGCGCAGGACGGTGCCGGCGGTGCCGGCCAGCCAGGCGGTGTGCCGGTCGACGGCGGCCAGTCCGCGGTAGCGCACCTCGGGGGTGCCGCTGTCCTTGAGTTCCCAGTGCGGGCCGCGGTGGTCCGGTGTCCCGGCCTCGGCGGGGCCGACCGTCAGCGCGGCCAGCGCCGCCCCGCACGCCACCCCCGCGGCCACTACTCGGCTCGTACGTCCCCTGCGTCGCGTGCTTCCCAAGCGCCTCATGGCGGGCGAAGCTAGTCCACTCCCCCGCGGCCGTCCAGGGGGCCCGGGGCCCGCCGTTGGGCCTTGCGGTGACCGACGTCACTCGGTATTCGTGTGCACGGATACGCCGGATCCGTCGTCTCCTCCTGTGCGAGGACCCATCCGCCCGGAAGTTCGTCCAGCCGTCACAAGGGAGCAAGGCGTTGTCCACCGTCATCGAGCAGCCCGTAGAGGCCCGCCTCGTCGCTGCCGCGCCGCGCATGCCGAGCATTCCCGCCACGCTGCGCTACGACCGGCACGATCCGTTCGCCGTCCAGATGAGCTTCCCCGCCCCGGCCACCCTGGAAGGGGTGGAGGTGCGCTGGACCTTCGCGCGTGAGCTTCTCGCGGCCGGTCTGCACGGCCCCGAGGGGCACGGCGACGTACGGGTGCGGCCGTACGGCTACGACCGCACCGTCCTGGAGTTCCACGCCCCCGAGGGCACCGCCGTCGTGCATGTCCGCACGGGCGAGATACGCCGGTTCCTGAAGGCGACCGACGACCTCGTCGACGTCGGTCTCGAGCATCTCCAGCGCGACCTCGACCACCGCCTGGCCGAGCTGATGCGCGACGCCTGACTCAACGCCCCGGCGTCAGCAGCGAGTTGAGCTCGCCGTAGTCGAGCCCGCCCGCGAGCGCGTCGTACGTCCCGCCGTCCAGCAGCTCCCGCGCGGCTCGGCGGACCACGGCGTACGCGGCCTGGGCGAGGCCGGAGCCGGCGCTGACCCTGGCAACGCCGAGCGCGGCGAGTTCGGCGACCGCGGGCGCGCCCGGCCCCACCATCACGTTGAGCGGACCGTCGATGCCGTCGGCGAGCGCCTTCACCGTCTCCGGGTCGACGGCCCCCGGGGCGAAGATCCCGTCGGCGCCCGCGGCCCGGTAGGCGGCGGCCCGCTCCAGGGTGGCGTCCACTCCCCCGGCGCCGCGCAGGAAGGTGTCGATTCTGGCGTTGACGAAGAGCGGCACACCGGCGGCGTCGGCCGCCTCACGCGCGGCGGCAATCCGCTCGGCCTGCTCGGCGACCGGGCGCAGCGGCCCGGTGCCCTCCTGGTACGAGGCGTCCTCGATGTTGACGCCCACCGCCCCGGTCGCGAGCACCGCGCGCACGGTGTCGGCGACGCCCGCCGGGTCCTTCGCGTACCCGCTCTCGATGTCGGCGCTGACGGGGACCCGCACGGCGGCGGCGATCCGGGCGACGGCGTCCAGCGCGGCATCGCGCTCCAGCCGGTCGCCGTCCGGGGCGCCGAGCGCCCAGGCGAGGCCGGCGCTGGTGGTCGCCACGGCGGCGCCTCCCGCGTCCTCGGCGAGCCGCGCGCTCAGCGCGTCCCAGGCGTTCGCGAGGACGAGCGGACGCCCCGGGATGTGCAGGGCGCGGAAGGCGAGGGCACGGTCCCGCAGGGTGCTGTGATGCGTCATACGACTCACTCAACCAGCCGTCCGGGGGCGGGAGCTGGCAGGAATCCGACATCGAGGTGCCCGGCCCGCATCGCCCGTTAATGCGTTGACAGCCCTCCGGCGCCCTTCGTAGCGTGTTCAGCGGTTCTGTTGCCGTCGATCGGAGAAGGACGTTGCTCGTCTGAGGTCCTGAGTCACCGCGTCACACCTGTGTGGTGTGTCCGTCGCGTGCGACCTCGGCCTCCGAGCCGTCCCTTGGCACTGGGCCTTTTTTCATGGCCCGACCGCCTCCTGGTTGCCGCCTCGCGGTGTCTCGACACGCGTTTGCCCCCTTCCGCACCCAGCAACCGCGAGGCCCCCATGTCCCCTTCCCTCACCTGTACGTCCCTCACCTTCTCCTGGCCCGACGGCACCCCCGTCCTCGACGGCCTCGACGTCGCGTTCGGTCCCGGCCGCACCGGACTCGTCGGCGTCAACGGCTCGGGAAAATCCACGCTGCTGAAGCTGATCGCCGGTGAGCTGACCCCGTCCGACGGCACCGTCCGGGTGACGGGCGAGGTCGGGTATCTCCCGCAGAACGTCACCCTCGACACCGTGCTCCGCGTCGACGAGGCACTCGGCATCGCCGCACTGCGCGCCGCGCTGCACGCCATCGAGGCGGGCGACGTGTCCGAGGAGCACTTCGAGACGGTCGGCGACGACTGGGACGTCGAGGAGCGCGCGCTCGCCACCCTCGGCGAACTCGGCCTCGGCCACATCGACCTGGACCGCACCGTCGGCGAGCTGTCGGGCGGCGAGTCGGTTCTGCTGCGGCTGGCCGCGCTGCTGCTGCGCCGCCCGGACGTACTGCTGCTAGACGAACCCACCAACAATCTCGACCTGTACGCGCGCCGGCGGCTGTACGCGGCCGTCGCGTCCTGGTCGGGCGTCCTGGTCGTGGTCAGCCACGACCGCGAGCTGCTCGAGCTGGTCGACCAGATCGCCGATCTGCGCTCCGGGGAAGTCACCTGGTACGGGGGCAACTTCTCCGCGTACGAGGAGGCACTCGCCGGCGAACAGGAGGCGGCCGAGCGCATGGTGCGCGTCGCCGAGGCCGACCTGCGCAAGCAGAAGCGCGAACTGGCCGATGCCCAGGTCAAACTGGCCCGCCGTAAGCGGTACGGCCAGAAGATGGCCGAGCAGAAGCGCGAGCCGAAGATCGTCATGGGGGCGCGCAAACGGGCGGCGCAGGAGTCCGCGGGCAAGCACCGCATCATGCACGAGGAGCGGCTCGCCGGGGCCAGGGAGCGGCTCGACGAGGCGGTGGAGGCCGTACGGGACGACGACGAGATCCGCGTCGACCTGCCCTACACGGCCGTCCCACCGGGCCGTGACGTCCTCACGCTCCGGAACCTGGAGCTGACGTACGGAGCGCGCGTCGACGGTGTCCTCGAGCTGCGCGGCCCTGAGCGGATCGCGCTGATCGGGCGCAACGGCGCGGGCAAGACGACGCTGCTGCGCACGATCGCCGGGGAGCTGGCGCCGGTGGCGGGCGAGGCGAGGGCGCATGTCCCGCTGCGCTTCCTGCCGCAGCGCCTCGACGTCCTCGACGGGGAACGGACCGTGGCGGAGAACGTGGCCCGGTTCGCGCCGGGCGCCACCAAGAACCGGATCCGGGCCCGGCTGGCCCGCTTCCTGTTCCGGGGCGCCCGGGCCGACCAGAAGGCGGCGACCCTGTCCGGCGGCGAACGCTTCCGGGCCGCCCTGGCCGCGCTGATGCTGGCCGAGCCGGCACCGCAGCTCCTCATGCTCGACGAGCCGACGAACAACCTCGACATGGCCAGCGTGCGCCAGCTGACCACGGCCCTGGAGTCGTACGAGGGAGCACTGATCGTTGCGAGCCACGACCTGCCGTTCCTGGAGTCGCTCGACATCACCCGCTGGCTCCTCCTCGAGGAGGGCGAACTCAGGGAAACGACACCGGAAGAGCTCGCCGATCCCGCCTAGCAGGCGCGACGGAGCATCTCAGGAGGGCCACAGCCTGACAACGAAGGGTTTTGCCGGCACGGGCCCGCCCTGCATGATGGCGAACCGGCGCCGCAACTCGGGCGCCGGAACGCCCCGCCGATACGGAGACCCGCTGTGCCCAGCAAGAAGGCCCTCGTCCGCCGCCCCAGCCCGCGCCTCGCCGAAGGCCTGGTGACGCACATCCAGCGGGAGAAGGTCGATGTGGACCTCGCCGTCGAGCAGTGGGAGGTCTACGTCGAGGCGTTGCGCACACACGGCTGGGAGACCATCGAGGTGGAGGCGGCCGACGACTGCCCCGACTCCGTGTTCGTCGAGGACACGGTGGTGATGTACAAGAACGTCGCGCTGATCACCCGGCCCGGCGCCGAGTCCCGGCGCGAGGAGACCGCCGGCGTCGAGGAGGTCGTGGCCCGCCTCGGCTGCTCGGTCAACTGGATCTGGGAGCCGGGCACCTTGGACGGCGGTGACGTCCTGAAGGTCGGCGACACGATCTACGTCGGCCGGGGCGGACGCACCAACGCGGATGGCGTACAGCAGGTCCGGGCCGCATTCGAGCCGCTGGGCGCACGGGTGGTGGCCGTGCCGGTGAGCAAGGTGCTGCACCTGAAGTCGGCGGTCACCGCGCTGCCCGACGGAACCGTGCTCGGGCACATCCCGAACGTGGACCGGCCGTCGCTGTTCCCGGGTTTCCTGTCGGTGCCCGAGGAGTCCGGCGCCCACGTGGTGCTGCTCGGCGGCGGCAAGCTGCTGATGGCGGACAGCGCGCCGAAGACTGCGGAGTTGCTCACCGACCTCGGCCACGAGGTAGTCACCGTGGACATCGGTGAGTTCGAGAAGCTCGAGGGCTGTGTGACGTGCCTCTCGGTGCGGCTGCGGGAGTTGTACGTCTGACCCGTTGATCCTTTCGCCCGACGGCCCTGGACCTGCGTGTTCCGGGGCCGTTCGCATGTCCGGTTTCGACATGCGAACGCCGTCTGAGCAGCGGGCCTTACACGACACTTAACCTACGGTCTCGTAACCTACGGTTTCGTAGCCTACGATCACGTAGGTTTCCGGCACCGCTCGCCGGTACGCCCCTTGTTCATTTCCCTTTGTTCGGCGTCCCCCTGGAGTTCCCGTGACGATCGCCTCCCCCCGACTCGACAGCCCGTCCGTGTGGACCGACGCGCGGCTGCTCTACGCGCTGGAGGAAGTGGTCGAGAAGGAGCTGAACCGGCATCTGCAGGTCGCCAAGGACTGGATGCCGCACGAGTACGTCCCGTGGAGCGACGGCCGTAACTTCCCCGGCTTCTTCGAGGACGGCGAGGCCTGGGAAAAGGAGCACTCCAAGGTCACTGAGGTCGGCCGTGTCGCCCTCGTGGTGAACCTGCTGACGGAGGACAACCTCCCCAGCTACCACCACGAGATCGCCACGCTCTTCGGCCGGGACGGCGCCTGGGGCACCTGGGTGCACCGCTGGACGGCCGAGGAGGGCCGGCACGGCATCGTGATGCGCGACTATCTGCTCGCCTCGCGCGCGGTGGACCCGGACAAGCTGGAGCAGTACCGCATGGCCCACATGAGCGAGGGCTTCGAGTCCGACAACCGGCACTCCATGCTGCACTCGGTCGCCTACGTCGCCTTCCAGGAGCTCGCGACCCGGATCTCGCACCGCAACACCGGGCACCAGTCCGGCGATCCGGTCTGCGACCGCATGCTGGCCCGCATCGCGACCGACGAGAACCTCCACATGGTCTTCTACCGCAACCTCCTCAATGCGGCCTTCGAGATCGCCCCCGACCCGACCATGCAGGCCGTGCGCGACGTCGTCGTCGACTTCCGCATGCCCGGCCACGGCATCCCCGGCTTCGAGCGGGCCGCGGCGCAGATGGCGATCGGCGAGGTCTACAACCTGCGCATCCACCACGACGACGTCCTCCAGCCCGTGCTGCGCTTCCTGAAGATCATGGAGATCGACGGGCTCGGCCCCGAGGGGCGCCGCGCGCAGGAGGAACTCGGGCTGTTCATGGGCGGACTCGACGCGGAGGCGCTCAAGTTCGACGAGAAGCTGGCCGCGCGCAAGGCCCGGATGGCGGCGCGCGCCGGAGCCTGAGCGGCGGCACTCGGGGCGCATCGATTTCCCGGTGCGCCCTGTCAGTGCGCTGGGGCATCATGCCGCCATGCGTGACCACACCAGGGCGGAACGGGCCGTCGGCTTCCTGCTCGGCCTGATCGACGAGGAGACCGCCGAGCGGGTCCGGGCGCGGATCGGGCATCCCGGGCCCGAGCATCCCGAGGCCGCCCGCCGGTTGCTGCGCCAGACGTGGACATGGGCGGGCGACCTGCCCTCCTCGGTGCTGCTGTGGATGCTGCAGGAGGACGACCCGAACCTCAACGCCCTGGTGTGGCGGCTGCTGCCGTCCGAGTCCGGCCTGGGGCGGGCCATCGCCCGCGGAGTGCCGTTCGGGCCCGGCCGCACCGAGGCCGTTGCGGTGGACAGGACCCTGTGGGCCGAGGAGCCCGAACCCCCCGAGAACTACGTCCGCCACGGCCTGGTCGGCGCCCTGCGCACCGCCACCGCCATGGCTCCGGCGCGTGCGGCCGCGTCCATGGTCGTCACGCGCGCCGACTGGCTGACGGTCGCCGACGCGGACCGCGAACACCCGCTGCCCGGCTACGCCCGCTGGGCGCTGGCCGTGCGCCCGGACTGCCCGCCCACGGTACGAGCCCAGTTCGGCGCGCATCCCAAGTTCACCCACCGGGTGCGGCAGGCGGGCGTGCTGGAGGGCCCCGCCGAGTACGCCTCGGAGTACGGCCCCGCCGCGTACGTCCTGCAGGTCCTGACCCTGGGCCATGTGCTGTTCCCGGCCCGGGTCCATGAGGCCGCCGACTGCCTCCGCGCCCTGGTCCACGACCACTTGGGCGGGCGCGAGGAGGCGTGGGCGGTGCTGGCGCAGCTGGTCGAGACGTTCCACGGGAACGTCCCGGAACTCGTGGTGACCGCGGGCGCCATCGCCTGAACCGGCAGGCGAGGGGGGCGGGGCGGCTGGATTCGAACCAGCGTGTTCTGGTTTTGGAGACCGGTGCGCCTGCCTCTGCGCTACGACCCCGCCCTTGCCGCCGAGCGTAATGCCTTGGCCCGTTGTCAGTGGGGCCTGGTACCAATGATCCAGGGGGAAATCCGGTACGGGGGGCGGCACATGGCGTACGGAGAGCGGGGGCGGGGGCGTCCTGCCGTGGTCGACCTCGCCGACCGCAGGGCGCTCGAGCGGTACCGCCCGGCGGACGCGGCGGTGGTCGAGGAGGCGCGGCGGCTGAAGGAGGCCGCGCTGCTGGACTTCGGGCTGACCGAGTCGGCGGTCGCGTCGTGGCTGTTCGCCAAATGCCACCACCAGCTCGCCACGACCGCGATAGACACGGCGGCCGTGGTGGCCTCTGGCGACGGCTCCTGTCTGCTGCTCTACAACCCGGACTTTTTCGTCGGACTCGGCCTGGACGGCGTGAAGTTCGTGCTGTTCCACGAGGCGCGGCACCTGGTGCACCGGCATCTGTTCGCCGAGCCGGAGCTGCGCGACGACCCGGTCTTCGAACTGGCGGCGGAGGTCTCCATCAATCACGTGGCCCTGGTCCGTCTCGGCCGCGAGGAACTGCCCCTTCTGGACGGCAGTCCGACGGGCGTCGATCCACGGAAGGTGTACGACGCCTACCGCCAGGACCTGATGGCGCACGGCCTGGAGCCGGTGCCGTACGAGACGTTCACCGAGACGGACATGCGAGTGTACGGCGAGCTGAAGCGCATGCGGCACCCGCTCGTCCCGGAGCGGCGGATGTGCGTGCATCTGGTGGACGGGTCGGTGCCCGCCGACCAGGAGACCGTGGACGCGGTGACGTCCTCCGCGCTGCTCAACTCCCTGCTGGCGGCCCGGCGAGGGCACACGGGCGCGGAGCGTGAGCTGCTCGACCTGATGGGCCGTACCGAGGACGGCTCGGCGCGGGCCGCCCGGATCTGGGGGAACCTGGGCGCGGGAGTGCTGCGCGGCGAGACCACGCGCACCCGTACGGTCCACTGGTGGCAGCGCTGGCTGGTCGACGTGCTCGGCTCGAAGCTGCGCGACGGTGAGCGGTTGGTGTATCCGAAGAAGCGGGGCGCGCTGCTCGCGGCCCTGGGCCAGGACCCGATGCTCGCGCGGCGCGGCCCGGTGCGGGACAAGGTGCTGGTCATCGCCTTCGACACGTCGGGTTCGATGCCGGACCACGTGATCCGGTGGCTGACCGAACTCGTGGGCCGGATCGACGGGGTGGAGGCGCACTGGCTGTCGTTCGACGCGGTGGTGATGCCGTTCCGACCGGGCGAGAGGGTGTTCGGCGGGGGCGGCACGAGCTTCCAGGTGGTCGCCGACTACGTGGAGGGCCGTACGGAGGTGAACGGGCGCCGTTTCGACGTGAAGCCGGACGCTGTCGTCGTCCTGACGGACGGGTACGCCCCGCCGATCACACCCGCCGAGCCTGACAAATGGATCTGGTTGATCACCGAGGGCGGCAGCGAGTGGCCCGAGACGCACACCCCCGCGATGGACTGCCATCGCGTCACCACAGGATCGCGGTAAATGACCACGGACACACAGCAGTCGACGACGTCCCGGCTCGAGTCGTTCATCGACGCGATGATCGACATGGGGCAGACGGGCCAGGTCTTCGGTGAGCACGGCATCGGCAAGACGGCGACGTTCTTCTCCCACATCGCCCGCGCCCGTCCGGACACCACGCTGGTTTATGTCCCGGCGGCGAACCTCACCCCGGACGACCTGCTCGTCAACGCGCCGGTGCGCGACCCGGACACCGGTGAACTCGTCCTGCGCCAGCTGGTGATGAGCCAGCTCAAACCGGGCCGGCCGTTCGTGCTCTTGATCGACGACTCGCTCCAGGCGGGCGACACGATCCAGTCGCAGCTGATGCAGATCGCCTGCGACTGGACGCTGGGCGAGCACGATCTGCGGGCATTGGGCTGTGTCGGTGTCTTCCTCACCGACAACGAGTCGCTGTCCGAGACGTCCGCCCGGCGCGGCGACCTCGCCCTGCTCGACCGCATGGTCACGATCCGGATCACCGCCAACGACACGTCCTGGCGGCGCCATCTGGCGGCCAAGTACCGCCCGTGGGACCTGCGTCCGGTGTTCTCCGTATGGGCGTCGCTCTCCCCCGCGCTGCGCGAGCTGCTGTCCCCACGCACGCTCGACCACGTCCTGGCCAACGCCCGGGAGGGCTTCCCGCTGCGCTGGGGTCTGCCGCTGGTGGACGGCGAGCGGCTGCGGCTGGCGGAGCCAGGATCGGACGGCCGCCCGGGGCAGAACCGCACGGCGGAGATCCTCGACCGGATCGCCGAGGCGGTGGGCGTGCCCAACCCGGCGACGATCCCCGATCCGGTACGGCAGGTCGTGCGGGCGGCGCTGCGGGGCCGCTGGACGGTGCTGTTGCAGGGCCCGCCGGGCTGCGGCAAGACGGAGCTGGTGCGGCAGACCCTGCGCGAGGGCCTGGGCCGCGAGGCGCTGTACTTCTCCCTGCCGGTGACGAACGTCGAGGACCTGTGCGCGCCGATCCCCTCGCCGGACGGCACGTTGGACAATCTGCTCGCTGCGCACTTCACGGGTCCGGAGCCGAAGGCGATCATCTGGGACGAGTACAACCGGCCGAAGGACAGGGCGGCGTTCGCCAAGCTGATGGAGGTCACCCAGGAGTGGTCCCTGGCGGGTCGGCCGATCGAGAACCTGCGCGCCCAGATAGCCGTGCAGAACCCGCCGTACCACCTGGGCCGCAAGCTGCTGGTGTCCCGGAACAACATCGCGCAGGCCACCCGCTTCACGGCCTCGCTGGAGGTGGCGCCGGAGGACATCCCGGCCAACGAGTGGCTGCTCGCCCGGTACGGCTCGGACGCCGAGACGGTCCTGGAGTGGTGGAAGCACGACATCGACGACGACGGCCGCGCCTGGATCACCAAGCGCACCCTGGAGCGGCTCATCAAGCTGCACCGGCGTGGGCTGCCGCTGGAGATGGGCACCGTCTACCTGGGCGACGGCGAGTACGCGCCGGTGCCGCTCACGGCGCTGCTTGACCGGCTGCGCGGCCGGCCGGTGACGGGGCTGCGCGAGCTGGCCCGGGACGTGGACGCGTGGGAGGCGCGGCTGCGCCGGGCGGCCGAGCGGTCCGAGGAGGGCGGCGACGACAGCGATGTGGTCCACCAGATCCTGGCCAACGCGGAGCTGTCCCAGCTGAAGAAGCACCGGGCGGTGGTGGCCCGGCTGGTGGCGCTGCTCCCGGCGAAGCTGCGGGCGACGTATCTGGTGGGCGCGTCGGAGAAACAACAGCGTTTCTGGACGGAGGTGTTCACGGGGATGCGCCGCGGCTGAGCGGTGCGGTCAGGGCTCCGGCTGCGGGGTTGGTGCCGTGCGGTGCACGCTGCGTACGGCCGCCACGTCGGCGGGGAGCGCGGGTGCGGGAACGTGTGCGCTGAGGGTGTCCAGGCGGCGTTTGACGCTGGTGGCGATGCCGGTGCCGAGCCGGAAGCGGGTGGCCGTGGTGGCGCGGTGCGCGTGGTCGAGGAGGCGGTGGGCCTCGCGACTGCGGAGCCCGGTGTGGGTCAGTACGAGGTGGGCGAGGCGGTGCCCGGTGCCCGCGAGTGCCGCGCCGATGGTGTCGGCGGCGGCCAGGTCGAGCCGGTTGTCCTCGGCCGCGAGGACCGCAGCCGCCCGCACCCGGCCGAGGTCGAGCAGGGTGACCCCGGCCGCGGTCGCCGCCGTCACCAGCCGGGCGGCGGCCCGCGGTCCGATGGCGTTGCTGGCGACGGACAGCCGGGTGAGCCGGCCGTACGACGCCCGTTCCAGGGCTTCGGCGAGCCGGAGCGCGCCCGCGTCGCCCAACCGGGCCGCGGACACGTACAGTTCGTCGACCGTGCCCTCGGCGAGCACGGCGGCGAGGGCCCGCGCGCCCGCCTCCCCGAGCGGGTTGCCGCCGACGAAGAGGCGCTCGATCCGGCGCCCGCCCGCCGCCGCGGCCAGCAGGGCGTCGGCCAGGACGGCGGCGCCCGCCGGGTCGAGTCCTGTCTGGACGAGGTCGAGGGTGCGCAACGACCGTGCGGACTCTATGAGTTCGGCCGCCGCGTGCCCGCCCCCGCTGCCGAGGGGGTTGCGTTTCAGCCAGACGCCGGTGACGACCTGCGGCGAGGCGCGCAGGTTGTCGGCGATCCGGCAGGCACCGCCCGCGGTGATCCCGTTGCAGCCGAGGTACAGCGTCTCGACGTCCCCGGTCGCCTCGGAGACGGCGTCGGCACCGTCGTCGCCGAGCGCGTCGGTGCCGAGCAGCAAGTGCCGTACCGGGGAGGGCCCTTCAGCGAGGGCGTCGGCGATCAGTGCGGCGCCCTCCGCGCCGACGCCCTGCTTGCACAGGTCGAGCCGGCCGTCGGGCAGGGCGGTTCCGGCGGCGAAGTCCAGCCGCTGACCTGCCGGGCGTCCGGCGCGCAACCAGTCCAGGAGCGGGGTGAGTTCGGCGAGCGGTCGCGGCGCGACGTACGGCACTCCCGCGAAGCCGGCATCTTCCCTCGGGTCCTCGCTCACCACTCCGCCTCCCGGTAGTCCTTCAGGAACACCCCGGACACCGGGTCCCCGGCTTCGCCGCGCACGATCGGGTCGTACACCCGGGCCGCCCCGTCCACGATGTCCAGCGGGGTGCGGAAACCGGCGCCCGCCATCCGGGCCTTCTTCGGTGCCGGGTTCTCGTCGGTGATCCAGCCGGTGTCGACGGCGCACATGTGCACGCCCCGCTCGGCGAGTTCGGCGGCGCTGGTGCGGGTGAGCATGTTGAGGGCGGCCTTGGCCATGTTGGTGTGGGGATGGCCCGCCATCTTGTTGCGGACGGCGAAGCGGCCCTCGACAGCGGTCACGTTGACGACGTAGCGGCGCGGGTGCGGGGAGGCGAGCAGCAGCGGCAGCAGCCGGTCGCACAGGAGCGCCGGGGCGAGGGCGTTGACCAGCTGGGTCTCCAGGACCTCCGCCGGGTCGAGCGCGCCGAGCCGGGCCGACCAGGAGTTCTCCGGGGAGGGGTCGGGCAGCAGCCCGGCCTCGTCGGCCTCCCGCAGCGCGGCCGGCAGGGCCGCGGCGGAGCCCGTCAGCACCCGCAGCGGCGTGAACCCGGGGGCCCGCCGCGCCCCCGGCGGCAGCGCGGCGCTCTCACCGGCGGCGAGCAGCGCGTACGACTCGGGTGGCCGGCGCACGGTCTGGGCGGCGTTGTTGACGAGGATGTCCAACGGCCGTCCCTCGTCCCGCAGTTCCTCGCACAGGCCCAGCACCTGGCGCGGGTCGCGCAGGTCGACGGCGAGGACGGTGAGCCGGTCCAGCCAGTCCGCGCTGCCGGGCGCCTCCCGGAAGCGGCGCACGGTGTCGTGCGGGAAGCGGGAGGTGACGAGGAGTTCGGCGCCGTCCCGGAGCATCATCAGCGCGAGCTGGAAACCGATCTTCACCCGGCCGCCGGTGAGCAGTGCGCGGCGCCCGCCGAGGTCGGTGCGCAGGGCGCGGCGGGCGGTGTTGTCGGCGGCGCAGTCCGGGCAGAGCCGGTGATAGAAGGAGTCGACCTGGCGATAGGCCGACTTGCAGACATAGCAGGTGCGCGGCTTGTGGAAGACGCCCCCGGCGCCGGGCACGGCCAGTGGTGCGTCCTCGCGCCGGTCGAGGGCGCCGGTGGCGGTGGCGGCCATCGCGGCGGCGTCGGCTGCCGAGATGTCGGCGCCCCGCGCCTTGCGGCGGCGCAGCCGGCCGTCGCGCGCGAAGGACGCGGCGACCTGTTCTGCCCGCAGCCGCTGCGGATCGTCGAAGGGCAGCTCCCGCAGCTTCCCCACGACCTGGTGGAAGGCGGCCAGTTCCGCCTCGGTGATCGCCTCGCCCATCCGTCCCGCCCCGTGTCCGCCCTGCCGTGGTCCCGGCCGGATTCGAACCGGCGTGACCGCCCTGAGAAGGCGGCGCGCCTGCCTCTGCGCTACGGGACCGTACGACGCGCATCCGGACGACCGGATTCGAACCGGCGTGGTCGCCATGCCAGGCGATGCGCCTGCCTCTGCGCTACGCCCGGACGCGCCCCCGGATCCTAACCGCACACCGCGGCCGCGGTCGCAAGGATGTGCGCACCGGGTGACGTCAGCGCGAGGTGCGCCGGAGCTCCAGCCGCTCCTTCTCGGACAGGCCGCCCCAGACGCCGAAGCGTTCGTCGTTGTCGAGCGCGAACTCCAGGCATGCGGAGCGGATGGGGCACATGCCGCAGATCCGTTTGGCATCGCGTACGGAGCTGCCGGGCTCGGGGAAGAAGAAGTCCGCCCCGGTCTGCGCGCACAACGCCCCCTCCTGCCAGGCGAGGTCGGGCGAGGTGATCGTTTCGATGTGCATGGCCAGGATCGTGCCGAGCGGCGAAAAACGTTCGATCAACGTCCGGTCAACGGCGTGTCCATGGCCCCCGGCCGCCCCGATGATGCTCCTCCGGAGGGCCGCGGCGCACGGCGGCGCGCGGAAGCCGAACGAAAACAAGGGGAATCCGGCTGGTCACCCAAGGTGATCGTGCATTTCGGTCCGGCGGGCCGCGGCGTTGGCACACCGATTGTCAGTGGGCGGTGCCAGACTCGGCGGTGCAAAGAACGGGACCCTTCCGAGGAGGGCGACAATGCTCACCACCCGTTTCGTCAACGGCGCTCCGAACTGGATCGACGTCGGCACGTCCGACATCGACGGCGCCATCTCCTTCTATGGCTCGCTCTTCGGCTGGCAGTTCCAGTCGGGGGGACCCGACGCCGGTGGCTACGGCTTCTTCCAGCTGGGCGGCCGGACCGTCGCCGGTGGTATGCAGACCACCGCCGAACAGGGCCCGCCCGCCTGGACCGTGTACTTCCAGAGCGAGGACGCGCAGGCCACGGCCAAGGCCGCCGAGCAGGCGCACGGCAGCGTGCTGTTCCAGCCCATGGACGTGATGGGCCAGGGCCACATGGCGGTCCTCGCCGACCCGGCGGGCGTGCCGTTCGGGATCTGGCAGCCCGGCAGCAACAAGGGTGTGGACGTGGCCGGCGAGCCGGGTTCGCTGTGCTGGATCGAGCTGTACACACCGGACGAGGCGGCAGCCGCCGCCTTCTACCACAGCGCGCTCGGCCTGGAGACCTCAGCCGTGCCGTTCCCCGGCGGCACCTACACCTCGATCAATCCGGCCGACGGCGGCGACGAGGACATGTTCGGCGGCATCGTCCCGCTGGCCATCGACCCGACGGAGGCGGCGGCCGGTCCGTACTGGCTGCCGTACTTCGAGGTGGAGGACCCGGACGCGGTGGTCGCCAAGGCACAGGAACTGGGCGGCACGGTCCGGATGCCCGCGACGACCATGGACGGTGTGGGCCGCATCGCCAAGCTCGCCGACCCGTACGGCGCCCGCTTCGCGGTGATCAGGAGCGCGCCTCCGCAGGAGTGAGCGGCGGCGGACTGGAAGAGCGGGGCTAGGCGGATGCGCGTCGTACCAGCGTCGTCGGCAGAATGACGCTGGACGGCGCGCCTTCGGTGTTCTCGTCGCGGCCACGGGGGTCGAGGCCGCGCAGCAGCAGGCGGGCCATCAACCGGCCCATCTCCTCTATGTCCTGACGGACCGTCGTCAGGGGCGGGTCGCTGCGTTCCGCGACGAGCAGCATGTCGTCGAAGCCGATCACGGCGACGTCCTCGGGCACCCGCCGCCCGCTTTCACGCAGCACGCCCAGGGCACCGGCGGCGGTGAGGTCGTTGGCGGCGAACACGGCGTCCACGTCCGGGCAGCGGTCGAGGAGTTCCCGCATGGCCCGTTCGCCGCCGGCCGGGGTGAAGTCGCTCTCCACGATCAGCTGTGGATCCACGTCCCCCATGACGCCCCGGTATCCGTCGAGCCGGTCCACCGCGGAGGTCTGGTCGAGGGCGCCGGTGATGTGCGCGATCCGGGTCCGGCCGAGGGAGACGAGGTGCCGTACGGCCTCGCGGGCGCCGCCCCGGTTGTCGCTGTCCACATACACCGGGGTGCCGTCCTTCCAGTCCGGCCGGCCGCCGAACACCGTGGGCACACCGGCGCCCTGGATGAGCCCGGGCAGCGGGTCGTCGAGGTGCAGGGAGAAGACGAGCGCGCCGTCGACGTGGCCGCCGGCGAGATAGCGGGCCACGCGCGCGTGGTCGGCACGGCCTTCGGTCAGGAGCAATACGAGCTGGTTGTCGTGCGCGGTCAACTCCTTGCTGATGCCCCGGAGTTGGAGGGCGAAGAAGGGGTCGGTGAAGACGCGGGTCTCCGGTTCGGCGATGACGACGGCAACCGCCTCGTGCCGCTTCGTCACCAGGCTGCGCGCCGCCTGGTTGGGGACGTAACCGAGTTCCTCGACGGCCTGCCGGACACGCTCGACGAGGGTTTCCCTGACCCCGTCCCCGCCGTTCACGACCCGCGACACGGTCGCCCGGGACACCCCGGCCCGCGCGGCCACGGCCTCCAGCGTGGGGCGTGGCGCTGTCTCGGTCACTTCGGGACTCCTCCTCGGCGGTTGCCGATCAGGATAACCCCGGGTCGAACAGCCGGTGAGAGCGTTTTCGCAGGGCCCCACGACCGCTCGGGCCAGCCGCCCGATGCCCCGTTCCGCTGCCGGAGGCAGGCACCGGGCACGGCCAGCCGGCGCCTGCCTCCACAACCCCAGCAGCCCCGCCACCGCCGTCCGGACGTTCAGTGGGCCGGGGCTCCGCCTCTCTCGGCCGTCACGCGGGGCCGATGTCGTCCGTCCGTTCGCCCTCCGCCTGGGACGGTTCGGTCCGGGGGACGTCCGGGTGCTCCTCCATGGTCGTACGCCCGGGCTGCTCCTCGCGTTCGCCCTCCGCCTGGGAGGGGGTGTGCGAGTACAGGCCGGCGTCGTAGTCCGAGCCTGAGGTCTTCATGGTGGGCCTCCCTTCGTGGCTCACCTCCATGCTGCTCCCTCGGACCCAGCGGGGCGAGCGGCCCGCGCTACGTCTCCTTCTTCGCCCGGCTCGGCTGTACCCGCTTGGGTTCGCCCGGCATCTTCGGGTACTCGGGCGGGTACGGCAGGTCGCCGAGGCCGTGGTCGTGCTCGTCGCGGCGGGCGAGTTCGAGCAGGGCCTCCAGGGAGAAGGCGTGGTCGTCCATGTCCGCGTGGACGTCGCCGAGTTCGGCGAAGCGCGCGGGCATCGTCGCGAGGTCGAAGTCCTGGGGGTGGACGTCGTCCACCTCGTCCCAGCGCAGGGGCGCCGAGACGGGGGCGTGCGGGCGCGGCCGTACCGAGTACGCAGAGGCGATGGTGCGGTCCCGGGCGGTCTGGTTGTAGTCGACGAAGATGCGCTCGCCGCGCTCCTCCTTCCACCACTTGATCGTCACCCGGTCCGGCATCCGCCTCTCCAGCTCCCGGCCCACGGCGATCGCGGCGCGCCGTACCTGGGTGAAGGTCCAGCGCGGTTCGATGGGCACGAAGACGTGCAGTCCGCGGCCGCCGGAGGTCTTGGGAAAGCCCCGCAGTCCGCCGAATTCGTCGAGGACGGCGCGCAGTTCGTGGGCGGCGCGGACGGCGTCGGCGAAGTCGGTGCCGGGCTGCGGGTCGAGGTCGATGCGGAGTTCGTCGGGGCGGTCGACGTCGGTGCGGCGCACCGGCCAGGGGTGGAAGGTGAGCGTGCCGAACTGCGCCGCCCACAGCACGGCCGCCTCCTCCGTGGGGCACATCTCGTCCGCGCTGCGGCCGCTGGGGAAGGTGATGTGCGCGGTGGGGATCCAGTCGGGCATGTTCTTGGGCGCCCGCTTCTGGAAGAAGGACTCGCCGGTCACGCCGTCCGGATAGCGCTCCAGGGTGGTCGGACGGTCGCGCAGGGCGCGCAGGATTCCGGGGCCGACGGCGATGTAGTACCGGGCGAGGTCCAGCTTGGTGAAACCGCGTTCCGGAAAGAAGACCTTGTCCGGGCTGGACAGCCTCACGGTCCGGCCGCCCGCCTCCAGTTCCACCGCTGCACCCATGCGGATACCGTAGGTGCCGCCAGCATCCCGTGCACACCGGGCGGCGCCCGGAGATTGCGAGCAGAATCGGAGCATGGATCTCCCGGTGATGCCACCCGTGAAGCCGATGCTCGCCAAGTCGGTGGTGAAGATCCCGCCGGACATGCACTACGAGGCGAAGTGGGACGGCTTCCGGGCGATCGTGTTCCGCGACGGCGCCGAGGTCGAGCTCGGCAGCCGTACCGGAAAGCCCCTGACCAGGTACTTCCCCGAGCTGGTGGCGGCGCTGAAGGAACGGCTGCCCGAGCGCTGTGTGCTGGACGGCGAGATCGTGATCGCCCGGGAGGGGCGGCTCGACTTCGACGCGCTGACCGAGCGGATCCATCCGGCGGACTCCCGGGTCCGCATGCTGGCCGAGAAGACCCCCGCCTCCTTCGTCGCCTTCGACCTGCTGGCGCTGGCCGACGAGTCGCTCCTGGACGTCCCGCTGACGGACCGGCGGGCCCTGCTCGCCGGGGCCCTGACCGGGGTGACGGCACCCGTGCACCTGGCACCGGCGACCACCGATGTCGAGGTGGCCCAGCGGTGGTTCGAGCAGTATGAAGGGGCCGGCCTGGACGGTGTCATCGCCAAGCCGCCCACGCTGCGCTATCTGCCGGACGAGCGCGCCATGTTCAAGATCAAGCACGAGCGGACGGCGGACGTCGTCGTCGCGGGCTACCGCTTCCACAAGAGCGGCCCGGTGGTGGGCTCGCTGCTGCTCGGGCTCTACGACGACCAGGGCGCCCTCCAGCACGTCGGCGTGTCCGCCGCGTTCGCGATGAAGCGGCGCGCCGAGCTCGTCGAGGAGCTCGAGCCGCTGCGACTGGACGACGTGTCCGGGCATCCGTGGGCGGCCTGGTCGGACGAGGCGGCCCATGAGTCGGCGCGGCTGCCCGGGGCGCCGAGCCGCTGGTCGGGCAAGAAGGACCTGTCGTGGGTGCCGCTCAGGCCGGAGCGGGTGGCCGAGGTGGCTTACGACCACATGGAGAACGGGGTCCGCTTCCGGCACACGGCCCGCTTCCGCCGCTGGCGCCCGGACCGTACGCCCGAGAGCTGCACGTACGACCAACTGGAGGAGCCGGTCACCTACGATCTCGCTGAGATCCTGGGGCCCACTCCGCCCTCCGGCTGAGCCGATGGGCTCATGCAGCGCGCGCGATCGGGACTGATCTGGTATGGCCATCGATGAGCATATAAGCGCACAATCGATGGGACAGACTGGGTGGTAACTGTGGGCATGGGTGAGAGGGCGCGCACACGACGCGCCACATTGACGGCGGCCGCGCTGGCCGCCGCGATCACGACCGTCCTGGCGGCGGGTTGTACGACGACACACCGCCCGGTCGACGACGGCCGCGGCAACCACCAGGCACCCACCCCGACCAGGAGCCAGGAGACCCCCCGCAGCACCGGACCGGTGCTGGCGGTGAAGATCGACAACGTGGGCGCGGCCCGGCCGCAGACCGGGCTGAACGCGGCGGACGTCGTCTACGCGGAGCAGGTCGAGGGCGGGCTGAGCCGTCTGATGGCGGTGTACGCCACCAAGCTGCCGAAGTCCGTCGGGCCGGTGCGCAGCGCACGCGAGTCCGACCTGGAACTGCTGCGTCAGTTCCACGATCCGACGCTCGCCTTCTCCGGCGCCCAGCGCAAGCTGTTGCCGCTGATCGACAAGGCGCCGCTGACGCCCGAGACACCGGGCGAGGGCTCCGACGCCTTCTACCGCGGCACCGACAAGCCCGCGCCGCACAACCTCTACCTCCGTCCCGACCGGCTGCTGCCGGACCCGCCCGGCGCGGCGGCCCTGACCACCGGCTTCCACTACGGTCCGGCCCCCTCGGGTGGCCGGACCGAGACCACGCGCACCGTGCGCTATCCCTCGGCCCGCTTCACCTTCACCTGGTCCGCGGACCGCAGCCGCTGGCTGGTCTCCATGGATGGCACCCCCGCCGAGACCAGCGACGGCAAGCGGATCGCCCCGGCGACGGTCGTGGTGCAGTACGTGAAGATCCACGAGTCCGCGTACCACGACGTGCTCGGCAACAACACGCCGTACACCGAGACCGTGGGCTCGGGGAAGGCCGAGGTGCTGCGCAACGGCAAGGTCTTCGATGCCACCTGGAACCGGCAGGGGGCGACCGACGGCACGGAGTTCACCGGCACGGACGGCACACCGGTGAACTTCGCGAAGGGCCAGGTGTGGGTGGTGTTCGCGCGGGCCGCGTCCTGAGCGTCCGTGCCGTGCGACGCGTCAGGGCTGTGCGACGAGGGGCTCCGCGGGGTTGCGGAGCCCCTCCGCGGCGTCCGCGACCCGGCGGATGAGATCGAAGAACAGGGTCTGCTCCTCGGCGGAGAGCGGGGCAAGGAAGACCTGGTTCATGCGCGCGGTGCGCACGGTCAGCTTGCGGTGGGTGCGCAGCCCGTCGTCCGTGAGGCGCAGCAGGAAGCGCCGGCCGTCCTGCGGATCGCGCACCTTGTCCAGGAGCTCGCGGCGGCCGAGCCTGCTGATCACCTCGGCCACGGTCGACCGGTCGAGGCCCACCCGTTCCCCCACCGTGCGCTGGTCGAGCCCCGGCTCGGCGACGAGCGCGTTCAGGACCGCGAACTGCGGCGAGGTGATCTCCTCCGAGACCATCGTGTTCCACAGCAGGTAGTGCGCCTGCTGGAGCCGCCGGGCCAGGTGCCCGGGGTGGGTGGTGAGGTCCACCGCGGCCATGTGCGCTCCCGTGGTCGAATGGGTTGGCAAATTAGTTCGTGCACTGAAGGATACCCGCCGCTCATCCCCCTGTCTGCGGCCGTGCCCGCCATCATTCTCTCGGGTCTTGACGCTGCAGGGCAGCGATGGCAGCGTGAGGAACTCCTCACCGAAATACTCAGTGCCCTGATTAATTCACTCGGTAGGGCGCCAGGAAGAAATGAGGCTTCTCGAATGGACAAGGTGGTTGCCTCGGCCCTGGAGGCGGTGGCGGACGTGCCGGACTGGGCGTCGTTGGCGGTGGGCGGGTTCGGGCTGAGCGGTGTGCCGAATGTGCTGATCCAGGCGTTGTACGAGCGGGGGGTGCGCGGTCTGTCGGTGGTGTCGAACAACTGCGGGGCGATGGAGTCGGGTCTTGCGGTGTTGCTGGCGGCGGGGCGGATCGCGCGGGTGACGGGCTCGTACATCGGGGCGAACAAGGAGTTCGCGCGGCAGTATCTGGCCGGTGAGCTGGAGGTGGAGCTGATTCCGCAGGGCACGCTGGCCGAGCGGCTGCGGGCCGGCGGGGCCGGCATTCCCGCCTTCTACACGCCGGCCGGGGTGGGCACGCAGGTCGCCGAGGGCGGGCTGCCGTGGCGCTACGACGGCTCCGGCGGGGTCGCGCTCGCGTCGCCTGTGAAGGAGGTGCGGGAGTTCGACGGCACCGAGTACGTGCTGGAGCGCGGGATCCGGACCGATTTCGCGCTGGTACGGGCGGCGAAGGGCGACCG
>NZ_JBIAQV010000026.1:0-107379 GCF_042889305.1 Streptomyces sp. NPDC002619 | reverse complement strand
CACCTGGCGCCTCGCCCCGGCCACCGCATAGCGAAAGGGGCCGCCCGGCCTCCCGGCCGGACAGCGCCCCAGCAAGATTTTCAGCAGTCTTCTAGGCGAACAAGTCGCTCCCCAGCCCGTCAAGAAACGGCTCGACAACCGCCTGCCAGGCTCCCGGCTGGTCGTAGTGGACCAGATGCCCGGCGTCGACCACCTCGGCATACTGCCCACGCGGCAGCACCCGCACCATCTCCTGCGCCTCCGCCCGCCCCAGCTCCCCGTCCAGCCCTCGCACGACGAGCGCCGGGCACTGCACCTGCGCGAGTTCTTCCCAGTGCGCGTCGAACACCCATGTCTCGCGGGACTTGAGCATCTGCTCCGGCTCGAAGACGGGGCGCCAGCCGTCGGGGGACTCGTGCATCACCTCGGCGTAGAACTCGCCGCGCGCCTGGTTCGGGCGCTCCACCCAGGGGTCGTCCTCGCCGAACCACTTGCGTACGTCGCCGAGCGTGGCGAAGGGGACGGGCCAGGCCTTGAACCAGTCGGCCCACTCGCGCTGCGAGGCCGCGCCGAGGGCGGAGGCCCGCATGTCGCTGATGACCAGGCCGCGCACCAGGTCGGGGCGGGCCGCGGCGAGCTGCCAGGCGGTGAGCGCTCCCATGGCGTGGCCGATGAGGACGGCCGGGGCGAGGCCGAGCTGTTCGAGGGCGGCCTCGGCGTCCCCGATGTAGGCCTCACGGGTGTAGGCGGCCTGCGGGGGCTTGTCGCTCTGGCCGTGGCCGCGCTGGTCGAGGGCGATCGCGCGGTAGCGCCCGGAGAGCCAGCGGGCGGTGGGCGCCCAGTGCGAGGCGCGGCCCATGAGGCCGTGCAGTAACAGCACCCCGGGATCCTTCTCCGGGTCCGTCTTGGGAGGGTCAGCGAACTCCCAGGCGGCGAGGCTCACGCCGCCCGCTCCCCTCACGTCGATGCGCCGTGCCATGGCCGGCACCCCCCTAGCTCCGCTCGGACCGTACCGCTGTCCTGCCGTCGTGCTCCTGCGTGCCGTTGATCCGACCCCAGATTATCGAACCCTTATTCGAAAATACTCTTTCCGTGGCCAACACCCCTCGTTCGTGTGACCCGACGCCAGGAATGATCGCCGCCACCGAGGGGAGTTCTTACGCGGGAGGCGGACCGCTCGGGGAAAACGGTCCGAGGGGGACGACCCTGAGAGCTCGGGGCTCCGGGTCAGCACAGGGGAGGACAGGCCCCGGCGCCATAAGGCGCCGGGGCCATCCACATGTCTGCGGCACATTCTCCCCGCCCCCCTCAGGTCATATGCCTCTCGCGACAGCCTGACACGGGAAACGCCCGTGCGCTGCGATTCGGCGCACTGGATCTTGGATCGGACGCGCCCTACGGCGAACCCAACTGCCCCTGGAGTCCCGGGAGTTGAATACGACAGTCGCGAAAGTCAACGCTTGGCGACGAACACGTGGGAGGCGATGTCCGCCTCCAGCTCGGCCGCCTCGCCGCCGCTCCCGACGAGCACACCGCCCGCCGACTCCGTCACGCTCACGACCGAACCGGGCTGCACACCCGCCCGGCGCAGCGTGTACATGAGCTGCGCGTCCGTCTGGATGGGCTCGCCGATCCGGCGCACCACGACCGTCTTGCCGTCGCCGCCCGGGTCGAGATCGGCCAGCGACACCATGCCCTCATCGAGGAACGGGTCCGCGCCGTCCTTCTCGCCCAGCTCCTCCAGGCCCGGGATCGGGTTGCCGTACGGCGACTCGGTCGGATGCCGCAGCAGCTCCAGCACCCGGCGCTCCACCGCCTCGCTCATCACGTGCTCCCAGCGGCACGCCTCCGCGTGCACCTGCTCCCACTCCAGGCCGATCACGTCGACGAGGAGACACTCCGCCAGCCGGTGCTTGCGCATCACGCGCGTGGCCAGGCGGCGGCCCTCGTCGGTCAGCTCCAGATGCCGGTCGGTCGCCACCGACACGAGCCCGTCGCGCTCCATTCGCGCCACCGTCTGGCTCACAGTCGGCCCGCTCTGGTCCAGCCGCTCGGCGATGCGGGCGCGCATGGGGACCACGCCTTCCTCTTCGAGCTCGAGGATGGTGCGGAGATACATCTCCGTGGTGTCGATCAGTCCGGACATACGTGCCCCTCGATTAGCTCTGCCGGAAGCTGGCCGCTTCGGCGCGTGCGCTGGCCCTGGCTTCAATTCTGCCGGATACCACCGACAACCGTGCCGCGCCGTAGAAACCACGGGGTTACGATGCCGCCCGCCGCGCCCGGCCACCGGTCGGGCGATCACACGCAAGGGGGATCTCATGGCGGACTACGCCACGCACGCCGCCAGGGCCAGAGAGCACCTGGAATCGGCGGAGGGCTCGAAGGGACGGCTGAGCGAGACCCAGCGGATCGCGATGGCCGAGGTCGAGGCGCTCCTCGCGCTCGCCGCCGCGATCAACGGTCGGCGCGGCGACGTGACCGGCCACTGAGGCCCTGGCCCCGTCGGGAGGCCGACGCCCCGCACCCCGTATTGACAGCGCACTGGTCCAGACCGCACGGTGATCCGCGACACAGACCGCGAAGGGGGAACCGCATGAGCGACGGGACGCCGGCCGACCAGTTCTTCGACGCCGCGATCGGGCTGCTGCAACGGGCGCGCGACGAGGAGTCCGAGGCCATCACGGCGGCCGGCACACTCCTCGCCGACACCGTGGCGGCGGGCGGGCGGCTGTTCGCCTTCGGCGCCGGGCACTCCTCGCTCGCCGCCCAGGACATCGTCTACCGCGCCGGCGGTCTCGCCCTGATGAACCTGCTCGCCGTCCCGGGTGTCGTCGGCGTCGACGTCATCCCGGCCACCCTCGGGTCCGCCCTCGAACGGGTCGACGGACTCGCCGCCGCCGTCCTGGACACCTCACCGCTCCGGGCCGGCGACGTCCTCGTGATCATCTCGCTGTCCGGGCGCAACGCCCTGCCCGTGGAGATGGCCCTCAACGCCCGCGCCCTCGGCGTCAAGGTCATCGGCGTGACCTCGGTGGCGTACGCCTCGGAGACGAAGTCCCGGCATGTCTCGGGGTCGTACCTCAAGGACCACTGCGACATCGTCCTCGACTCGAAGATCGCGATCGGCGACGCGGAACTCACCCTCGACACCATCCCGGCCCCCTTCGCCCCCGCGTCCACGGTCGTGACCACGGCGCTCCTCCAGGCGGTCATGGCCACCACGGCCGCCACCCTCGCCGACCGCGGCATCGAGCCCCCGCTCCTGCGCTCGGGCAACGTCGACGGCGGCCACGAATGGAACGGCCGCATCATGGACGAGTACCGGGACCGGATCTTCTACCGGCGCTGACTGGGTGGGCGGGGGTGGGCTCGCCGGCCTGCGCTCGCGGGGTGCCGCTGCGACCGAAGCCGCTACCGTGCCTCGCCTGCCTCGCCTGCCTCGCCTGCCTCGCCTGCCTCGCCTGCCTCGCCTGCCTCGCCCGCCAGATCCAACGCCGCCGCGATCCGTACGGCCACGTCCTCGGCGTACGTCGCATCGGACCGCTCGAAACGGCTGCGCCCCGCACCCCGCAGGAACGTCACGACGCCCAGCGTGCGGCCCCGGCTGCGCAGCACCGCGCACAGGGCGTGCGCCGAGTCGCCGGGCCACTGGCGGGCCAGCGCCCACGAACGGGCGCGCTCGGATGAGACCGAACCGGCGTCCGCCCGCACCATCCCGGCCCGCTCGACGCACTGCAGCGCGGGATGGCCCTCCTCGTACCGGACGGGCAGCCCGGCCGCCCCGGTGAGCAGACTGGGCCCCGGTGCCCCGGAAGGCGTCTCGGCTATCCGTACCAGCCGCACCGCCCCCACCGCACCATCGGCCAGGAACCCGCCCGCCACCCGGTCGATCAACGCATGGTCGGCGAAGCCGGCGAGCGCGAAGTCCAGATGCACGGTGGCCGCCTCCGCAGGGTCCTCGCACTCGGCCGCGGCCCGCGCCGCCCGGTGCAACTGATTCGCCCGGAACCGCAGCAGCGCCGCCTCCTGCTCCCCCTGCTTGGCCTCGGTCACGTCCTGGAACAGCCAGCCGACGCCGAGCGGCACCGGTTCCTCGGCGAGCGGCGAGGCCAGCCGCAGGAACCCGCTCCGCCAGCAGCGCCGCTTGTCGCCCTCCGGCGTGCGCACGCTCACCCACATCTCGGCGGGCGCGGGCGGCGCACCCTCGGCCAGGACATGCGTGAGCGCGCCCTCCAGCTCCTCGACCCCCTGGGCGAGCAGCTCGCCGAGCGGCCGCCCCAGCACTGACGTACGGCCGGTGCCGAGCGCCCGCGCCGCGTGCGCGTTGACCACGGCGGGCCGCAGATCGGCGTCGACGAGCACGACGCCCCACGAGGCGTCCTCGAACAGCGCCTCGCTCAGCGCGATGGACCGCTCCAGATCGATCTGCGCGTGCACCTCGCTGAAGGCGCAGTACACACCCGCGGGCTTCCCGTCCGGGCCGCGCACGGCGGCGGACTGGGTCCGTACGAGGACGCGCCCGCCGTCCTTCGTGACCAGCGCGAACTCATGCACCTGCCGTCCCGGGGCATGCATGACGGACAGCAGCCGCGCCTCGACCTCCTGCGCGTCCGCACTCCGTACGGCCCACCCGGCGAACCCGTGCCGCCCCACGGCCTCGGCCGCGGTCCAGCCCAGGATCCGCTCGGCCTCCCGGTTCCAGTGGGTGACGACGCCGTCCGCGTCGAAGGCGCACAGGGCGGCGTCCATGCCGTCCAGCAGCGCGGCGAGCAGATCGGAGCCGCCGGCCTCCTCCGGACCGGCCGAGCCCGACCCGCCGGCCCGCTCGGGCTCGTCCGGCCCGAGCTCGTCGGTGGTCCCACTACGCCGGGAAGCACTCACCTGGACCCCCTGCAGGCTGCGTCCGCGTGTATGGCGCGAAGGTTGGCTCACTGCCCTTCATTCAACTCGAACGTGACACAGCACACACTTGGTTCCCGCAAGATTGAAGGAATCGTTGTACTGAGCCGCCATGCTCTACGCCCCGGACGCGAGCCTGAGATCGACCCAAAGATCGTTCTCCCCGTCCAGCACATACCGCTCGACCTCGACAAACCCACGCCGCCCAGCGAACCTCAGCCCGTCCTCGTTCGCCGCAAGCACACACGTCTCGACCACACCGGCACCGAGCACGCGCGCGTGGGCGAGACAGTGCTCGTACAGTTCGGTGCCGTATCCCCGCCGCCGGAACTCGGGCAGCACCCGCACGATCACGGTGACCGCCCCACCCGCCTCCTGCGGCGGCCGCACGGTGGAGCACCCGACGAGGACGTCCCCGACGTAGGCGTTCTCCAGCCGGTACCGCTCCCGTCGCTCCCGCGCCTCGTCGAGGGACATCGCGGCGGGCGGCACGATCACGTTGTGGACGTGCCGCCACTGCTCGAGCACGGCGTCGCCGTCCACCACGGCCAACCGAAGATCAGTCACGGCAGCAGCCTACGAAAAAAAGGGCTTGAACGGGGGCCGAGCGGTTCTTAGTGTGTGGTGCACACGAGAAGGGAGGTGGTTCGGCAGATGTATGAAAACCGGACGCGTGAGGTGGCTGCGGGCTAGCGGCCCGTCACCACACCGAGTGCGGTGCCGGACCAGCACGTGAGGTACGCGTGCAGCCGGCCCAATCCCAAGCAGTCACCCGACCCGCGAGCTCGCCGGTACGTCCGGCCGGCTTCTCCGTCGTCAGGCGGAGGGACCCGAGCTCGCGGGTCGTCTGCGTTCAGGCGTACGGCCTCACGGGCTGAGGCGTTCCACCCGCCACGTGCCGTCCGGCTCCGCGACGTACCGCAGCCGGTCGTGGAGGCGGTTCTCGCGGCCCTGCCAGAACTCGACCGTCTGGGGGGCGATACGGAAGCCCCCCCAGTGCGGTGGCACCGGGACCTGTTCGCCCTCGGGGTAGCGCGCACTCAGTTCGGCGTAGTGGGCGTCCAACTCGGCGCGGGTGGTCACCGTGGACTGTGTGCTGGCCCAGGCGCCGAGCTGGGAGCCGTGCGGTCGGGTACGGAAGTAGGCGGCGGTCTCGTCGCGGCCGGTGCGGCGGGCGGTGCCGGTGACGACGATCTGGCGGGCGATGGGGTGCCAGGGGAAGACGAGGGAGACGTACGGGTTTTCCGCCAGCTCGCGGGCCTTGCGGGACTCGTAGTTCGTGTAGAAGACGAAGCCTTGTTCGTCGTAGTGCTTCATGAGGACCGTGCGGGAGCTGGGGCGGCCCTCGGCGTCCGCCGTGGAGACGACCATCGCGTTCGGTTCGTAGATCGTGCCGTGCGCGGCGGCCAGCGCGGCCTGTTCGAACCAGCGCCTGAACTGGTCCATGGGGTGGGCGGCCAGGTCGGACTCGTCGACGCCCTCGACTCGGTAGTGCTTGCGCATGGAGGCGGGATCGAGGATGGGGTCAAGGTCGGTCACGCGGTCATCTTGCCGTATGCGTGACAGCTTGCGCGTACGGCTGTGTCTGGCACTGAGTGCCGCATGCCCTCCCCAAAGGTGACACTCGGAGATATGGTGCTGATGCCCTTCCGGTTGGGGTGACGACCGGCCGATCGGGGCATCACCGGGGTGACCGTCGTGGACCGCGAGTCCTGAGAGTGACCGTGGAATCGCGGCGGGCCTGCATCCGCGTCCTGGCATTTCGCCGCACTCATCATTAGGAGCCGCCTGATGTCCGACTTCGTACCCGGGCTCGAAGGAGTCGTCGCGTTCGAGACGGAGATCGCCGAACCGGACAAGGAGGGCGGGGCGCTGCGGTATCGGGGCGTCGACATCGAGGATCTCGTCGGTCACGTCTCGTTCGGGAACGTGTGGGGGCTGCTCGTCGACGGCGCCTTCAATCCCGGTCTGCCGCCGGCCGAGCCGTTCCCGATCCCCGTCCACTCCGGTGACATTCGGGTGGATGTACAGTCCGCGCTCGCCATGCTCGCCCCGGTGTGGGGCCTGAAACCGCTCCTCGACATCGACGAGCAGCAGGCCCGGGACGACCTGGCGAGGGCGGCCGTCATGGCGCTGTCGTACGTCGCCCAGTCCGCGCGCGGGCAGGGCCTGCCGATGGTGCCGCAGCGGGAGATCGACAAGGCGAACTCGGTCGTGGAGCGGTTCATGATCCGCTGGCGCGGCGAGCCGGACCCGAAGCACGTCGCGGCCGTGGACGCCTACTGGACGTCCGCCGCCGAGCACGGCATGAACGCCTCCACCTTCACCGCCCGGGTGATCGCTTCGACCGGTGCGGATGTCGCGGCCGCGCTGTCCGGCGCCGTCGGGGCCATGTCCGGTCCGCTGCACGGCGGCGCGCCCTCCCGGGTTCTCGGGATGATCGAGGAGATCGAGCGCACGGGCGACGCGGAGGCGTACGTCAAGCAGGCCCTCGACCGGGGCGAGCGGCTGATGGGCTTCGGGCACCGGGTCTACCGGGCCGAGGACCCGCGGGCGCGGGTCCTGCGGCGTACGGCGCGTGAGCTGGGCGCTCCGCGGTTCGAGATCGCGGAGGCGTTGGAGAAGGCGGCGCTGGAGGAGTTGCACAACCGCCGGCCCGACCGGGTGCTGGCCACGAACGTGGAGTTCTGGGCGGCGATCATGCTGGACTTCGCGGAGGTTCCGGCGCACATGTTCACGTCGATGTTCACGTGTGCGCGTACGGCGGGGTGGTCGGCGCACATTCTTGAGCAGAAGCGAACGGGTCGCTTGGTGCGGCCTTCAGCGCGGTATGTGGGGCCCGGGGTGCGTAGTCCTCAGGAGGTTTCTGGGTACGAGGACATTGCCCACTGAGGTGGCGCCTTGGGGGCGCGGGTGGCTTCGGGTGCGTTGTGGTTGCTCGCGCCCACGCGGCGGAGCCGCACATCGATACAGCCCCGCGCCCCTATGGGCGCGCTCTCCTGGCCCGGCATTGAAAAGGTCCCCCTAGCCCTTGCTCACCGCCGTGAGGATCTCCGGGAGGTGGGCCGCGGTGCGGGGGGCTGCCAGGTGCAGGCCCAGCCAGGTGATCGTCGTGCCGTAGGCCGCGCCTGCCGGTAGGAGCAGCCAGGTCCACTCGTTGCCGTTCGCGATCAGGTTCAGGGTGATCGTGAGCACGATGACTGGGGCGCAGAGGAGGGCCGCCGCGACCATGCCGCCGAAGATCGCGATCCAGGCGAGGCCCGCCTGGCCGGGGGCCACGTTCTTGTAGCCCTCCTGCGGGATGGAGTAGGGGAAGCGGGCCGAGGTCCACGCGCCCGTCGCGAGCATCGCGCCGAGCAGGGCGAAGGACAGGCCGAGAACCTCGGGGAGCCGGGGCCAGTCGCCGAGCATGGCCGTCGTCAGGACGGTCACGAGCGTGGCGTACGGCAGGGTGATCAGCAGGAGTGCCAGCGCCCGGCCGCGCAGCTCGACGTACGCGTCCCGACCGGAGGAAATCGTCATGGCGACGATCCAGAACGCCGACGTGTCCTGCCCGAACTGGTTGTACATCTGGATGCCGAGCATCCCGGAGGCGAAGCACGCGAAGTAGATGGATCCCGTGCCCTGCAACGCGTTGAACACCGGCACGATCAGACCGATGGCGAGCGAGGTCACCCAGGCGGCCTTGGTCTTCGGGTCGCGCCAGATGTAGCGCAGGGAGCGTTCCATGACCGTGCCCGTGCGTCCCGCGGGCAGCAGTCGGGCGAGTCCGGTCGAGGAGCGTTCGCGGGCGCCGGCGTCGGCGGCCTGGAGCGTCGAGCCGTCCGGCGCGGTCATCAGCCGGGTCAGGCTGCGCGCCCACACCACGACCAGCAGCCCCAACGCGACGGTGCTGAGCAGCAGTTGGGCGGCGGCCAGGCCGTACGAACCCTCGCTCACCGAGTGCACGGCGCCCACCGCCGACGCGGGCGGCACCCAGCGCAGCACGTCCGCGACCGGGGTGAGCTGCCCGAGCCCGGCCGAACCGAGGCGCTGGGCGCCGAAGTTGACCAGCTGTGCCCCGATCGCGATGACCAGGCCGCTGAGCACGGCCAGGTCACGGCCCTTGCGGCTGGTCAGCAGCCGTACGTTGGCCGCGGCGACGGCCCGCGCGAGCGCCACGCAGACCAGCAGGGCGAGGAAGAGCGCGACGACGGCGGTGGCGTAGGCCGCCGCTCCGTGCGCGACCGATACGACGCAGCCGAGCAGCAGGAGCAGCGTGAACAGCGGACCGATGCCGACGAGCGAGGCCGCCAGCAGGGCCCGTACCAGAGACCGTGGCTGCAGCGGCAGCATGACGAGGCGGGTCGGGTCGAGGGTCTCGTCGCCGCCCGGGAAGAACAGCGGCATCACCGCCCAGCCGAGCGCCAGCACGGACGTGCCGATGACGGCGACGGCGTCGACGTGGGCGTGCCCGCGCAGGGAGATCAGGCCGAGCAGCTGCAGCGCGGCGAACAGGAGCGCGATGACGGCCGAGGCGACGAACGCGGCCCGCCGGCCGCCGGACTGCCGCAGCCCGTTGCGCAGCAGCGACAGTTTCAGTCGTACGACGGTGGAGGTGACGCTCGTCATGGTGCTCGCCGTGGCGCTCGTCATCGGGCCCCGCCGCCCAGCCAGTCCAGGTTCGAACCGGCGTCGCGCCCCTGTGCGCCCACGAGTTCCAGGAACGCCCCCTGAAGTGTGGTGTGCGCCCCGCGCACGTCGGACAGCGGGCCGGTCGCGCGGATGCGGCCCGCCGCCATCACGGCCACCCAGTCGCACAGGGACTCGACGAGTTCCATGACGTGGGAGGAGAAGACGACCGTGGCGCCCGACGCCGTGTACCGCTCGAGGACACCCCGGATGGTCTGCGCGGAGACCGGGTCGACGCCCTCGAACGGCTCGTCCAGGAAGAGGACTTCGGGGTTGTGGAGGAGTGCGGCCGCGAGCCCGATCTTCTTGCGCATGCCGGTCGAGTAGTCGACGACGAGCTTGTGCCGGGCCCCGGCCAGGTCGAGTACCTCCAGCAGCTGGGTGGCCCGCTTGTCCACCTCGCCTCCCGGCAGTCCGCGCAACCGCCCCGAGTAGCCGAGCAGTTCGCGTCCCGACAGCCGCTCGAACAGGCGCAGGCCCTCGGGCAGGACGCCGATGCGGGCCTTGACCGCGACCGGGTCCCGCCACACGTCGTGCCCCACGACCTCGACGGACCCCTGATCGGGCCGCAGCAGCCCGGTCACCATGGAGAGCGTGGTGGTCTTCCCGGCCCCGTTGGGCCCGACGAGCCCGATGAACTTCCCGGCGGGCAGCTCAAGATCGACCCCGGCAACAGCAACCTGCTGCCCGAACCGCTTCCAGAGCCCCCGCACCCGAACGGCGGCCGTACCGACTCCCGCATGTTCCGTCATGCGAGAACCCTACGGCGGGGCAGCCGGGCCCGAGCGGTTACCGATCCCGCCCGCACGCATACGCGAGCGGCGAAATCAACTCCTCCGCATCGGGCAGCCACCGGTTCGCCGGGGTCGGCCGGCAGGCCCACTGGACCGCGCCGCTGGAGCCGTAGCGAGTCGGCGGCGCCGCCACGTAATTGCCCTCGCCGAGCGCCACCAGGTCGAGCGAACCCTGGGACCAGCCAAGACCCCGCACCAGATCAGGAACCTTCACGGACGCGCCCGGCAGCACGAAGAAGTGCATCCGCCGGTCCGGGGTGAGCGTCACCGGCCCCAGCGTCAGCTCCATCCGCTCCATGCGGGCCAGGGCCAGGAACCCGGCGCTCTCCGGGACGGACAGCGCGTCGAACGTACGCCCCGTGGGCAGCAGGATCGAAGCCGTGGGCTGCTTCTGCCACATCCGCCGCGTGACGGTCGCGCTGCCGGTCGCCAGCGCCGGCCAGTCCGCGCGCGCCGGATGCGCGCCCGGGGCGACGCACCGGGCGTCGCCGCACGAGCAGCGGTGCCGGCCTTCGACGGCTTCCAGCCAGGTGCCGGGGAACACGTCCCAGTGCCGCTCCGCGGCATAGCGAACGGCGGTCTCGAGCAGGGAATCCCCGCGCTGCTTCGGGATCTGAGCGGCTTCGGTGCCCGCGATCGTCTCTTCCACGCTCCACTCAACTCCCGCACCCACCTGGAGTTACGGGGGCAGCGCGCGCGGGGGAGGAGCATCGATTCCGCAATTGGGGCGCATGGGTGCACATGTGGGGGCGCGCGGGAGGAAGCGGGGCGTGACCTGGGTAGCCAGGGAGGGGGTCGGCATCAGCCCTTACCCCGGCAATCCTCACATGTCCCGCATTGTCGTCCCGGCAGCGGGGCATTGATCTTCAAGGATCTTCAGAGCCGGATCAGTTCGCATCAGGGATTCGCAGGGGGTAGCGCTCATGGCCGCAAGGCCTCTCGTCGCGCGGCAGCCGAACGAACGGCTGCAGGCGCTCATCCAGGAGGCGGGGTGCTCGAACGCCGGGCTCGCCCGCCGCGTCAACATGTGCGGCGCCGAGCACGGACTCGACCTGCGCTACGACAAGACGTCCGTGGCCCGCTGGCTGCGCGGCCAGCAACCGCGGGGCCGCGCACCGGCGATCATCGCCGAGGCACTGGGCCGCAAGCTCGGCCGTACGGTCACGATCGACGAGATCGGGATGGCCAACGGCAAGAACCTCGCCTCGGGCGTGGGTCTCCAGTTCTCGCCGACGGTACTGGGGGCCATCGAGCAGGTCTGCGAGCTGTGGCGCAGTGACGTGGGCCGGCGGGACTTCCTGTCCGGCTCGTCCGTCGCCGCGTCCGCGCTGGTCGAGCCCAGCCGCGACTGGCTGATCTCGTCGCCGGACGCGCAGGTGGCGCGCCAGGCGGGGCCGCGGGTGGGGCAGTCCGACGTGGCGGCCGTGCGTGCGATGACCCAGGCGCTGACCGATCTCGACCACCAGTACGGCAGCGGGCATGTGCGCCCGGTCGTCGTGCACTACCTCAACAGCGTGGTCTCCGGGCTGCTCGCCGGGTCCTACCGGGAGGCGGTGGGCCGCGACCTGTTCGCCGCGGTGGCCCGACTGACCGAACTCGCCGGGTACATGGCCGTCGACACCGGCCAACCCGGCCTCGCCCAGCGCTACTACATCCAGTCGCTGCGCCTCGCGCAGGCGGCGGGCGACCGCGGGTACGGCGGCTATGTGCTCGCCGCGTCCATGAGCCATCTCGCCGCGGAGCTCGGAAACCCGCGGGAGATCGCGCAGTTGGCGCGGGCGGCGCAGGAGGGGGCGCGCGGGCGGGTGACGCCGCGTGCGGAGGCGATGTTCTTCGCGGCCGAGGCGCGCGGGCACGCCCTGCTCGGGGACGCGCGCGCGGCGGAGGTGGCGTCCGGGCGGGCGATCACGGCCATGGAGGGTGCCGACGCGGCCTCCGGGGACGACCCGGTGTGGATCGCGCACTTCGACGAGGCCTATCTGGCCGACGAGTTGGCGCACTGCCACCGTGACCTGGGACAGGCCGAGGCGGCGGCACGGGCCGCCGAGCAGTCGCTGGCGGGCCACCCCGAGTCCCGGGCGCGCAGGCGGGCCATCGGTTATGTGCTTCTCGCCACAGCCCAGGTGCAGCAGCGGGAGATCGAACAGGCCTGCCACACCGGTCTGAAGGCGGTGGATCTGCTGGAGAAGATCCGCTCCAACCGCGGCGCCGAGTACCTGGACGACTTCCAGCAGCGGCTGGAGCCGTACCGGGACGAGCCGGTGGTGCGTGAGTTCGGGGCGCGTCTGGAGCTGCAGCAGGCGGCATGAACAGAGGCTTGGTGGATGGGTGAACGTGCGGGAAACGAGTCGCCGGCGTGCGGGAGGTGACATAAACAGCGCATCCCGGGGCGCGTTTGTTACTGCTGTCACAGGGAAGAAGATCGCGCCCAGTGCTGCGTGGCACCCGGCTCGGGGGACCCGGTAGCGTGAGCCGATGATTCCGAAGGTCCCCCATTCGTAGGAGTCCCGGTGACGCAGAGTGGACAGGGCGAGCCCGCGCGCGAAGGCATCGTGCTGCCCTCCGACGGCGGCGAGCCCCTGCTGCCGGGTATGACGGGCGGACCCGCCCCGCAGCCGGTCGCGCCGGCGGCGCAGCCTCCGGCCGCGGCCCCGACCGGCGGCCAGGCCTGGGGCAGGCCGTGGGGCCCCGGCCCCGAGCAGCAGACCTCCCAGTCCGACCAGGGCTGGCCCCCGGCGCCCGGGGACCAGTGGGGCGCCCCGGAGCAGCACGCCGCCTGGCACGCGCAGAGCACCCCGGGCGCGCTGCCCCCCGAGGGCGCCCAGGCGTCGTACGACGACCGGGCCCCGCACAACGGGTCGTACGGCACGCCGGCGGACGCCGTTCAGTCGCCCTACGGCCAGGGGGCGCACGCCGGACAGCAGTCGTACGGCCACGACGCCGATGCGGGCCACTCCACGTACGGCCACGGAACTCACGCCGCTCCCGGTGGCGCCGACGCGCACCAGCAGCCGTACGCACAGGGCGGCCAGTCGCACGCCGCGCCCCTGCCGCCCGCCACCGAGGGGTACGCCGCCCCGGCCACGGGCGTGTACACGTCCGACGCCGGCGCGGCCCTGCCGCCCGCCGCGCACGGTGCCGCACTGCCGCCCGGCGGCCCGCTGCCCCCGGCCGTCGACAACGCGACCACGTACCTCCCGTCGGTCGCCGCGGACGAAGGCGCCACCCAGTACATTCCGCCCGTCGCGGCCGCTCACGTCGACGAGGGCGCGACCCAGTACATAGCCCCGGTGGGTCCGGGTGCGCTGCCGCCCGAGGTCTCGGGTGAGGAGACCCGGTTCCTGGGGCAGATGCCGCAGGCCGCCGTGCCGAACTCCGATGCCGAGGCCACGCAGTACATGGCCCCGGTGCCCGGAGCGTACGGCGGGGAGCGGCAGCCGCCCGCCGAGTTCGACAACCTCTTCCGCGAAACGTCCGCCGCCGAGAGCCCGGCCGCGTCGACCCAGCAGATGCCGCGCTTCGAGCAGCCGCAGAGCCCCTACCAGGGCGGACCGCAGCCGTCGTACGCCCCGCCCGGGCCCGGCGGTGGCCGACGCGGCGCGCAGGGCGGAGACGGCGGGGGACGCGGGCGCACGGGCTCTCGGATGCCGGTGATCGCCGCCGTCGGCGTCGGCATCGTCGTCCTCGGCATCGGTGCCGGTGCTCTGCTCAGCGGTGGCGGGGGCGACGGGAAGAAGGACAACAGCAAGAACGTCGCCGCCTCGGCGCCCGCCACTGACCAGTCGGGCTCCCCGGCCGCCGACGCGGCCAAGCAGCAGGCCGTCGCGCTCGACAAGCTGCTCGCCGACAGCGGCAGCAGCCGCGCCACGGTGATCAAGTCGGTGGCCGACGTGAAGTCCTGCAAGAACCTGCCGGGCGCCGCCGCCGACCTGCGCGCCGCGGCCAAGCAGCGCAACGGCCTGGTCACGCGACTGTCGCAGCTGTCCGTGGACAAGCTGCCGAACAACGCCGCGCTGACCGCCGCCCTCACCAAGGCGTGGCAGGCGTCCGCGTCGGCCGACAGCCATTACGCGGCGTGGGCCGACCAGGCAGCCGGCCGTCACGGCTGCCGCAAGGGCCAGGCCCGCGGCACCGGCCAGACCCTGGCGGGCGACAAGGCGAGCTACACCGCCAGCAGTGAGAAGGCCAAGGCGGCCGGCATGTGGAACGCGATCGCGAAGACGTACGGACTCACTCAGCGCCAGCCCACCCAGCTGTGAGGGGCGCCGGGGTGAGCCCCGCCGACTTAGTCGATCTTCGTGTTCTCCAGGGTCTTCGTCACGTCCACGATCCCGCCCTTCTTCGCCGACACGAGCTGGCCGCCCTTGACGACCTGGAGCGTCACGTCGGCGTTGACCAGCCGGGGGAAGCCGACCGAGGCGAGCTTGCCCTGGTAGGGCCACTCCAGGGTCGGCGTGAGGCCGCCCGTGTTGACCTTGAAGCCGTCGTTGAGGGTCTGCCGCACGCTGCGCCCGGTCACCTCACCGTCGCCGATCTTGTCCAGGACCGCTTTCAGGACGGTGTAGGCGATCCATGTGGTCTGGACTCCGGCGTCCGCGGGGTCGATGCGGTTGTCGCCGAAGGCCTCCTTGTTGATGACCTTCTTCATCGGACCCCAGCGGGAGTCGGATGCCACCGGGTACCAGCCCGTGATGTACGCCCCCTCGTAGGGCCCGCTCGCGCCGCCCGTCGAGTTGATCACTGTCTGGTCGACGCTGCCCAGCACGGTGGCGGTGCGCACCGACGGGTAGTCGTCGCGGGCGCGCCGGAAGGAGTCCATGAAGATGTCCGTGCGTTCGCCGAGTGCCGGCACCACACACCCCCTCTTCAGCGGGTCCCGGGATGCGTCCTGCAGCGCAAGCTCGGACTGCTTGCTGTACTCGGTGGCGTCCTCCGCCGCGAGCTGGTCGCCGGCCGCCTCGTGCCCGCCGGTCTCCAGGCCCGAGTCGAGCAGCGCGGGCAGTTCGTCACCGGCGATGCTGTCCGGGCGGACGAGGGTGACGGGGCCGCAGCTTCCAGCGAGCGCCTTGCCGAGACCGGCCAGGAGGGTGGGCTGACCGCCGTTGACCGGGTACGACATGGAGCTGGTGAACTCCCCGTTCGTCACGCCGTAGCCGCCTATGTACGGGATGCCCGCGCCCTCCAGCGGGGCGAAGTACGAGTCGCCGAACTGGCTGTAGGAGCCGACGACCGCGACGACGTCCTCGTTCACCGCGCGCCGGGCGCACTTGGCCGCGTCCACGCTGTCGTTGTGGTCGTTGCAGGTCAGGAGCTCGAGCTTGCGGCCGTTGATACCGCCGTGGTTGTTGATCCACTTGACGTAGGCGCTGGCCATGGCCGGCATGCCCGGCTTGTTGGTGGAGTTCGTCTTCTGGGGCGCCCAGGTCATCACCTTGATCGGGCCGTCCCCTGCGGCGGTGCCGGGGATGACCCCACAGCCGGCGGTGAGCGACGCACAGGCCACGAGTGCGCCCGCGGTCAGCGCGGTCGTTCTGGTGGGCCTGGTGAGAAGGGGGAGGAAGGTGCTGCGGTTATGTCGCCTGCCGGTCATGAACAAGCACGATTCCGCCACACTGCTAACCGGCGAGTGACCCTTGGTCAACGATGGGTGACGCACAGGTGAATTGCGGGGGCCGGTGAGATGCCTGAGATGAAGAACGTACGATCGATGACCGTGCAAGGTTCGGAGAACTCTTCCCGTCGCGGCCATCGCTCCTCCACCATGGGCGACATGCCACAGAACGACATGCCGTGGTGGCGCTGGCGCAGCAATGTGCGCTCCGCGCTGCACATGCTCTCCGATCCGGTGTTCCAGAGGGACGTCTGGCTGGCAGGCGTCGACGGGTACGGCGACGTCACCGACGCCGTGTACCGGCTCGTCGAGGACACCTGGCTGGACAACTGGTCCGCCGAGAAATACGTCGGCACGATCTTCCGGGACTCGCAGGAGGCGGCACTCGTCGACACCGCCGTGCTGCGGGTGCTGCGGATCATGCACCAGGTCGGTCCCGACGCCCCCGTGCAGGCCTACCTCGAGCACCACGCCTGGCCGGAGGCGGTGCGGGCGGCGCGCGACGCGCACGTGCGCATGTCGACGAGCGACGGCGACGACCCGGACGCGCCGCCGCGGACGCTCGAGGTGCTGCGCATCATGACGCGGTCCGCGTAGCGGACGGTGCCCCGCGGGACAGGGTCGATATGGGACCCTGTCCTGCATGAACGAGCAGTCCGCCCCCGGCGCGCGCCCGGCCGACCAGTACGTCCTCAACGTCACCTGCCCCGACAGGACGGGCATCGTGCACGCCGTGTCGAGCTACCTGTTCATGACCGGTTGCAACATCGAGGACAGTCAGCAGTTCGGCGACCACGACACGGGACTGTTCTTCATGCGCGTCCACTTCTCGGCGGAGTCTCCGGTGACCGTGGACAAGCTGCGGGCGAGCTTCGCGGCGATCGGTGACTCCTTCCAGATGGACTGGCAGATCAACCGGGCCGACGAGAAGATGCGCATCGTCCTGATGGTCAGCAAGTTCGGCCACTGCCTCAACGACCTCCTCTTCCGGGCCCGCATCGGCGCGCTGCCGGTCGAGATCGCGGGCGTGGTCTCCAACCACACCGAATTCGCGGAGCTGGTGGAGTCGTACCACATCCCCTTCCACCACATCCCGGTGACGAAGGACACCAAGGCGCAGGCCGAGGTGCGGCTGCTCGAGATCGTCCGCGAGGAGAACGTCGAGCTCGTCGTCCTGGCCCGCTATATGCAGGTCCTCTCCGACGACCTGTGCAAGCAGCTCAGCGGCCGGATCATCAACATCCACCACTCCTTCCTGCCGAGCTTCAAGGGCGCCAAGCCGTACCACCAGGCGCACGCCCGTGGCGTCAAGCTGATCGGCGCCACCGCGCACTATGTGACGGCCGACCTCGATGAGGGCCCGATCATCGAGCAGGAGGTCGAACGAGTCGGCCACGACGTGACGCCGGACCAACTGGTTGCGATCGGGCGGGACGTGGAGTGCCAGGCGCTGGCCCGTGCAGTGAAGTGGCACGCGGAGCGGAGGATTCTGCTCAATGGGCGACGGACGGTCGTGTTCGCCTAGGAGCTCGGGGACGTCCGGTTCGTTGGCGGCCGCGGGCGCGTGGGGGCCGTTCGCGCAGTTCCCCGCGCCCCTTGGGTACGTCCGCTGAACCTACTTAAGGGGCGCGGGGAACTGCGCGACCAGCCCCGGACGGGCCGCGGCCGCCAACGAACCCTCGCCCACCCCTACATCCGGCTCAACGAAGCCGCAGCGAACAGCACCTCCCTGATCGCGGCACGGTCCCCCACCTGCCCCGCCGCAGCCTCCGCGGGAGACACGTGGCCGGCGGCCAGGCGGCAGAACTCCACGCCGTCCAGGGCGACATGGGCCACCTCGTCGTCGGCGGAGGCCGTTGCGCCCGGGGAGTCGAGCGGGATGAACCACTGGCCCCCGCCCATGCCCTCGATCTCGAGCCGCAGGCTCCGGCCGGGCGCGCCGGCCGGAACGAGATGCGGGGTGAGGCCCGGCGGAGCCAACCCGTCCCGGCGGCGGGACGCCAGCGCGGCCGGGAGCATCCGGGCCGCCAGGTCGATCATGCTGTGCAGATGGCGCGGCGAGGGCGGCTCGTACGGATAGTCCACCGCGTCCGCGATGTCCTCGGCGTGCACCCAGCACTCGAAGGCCCGGTCCAGCATCGCGTCGTGCAGCGGCAGTTCGAAGTCGCCGTACGGCACCCCGAGTTTCCCGGCGCCGCCGCCCGTGAAGGACACGGTCCGTACGACGTTGTGGCTCTGCTCACGCCATGGCAGCCGCACGGCGCGCGTGGGCGGGAAGTGCGAGGCGCGCCAGTATGCCTCGGTGCGCTCGGCCGGACCCGTGGCGTCCCGCACGGTGGCCTCGGGCAGCGGGTCGTCCAGGCCCAGCGCCACCGCGACCAGTCCGTCGACCGACAGCAGGTGGGCGATCACCCCGGCGACGGTCGTACGGCGGCTCGTCGGCGCGTCGGCCTTGAACCAGCGCAGCCGTACCGGCGCGTGCCACTCGGCATCCCCTATGTCCTGGAGCAGTGCGTCGAGCCGCGCGGTCTCCGCGTCGTACGGCACCGCCCACTCGGGCACCGGGATGCCCGGGGGTCTGCGCTCCAGGGCGCTCGCCAGGACGCGGGTGCGCAGGCCCGGGTCCAGGTCGAGGTTCTCGGGCTGGTGCAGCAGGCCGACGGCGTCGCGCAGCCGCAGCGCCTCGTCGGCGCAGGTGCCGCACTCGCCGAGGTGCTCCTCGACGGCAGCCGTCTCCGCGGCCGAGCAGGCGGCCAGCGCCCAGGCACCGAGCAGCGACCGCAGCACACCGTGCGGCAGCGCCGGCGGGGCGGGCGTCACGTCGTCCAGCTCGGGCAACGGCAGCCCGCTGTCCTCGACGGAGACCCGTGGCACCGGTATGCGCGGCGCCCGACGGGATTCCGGCCCACGTCCGGCCACACCCTCCGTGTCACCGCGTTCCCCCTGTTCCGGAGTTTGTTCCGGAGTCCTGGAGTCGCGGGCGCCCGGCTCGTCCTGGCCCGACGCGCCTTCCACGTCGTCCGGATCGTCCCGGCCCTCGCCGTACTGACCGTCGTAGTCCTCATGGTCGTCATGCGCGCCGTACCCTCCCTTCCCGGTCACACCGCACCCCCGTACCCCGGTGGTGTCCCGGTGTCGTGGGCGGTGGACAGGAGCTGGAGGCCCAGGCGGAGTCGGCGGCGGGCCTCGTCCTCGGTGACGTCCAGGTCGGCGGCGGTCTGGCGGTAGTCGCGGCGCTGGAAGTAGGCCAGCTCCAGGGCGCGGCGCAGCGGGGTCGGCATCGAGTGAACGATGTAGTCGGCGCGGGCGGCGATCGAGGCGTGCCGCACCTTCAGCTCCAGTTCCTGAGCGGCGGCCTCGGCGCAGCCCTCCTCGCCGCGGGTGAGCGCGGCGGTCTCGGTGGCGCGCAGCCGCTGCACGGCGAGCCGGTGCGTGAGCGCGGCGATCCAGGAGCGCAGGGGGCCCTGCCTGGGGTCGTAGGCGTCGGGGTGCTCCCAGACGTGGGTGAAGACCTCACGAGTGATCGCGTCGGCAGCGCGCTCGTCGTCGAGGACGCGGTGGGCCAGGCCGTGCACGAGGGAGGCGAACCGGTCGTAGAGCTCGCCGAGGGCCGCCGCCTCTCCGCGTGCGAGCCGCTGCTGCATCTTGCGGTCCCAGCGGGGCGGTGCGTCCTTCTTCGCCATACGGCCCCCTCCCGACGTACATGCCCATGCCCGTGTCCAGCGTGTATCCACCGTCTCCTCGAATGTAGTCGGCACGTCCGACAGGGCACGCCCCATTGTTGTTTTGTGCGTCCCCTGCCGGGCCGCAGGTGGTAATGGACCTTCACAGACCTGGCGCAGACCTGGCCCATGCCCAATCCACATCTGATCGAACAGGATCGAAGTCGACTAAAACAAGCCTCTTCTGTTCGAATTCCGTTTCTGTTGCCGTGTTTGCGGGAACGGCCCGTGGGCAGCCGCGCTGCATGGAAGCGTAGGAATTACTTCCGTTTCCGGACGGTTCACGCATCCGGGAACTTCCGGCGAGCGAAAGGCGTGGTGGTGGCGTTCAAGGTGACCGAAGCCGAGCACGGCGACTGGGCCGTGCTCCAGGTGTCGGGCGAGCTGGACCTGGTGACCTCGCCCGTGCTGCGCCAGCGGGTGCACGACGTGGTGGCCGACGGCCACCACAGTCTCGTCGTCGACCTCGCCGACGTGTTCTTCTGCGACTCCAGCGGCGTCGGCGTGCTGATAGCCGCCCGCCGGCTGATCCGCTCCTGCCAGGGACGACTACGGCTCATCCTGCCTGCCCGGGGAACGGACGACGGCTCGCACGTCAACCGGGTCCTCGGTGCCCTCGGCGTGCGCCGCCTCTTCGACGTCCACCCCGACGTCGAATCGGCGACCGACGACGAGGCCGGCCCCCTGTCTGCGTGACGCTGTTGTCCCGGAATTCCCCCGGTCTTGGCACAACCGTCGTTTCCCGACTCCACGATCGGCCCGGGCGTCGTACGCTCCGTGCGAGATGTACCCCCACGTGACGTAAGGCGGCCCGAAGAGACATGGTCACCACCGAGTACGGGCGCAGGATCGCGGCCCGGTTCGACACCTTCGACCAGGATGGCAACGGCTACATCGACCGGGAGGACTTCAACTCGGCCGCCAAGGCGCTGCTCGCCGAGTTCTCCACGGCGGCCCGCTCCGACAAGGGGCAGGCGCTGTACGCAGGCGCCGAGGCGTTCTGGCAGGGCATGGCGGGGATAGCGGACCGGGACGGCGACCAGCGCATCACCCGTGACGAGTTCGTGGGCGGCGCGGTGAAGCGGCTGCGCGACAACCCCGACCGGTTCGCGGAGATCGCCCGCCCCTTCCTGCACGCCGCCCTGGCCGTCGCGGACACCGACGGCGACGGCGCGGTCACGGTCGAGGACACCGTGCGAGTGCTGCACATCCTCGGCGTCCGGGAGGACATCGCCGAAACGGTCGCCGTCGCACTCGACATCAACGCCGACGGCAAGGTCGGAGAGGCGGAGATCGTGCCCGCGTTCGCCCGCTACTTCACGGTCCCCGAGTAGCGCTCGCGCAGCTTGTACTTGAGCACCTTCCGCAGCGTGTCGCCCCGCGGAAGGGCGTCCACCACCTCCAGCTGCTCCGGCAGCTTGTGCACCGACAGCCCTTCCGCGCGCAGATACGCCGTCACCGCCTCCAGGGTCGGCTCCCCGGCCCCCGGCGACCGCTCCACCACGGCGCACACCCGCTCCCCGCGCTCTGCGTCCGGCAGCCCGACCACCGCCACGTCCCCGACGTCCGGATGCCGGTGCAGCAGGTCCTCGATCTCCTTCGCGGAGATGTTCTCGCCCTTGCGGATGATCACGTCCTTGAGGCGTCCGGTGAGCACCAGATGCCCGCTTCCGGTCAAGAAGCCCAGGTCGCCGGTGCGCAGAAAGCCCTCCTCGTCGAAGGCCTCGGCGGTCTGCGCCGGGTCCAGATACCCCTGGCAGACGGCCTCCCCGCGCAGCCGCACCTCCCCGCCGACGATCCGTACCTCCATCCCCTCCGGCGGCCGCCCCTCCGTCGTCGCGAGGTTCTCCACGGTGTCGTCCGGCGCCCCCATCGTGATCATCGGCACCTCGGTCATGCCGTACCCGTGGGTGAGCTGCACGCCCATCTCGCGCACGACGGCGTGATAGACCTCCGGCGGCTTCGGCGCCCCGCCGCCGGCGAGCAGCCGCAGCGTCGGGATCACCCTCTCGCCGGGCTGCTTGCGCTGCTCGGCGAGGAACATCGAGTAGAACGCCGTCGACCCGCCCGCCACCGTCACCCCGTGCCTGCGGTACCCGTCCAGCGCGTCCGGCAGGGCGAACTGCTCGAACATCACCGCCGGGAAGCCGTACAGCAGCAGCATCACCGTGTAGTCGGGCCCGGCGATATGGGCGTAGGGGAACGCCATCGAGCCCACGTCGTCGGCCGACAGCCGCAGCGCGTGCGCGAGACACGACCCGCCCGCGATCAGCGAACGGTCCGTGTGCAGCACGCCCTTGGGGTCGGAGGTGGTCCCCGAGGTCCAGTAGATCCAGCGCACGGAGGTGCCGTCGGCGGGCGGCGCGGGGAGCACCCCGGGATCGCCTTCGGGCAGCCGGTCGTACGCCTCGAAGACCCCCTTCGCACCCAGCCGCCGCGCCAGCTCCGTGTGGTCGTACCCCCGCCACACCCCCGGCACGGCGAAGAACTCCGCCTTCGACTCGCGCAGCGCGAAGCCGACCTCCCGGTCCCGGTAGAAGGGGATGACCGGCGACTGTACGGCGCCCAGCCGGGCCAGCGCGAAGGAGAGCACGGCCGTCTCGATGCGGGTGGGCAGCTGCCAGGCGACGACCGTGCCGGTGCGTACGCCCATGCCGTACAGGCCCGCCGCCACCCGCTCGGCCCGGTCGCGCAGCTCGCCGAAGGTCAGGGACCGGTCGTCCTGGAGGAACACCGGGCGGTCGGGGGTGAGTTCGGCGCGGCGGGCGACCAGGTCCCAGAGGGTGCGGGACGTGCTCAGTTCGTGTGCGGTGGCGTTCACGGCGGCCCCCAAAGCTGACGGACAGTCAGATCGTGGCAGGAGCGTAGGGCCGCATGCCTTGTCGGTCCAGAGGGGCGGGACTAGCCTGCTCGGTGAAGTGAATCTGACGGTCCATCAGATATCGCGAGTCCGTCAGACATCGACGGATCCGTCAGATTTCGGCTGCGCCCGGCGGAGGGGACCCCATGGCCGAACTGCCCCGCATCATCAGCGTCGACGACCACGTCATCGAGCCGGCGCATCTCTTCGAGACCTGGCTCCCTGCGAAGTACCGCGACCGCGGCCCGCGGCCGCTGACCGCTGGGATCGGTGAACTCGCCTACGTGGGCGGCAAGTACCAGATCACCATGGACCCGGACGGTCCGCCCACCGACTGGTGGATCTACGAGGACCTCAAGTTCCCGTACAAACGCAACATCGCCGCCGTCGGCTTCGACCGCGACGACATGACCCTGGAGGGCATCACCAGGGAACAGATGCGGCCGGGCTGCTGGGACCCCGTCGAGCGGCTGAAGGACATGGACCTCAACCACGTCGAGGCGTCCCTCTGCTTCCCGACCTTCCCGCGCTTCTGCGGCCAGACCTTCGCCGAGGCGCACGACAAGGAGGTCGCGCTGGCCTGCGTGCGCGCCTACAACGACTGGATGGTGGAGGAGTGGTGCGGCGACAGCGGCGGGCGGCTCATCCCGCTGTGCCTGATCCCGCTGTGGGACGTGGAGCTGGCCGTCGCCGAGATCCGCCGCAACGCCGCGCGCGGGGTGCGGGCGGTGACCTTCTCCGAGATCCCCACCCACCTGGGGCTGCCCTCCATCCACTCCGGGTACTGGGACCCGTTCTTCGCGGTGTGCCAGGAGACCGGGACGGTCGTCAACATGCACATCGGCTCGTCCTCGCAGATGCCGGCCGCCTCCCCGGACGCGCCGCCCGCCGTCCAGGCCTCGCTCAGCTTCAACAACGCCATGGCCTCGATGATGGACTTCCTGTTCAGCGGTGTGCTGGTGCGCTTCCCGACGCTCAAACTCGCCTACTCCGAAGGGCAGATGGGCTGGATCCCGTACGCCCTGGAACGCGCCGACGACGTCTGGGAGGAGCACCGCGCCTGGGGCGGGGTCAGGGACCTGATCCCGGACCCGCCGTCGACGTACTACTACCGGCAGATCTTCTGCTGCTTCTTCCGCGACAAGCACGGGGTGGCGTCCCTGGACGTCGTCGGCCGTGACAACGCCACCTTCGAGACCGACTACCCGCACGTCGACTCGACCTTCCCGCACACCAAGGAGGTCGCCCTCGACCATGTGAAGAGCCTCGACGACGAGACGGTCTACAAGCTGATGCGCGGCAACGCGATCCGCATGCTCGGGCTGGACCTCGACCGCTGATGGATCTCACGTACACGCCCGAGGAGGAGGACTTCCGGGCGCGGCTGCGGGAATGGCTGGCGAAGGTGCTGCCCGGCCTGCCCCCGAAGCCTTCCCCGGACGACTGGCCGGGCCGCCGCGCCTACGACCTCGGCTGGCAGCGGACGCTGTACGACGCCGGGTACGCCGACGTCCACTGGGACGCCTCTCCCACCATGCGGCTGATCTTCCTGGAGGAGACGGAACGGGCGGGTGCGCCCTATGTCGGCGCGGGGTTCGTCGGGCTGCTGCACGCCGGGCCGACGATCGCCGCCGAGGGCACGGCCGAGCAGCGGGCGCGCTGGCTGCCGCCGATCCTGCGCGGCGACGCGGTGTGGTGCCAGGGCTTCAGCGAACCGGACGCCGGCTCCGACCTCGCGTCGCTGCGCACGCGCGCGTGGCGGGACGGCGACGGCTATGTGGTGAGCGGGTCCAAGATCTGGACCTCGCACGCCGAAGTCGCCGACTGGTGCGAGCTGTTGGTGCGCACCGACCCCGCGGCGCCCAAGCACCGGGGCATCACCTGGCTGGCCATGCCCATGAACGCCCCGGGCATCACCGTACGGCCGCTGCGTACGCTCGCCGGGTCGGCGGAGTTCGCCGAGGTGTTCCTGGACGAGGTGCGGGTGCCGGTCACCAACCGGGTCGGCGCGGAGAACGACGGCTGGCGCGTGACCATGGTGACGCTGTCCTTCGAACGCGGTACGGCGTTTGTCGGCGAGGTCGTCGCCTGCCGTCGCGTCCTGGGCGAACTGGCCCGCGCGGCCCGGGAGAACGGCCGCTGGGACGACCCGGCGCTACGGCGGCGGCTCGGCGCGCTGAACGCCGAGTTCCGCGCGCTGTGGCGGCTGACGCAGTGGAACGTGAGCGAGGCGGAGGCCACTGGCGGCGTGCCCGGCGTGGGGGGTTCGGTTTTCAAACTGAGGTATTCGCACGCCCGTCAGGAGCTGTACGACGCGGCGGCGGACGTCCTCGGCAGCGCGTGCCTCGACCTCGACCGGCCGTGGGTCCTCGACCGGCTCTCCTCCCTGTCGTACACCATCGCCGCCGGCACCTCGCAGATCCAGCGCAACATCGTGGCCGAACGGATCCTCGGCCTGCCGAAGGGACGGTGACGTGCGGTTCCAACTGACCGACGACCAGCGCGCGTTGCGGGACGGCGTACGGCAGCTGCTGGCCCGGCGCTTCGACGCCGACGCGCTACGGGCGGCCGTCGCGGCACCCGGTCTGGACCGGGCGCTGTGGCGGGAGCTGGGCGCGGCGGGTTTCTTCGCCCTGCGGCTGCCCGAGGCGGACGGCGGGGTCGGACTCGGCCTGCCGGAGACCGTGTTGGCCTTCGAGGAGGCCGGCCGCGCCCTGCTGCCCGGCCCTCTGCTGGCCACCCACCTCGCGGCCGGGACCGTGCCCGGAGCGGCCACCGGAGAGACGGTCGTCGCGGCCGTCGACGGCGGGCTGGTGGAGTGGCTGGCGGAGGCCGACGTCGTGCTCGGGGACGCCTCCGGGGCCGTACGGCTGCGCTCGGTGGACCCGCTGACGCCGCTGCACCGGGTGCCCGATCCGGGTGTGCGAGACGGTGTGGCCGTACTCCTCACCGCCGCCGAACAGCTCGGCACCGCCACACGCGCGTGCGAGCTGGCCGTGCAACACGCCCGGACGCGCGAGCAGTTCGGATCGCCCGTCGGGGCATTCCAGGCGGTCAAACACCTGTGCGCGGAGCTGCTGGTGCGTGCCGAGACGGCCCGTGCCGCGGTCTACGCGGCGGCCGTCACCGGCGACCCGATGGACATCGCCGCGGCCCGGCTGCTCGCCGACGAGGCGGCCGTGCGCGGCGCCCGCGACTGCCTCCAAATACACGGCGGCATGGGCTTCACCTGGGAATCAGAGGTGCATCTGCTGCTCAAACGGGCGTGGGTACGCGCCCAACGTGTCGGAGGCAGCACGGAGAGTGAGGAAGCGCTCGCCGCCGATCTGGTCGCCTGAGGCGCCGAACGCCCTCTGGGCTGCGGGATCGGCGAGAAGTCCGTCGAGGATGTCACGGAACGTGGCATACCGGAATCACGGAGCGTTGATACCGGGTTGTGTCCAACGCGTGACTCGTCACGTCCTGGAGTCAGGTGTCCGCTCCGGTACCTTCTGTGGGATGCGAGTGGTTCCGAGAACGAGCCATGCCGGACGCGCCCCAGGGGCGGCTCCGCATCCGGCGGTGCGCGCCGCTGCTCGCGCGGCGGCCAGGGCTTTCGCCCACGCATGTTCGACTCCCCGCCGCGAGCGTCGCACAGTATGCCGCACGCGTACTGCTTCGCGCTGGAATATGCCCGAAGCGCTTGTTGGGGTGACTGTACGTCAACCATGCTGGCTCGTAAGGGAATCACATTCCGTGACCCTTGCTCTGGTCCTTGTTCTGGCCATGCAGAAAATGGCTTCGATCGTGGCCCTCGTCGTGGTGCCCGTCGTGACCCTCGTCGCGGCGTTCCCGCGACACGGGTTCATGTGTCCGCCGGTTCGGATGGTGTGAGCGGTGCAGGTGCTTCAAGTGCAGCTGGAGATCCGACCCGACCCCGCGGAGGTGGGGCGGGCGAGGAGATGGGCCCGCTCGCGGATCGCCGGGTCCGGAATAGCGGCCGACGAGCCGCTGGCCGAGACGCTCATTCTGCTGGTCTCCGAGCTGGTCACGAACGCCGTGGTGCACACCGGCTGTCCGGCCGTGCTGCGGCTGTGTCTGCCCGGCACGGCGGAGGAGGCGGCCACCGTGCGCCTGGAGGTGGCCGACACCAGCACCCGCGCCCCGGTGCCGCGGTGCGTGGACGGCGACGCGACCGGCGGGCGCGGTCTCGCCCTGGTCGATGGACTCGCCGACCGCTGGGGCTGGACCCCCGAGGGCGCGGGCAAGCGCATCTGGTGCGAACTGGACCGCTGCGAGGAGCCCCGGCAAGCCGCGACAGCGGCGTTCGCGGGAGGGCTCCCGGTGTACGAGGGGCTGGCGTTCGAGGCCGTATAGGCGCCGCGGTGGCACGGGATGGGCAACGTGGTGGCACGGGCGCAGAAATTTCCGACGCCGCTGGTCGCGTGGTCGGCGGTGCGCCGGGTCGTGCCTCTGTGCGCACCCGCTCGAAATGGGGCGTAAATCACAAATTGCCGTACGGGTGTTGACGTCGCGTGATCGTGTGATCACTCTGGTGGTCAGCGATTCGCCGTGAGGGGACGGCGAGGGTCTTGGTGACGGAGGCTCTCGTCGAGTGTGGGTCGAGCCGGATGGCGGCGCACCGGGCCGTGCTCGGGGCGGGCGGACATGCGCCGCCAACCGGGATTGCAGCGCGGCCGACCGGGATTCAGAGGACGGCCACCGGCGCGACCGGCGTCCCCGTCGCCCCGACGAACGGCTCCGGCATCGCCGACAGCAGGAACGCGTACCGGTTCTCTTCTCCACAGGCTGTGGACAACTCTTCGAGATTCCAGTTCTGGCCCTGCAGCATCCCCATCTCCACCAGGTCGAGGGCATGCACGGGCAGCCACAGATTCTCGATCTCGGGCGGAAAGATCTCAAATGTGAGTGTGTCGTTCGCGACGGCCGCGACATCGCGCGCGTGGAACCACTCCGGCGTACGCACCGACAGCCCCGGCGACGGATAGCCGTACCCCTGCCTGTCCCCGGCCAGATACACCTGCACCTGCCCGGTCCGTACGAGCACCACGTCACCGGCACGCACGCGCGTACCGGCGAGTTCCTCGGCCGCCTCCAGGTCCTCCGGCGTGACCGCGTGGCCGCCCGCCAGCCGGTCCACGCCACGCGCGCGTGCCACGTCGAGCAGCACCCCGCGCGAGACGATGTGCCGCGCCTTGTCGATGCCGGCGAACTCGGCGCCGCCGTGCGCGGTGACGGTGTGGGCGGGCCGGCCGTTGTAGAGCTTCCCGGAGTGCGAGACATGGGGCAGCGCGTCCCAGTGGGTGCCGGCCTGCAGCCCCATGGTCACGGCGTCGTCGCTGCACGCCACCGTTCCCGGCCCGAACAGCTCCTGGTTGATCTGCACCATCGCGTGCAGCGGATTGACCCGTCCCGGGATCATCCCGGTCTGCACGCCGTCCTGCCGCAGGGGGAGGGCGAGCGGGACGCGGCGCCCGGTGCGGACTGTGGCGGCGGCCTCGCGCACCACTTCGTCGGTGATGAGGTTCAGGGTGCCGATCTCGTCGTCCGTCCCCCAACGTCCCCAGTTGTTCACGTGCTTGGCGATGTCGTGGAACTCGTCCGGCAATGACATCGGGGCCTCCCGGGGCTTGTCTCCGGCTGACTGACGCGCCTTAAAATCTAACGGTCCGTCAGAAACCGCGGGAAGGGGCCGGGCGTGGGGAACTTCTTGACAGGCAAGACCGTCGCCGTGACCGGCGCGGGGCGGGGCATCGGCCGGGCGGTCGCGCTGGCGGCGGCGGCCGAGGGAGCGCGGGTCGTCGTCAACGACTACGGCGTCTCGACGGACGGCACCTCGCCGAGCAGCGAGGTCGCCGACGCCGTCGTCAAGGAGATCGAGGCGGCCGGCGGGGAAGCCGTCGCGGTCGCCGACGACATCTCCACCATGGCGGGCGGGCAGCGGGTCGTGGACACGGCTCTCGCGGCGTACGGGCGCCTCGACGGGGTCGTCTGCGTCGCCGGGATCCTGCGCGAGCGGATGCTGTTCAACATGTCCGAGGACGAGTGGGACCCGGTCCTCGCCACCCATCTCAAGGGCACGTTCACCGTGTTCCGGGCCGCCTCGGCCGTCATGCGTCGGCAGAAGTACGGCACCCTCATCGGTTTCACCAGCGGAAACCACCAGGGTTCGGTGTCCCAGGCCAACTACAGCGCGGCAAAGGGCGGGATCATCTCGCTGGTCCGCAGCGCGGCGCTCGGTCTGCATAAGTACGGCGTGACCGCGAATGCGGTGGCCCCTGTGGCTCGTACGCGGATGTCGGCGGGCGTTCCTGTGGAGCTGTCGGAGATCGGGGAGCCGGAGGACGTTGCCGCGCTGGTGGTCTATCTGCTGTCCGATCGGGCGCGGGAACAGGGGGTTACCGGGCAGGTCTACACGATCGCCGGACCGAAACTCGCCGTGTGGGCGCAGCCGCGGGAGCTTCGCGCGGCGTATGCGGAGGGGTCCTGGACTCCGGAGCGGATCGCTGAGTTTTTGCCGGGGTCGGTGGGGGTGGATCCGATGCCGATGCTGTCCCAGCTTTCGGCGATGGAAAGTGCGGCGCGGCAGGGGTTTCGGCCGAACGCCCAATAGCTCGGGGGGATGTGTTGTGTCGCGGCTGCGGGTCCGTTGTGGCTTGTCGCACAGTTCCCCGCGCCCCTTTCGGGGCGTGGCAGTGAGCCGGTGATTACAAAGGAGGCCCCAATGGACTTCGGGTTCACCGTGGAAGACGAGGCGTTCCGCGTCGAAGCCCGTGACTGGCTTGCGGGCAACGTTGGGCGCACTCGGGACCGTCGTACCTGGGAACGTGCCCTCGGCGCCGCCGGCTGGATCGGGATCGGTTGGCCCGAGGGCGGTTACGGCAATCGCACCACCACCCTCACTCAACAGGTCGCCTGGGCCGAGGAGTACGCGCGGTCCGGGGCGCCCCCGCGCTCCGGGCACATCGGGGAGAACCTCCTCGCGCCCACCCTCATCGGCCACGGCACGGCAGACCAGAAGTGCCGTTTTCTGCCGCCCATCGCGGCCGGTGACGAGCTCTGGTGTCAGGGCTACAGCGAACCCGGCGCCGGGTCGGATCTGGCCGGAGTGCGTACGGCGGCGGTCCGTGAGGGGGCGCACTACCGCGTCACCGGCCAGAAGATCTGGACCTCGCTCGCCCACGAGGCCGACTGGTGCTTCGTGCTGGCGCGTACCGAACCGGAGTCGCGTCGGCATCACGGGCTGAGTTTTCTGCTCGTGCCCATGGACCAGCCGGGGCGCATCGAGGTGCGGCCCATCCGGCAGTTGACCGGCACGAGTGACTTCAACGAGGTCTTCTTCGACGGTGCACACGCGCGTGCCGAGCATGTCGTCGGTCGCGCGGGGGAGGGCTGGCGGGTGGCCATGAGTCTGCTCGGCTTCGAGCGGGGTGTGTCCACGCTCGCCCAGCAGATCGGATTCGCACGGGAGTTGGAGCGCGTCGTGCGGACCGCCGTCGAGACGGGTGCGGCCGACGATCCCGTCGTACGGGACAGCCTCGTGCGGCAGTGGGCCGAGTTGCGGGTCATGCGCTGGAACGCCCTGCGCACGCTGGGGGGTTCGGGCGACGCGGGTGCCCCGAGCGCGGCCAAGCTGCTCTGGGCCGGCTGGCATCAGCGGCTGGGTGAGCTGGCCGTGCGGGTGCGTGGTGCGGCGGCGGGGGTGGGGCCGGCCGACTGGTCGCCGTCGGCGCCGTACGAACTCGACGCGGACCAGCATCTGTTCCTCTTCTCCCGGGCCGACACCATCTACGGCGGCTCGGATCAGGTGCAGCGCACGATCATCGCCGAGCGGGTGCTCGGTCTGCCGAAGGAGCCGAAGGGGGTCGTGTGATGCGCGGTGTGGTGTTCGACGGCAAGCAGGTGCGGGTCGTGGACGACCTGCAGGTACGGGATCCGGGGCCGGGTGAGGTGCTGGTCGCGGTCTCGGCGGCCGGGCTGTGCCACAGCGATCTGTCGGTGGTGGACGGGACCATCCCCTTCCCGGTGCCGGTCGTGCTGGGCCACGAGGGCGCCGGGGTGGTGGAGGCGGTCGGCGCGGGTGTCACGCATGTCGCGCCCGGCGACCACGTGGCCCTGTCCACGCTCGCGAACTGCGGCACGTGCCCGGAGTGCGACCGGGGCCGCCCGACGATGTGCCGTCAGGCGATCGGCCGGCCGGGGAAGCCGTTCACGCGCGGCGCCGGGCTGGTACACCAGTTCGCCTCCAACTCGGCCTTCGCGGAACGTACGGTCGTCAAGGCGGTGCAGGCGGTCCGCATCCCGAAGGACATCCCGCTGCCGTCGGCCGCGCTGATCGGGTGCGGGGTCCTGACCGGAGTGGGTGCGGTCCTCAACCGGGCCCGTGTGGACCGGGGGGACAGCGTGCTGGTCATCGGCACCGGCGGGATCGGGCTGAACGTCATCCAGGGCGCGCGCATCGCGGGCGCGCTGCGGATCGTGGCCGTGGACGCCAACCCGGCGAAGGAGACGGTGGCCCGGCAGTTCGGCGCGACCGACTTCCTGACCTCGACCGAGGGGGTGCGCGAGCTGCTACCGACCGGCGTCGACCACGCCTTCGAGTGCGTCGGCCGCGTCGAGCTGATCCGTCAGGCGATCGACCTCCTCGACCGGCACGGCCAGGCGATCCTGCTCGGGGTCCCGCCGGCCACGGCCGAGGCGTCCTTCCTGGTCTCCTCCATGTACCTGGACAAGTCGATCCTCGGCTGCCGCTACGGCTCCTCGCGCCCCCAGCGCGACATCGCCCTGTACGCCGAGCTGTACCGTCAAGGGCGGTTGCTGCTCGACGAGTTGGTCACCGCGACCTATCCGGTGGAGGACTTCGAGAAGGCGCGGGCGGACGCGGAGGCGGGGCGGGTCGCCCGCGGGGTGCTCACCTTTTGAGGGCGCGGGCCTCGCGGGTTGATGAAGTTGTCCACAGGCCGGGGGAATTCCGTCGCCCGTTGTCGATGCCGCCCCCTACGGTCGTCGCATGAGCTACCGCGAAGTCGCCTCCAAACAGGTCCTGACCTGGGCCTGCGTCGCCATTGGTGCCCGGATGCCGGTCGCCATGGCCCCGCTGGCCCTGGTCTTCCTGGTCCGTGAACGCTCCGGCGGTTACTCCCTGGGCGCCGCCCTCGCCGCCGCCTATGTGATCGGCGAGATCGTCGGCGCGCCGGTGCTCGGTATGCGTCTCAGGGCCGAGCGGGCCCGGCCCCAACTGGCCGCCGGACTCGCCGGTGGAGCCGTCGGCTTCGCAGGACTCGGCGCGTTCCCCGGCGCGCACCCCGTCATACTCGGCGCCTTCGCCTTCCTCGCCGGAGCCGCCCCCGCCGCGGCGCCCGGCGGGCTGCGCACCCTGCTCACCTCCCTGGTCCCGGAGCGCGCGGCGGCGCAGGCGCTGTCCGCCGAGTCGATGCTCACGTTCGCCGTCTGGGCCGTCTCCCCGGCCGCCGTCACCGGCCTCGCCCTCGGGGTCGCCCCGCGCGTCCCGCTCCTGCTGGAGGCCGCGCTGATGGCCGCGGCGGTCGCGGGCCTGTGGTTCCTGCCCGAGGGCTGGGCGGCCGGCGAGCCGGAACAGGACGGCACGTCGAAGTTCCGCATCCTCGCCCGCGCCTGGCCGGTGTACGTGACCGGCGCCGCGAGCCTGTCCCTGCTGGCCCTCGCCGAACTCGTCCTGCCCGCCCTGCTCGAACAGCGCGGCATAGGCGTCGGCTGGGCCGGACCGCTGCTCACCGCGATGTCGGTGGCCTCCGCCGTCGGCGCGTTCGTGTACGGCGCCCGGTCCTGGCCGGGGCTGCTGCGCACCCGCAGCGCGGTACTGATCTGCGGGATGGCCGCGGCGGTGGCCCTGGTCGCACTGATACCCGGAGCGCCCGGCATCGCGGTCGCGCTGGCACTGGCGGGGCTGCTCCAGGCGGGTGCGATGCTCACCCGTAACCTCTCCCTGCGCGAGGCCCTGCCGTCGGGCGCGCTGGCCGCCGGTTACTCGGTCATGTACGCGGCTGTAGGCGCCGGTTACGCGGGCACGGGCTCCCTCGCCGGTGCCCTGCTCCAGGTGGCCGCACCGTCCACGGCGATCCTCGCGGGGGTCGCGCTGACCCTGACGCTCACGGCGGTCGGCTGGTGGGGCGAGCGCCGTATCGACCGCTCAGCGCGGGCCGGCGACCCGCTCGTGGTCCTCGACACCGTTGACTCCGTTGCCTCCGGCCCGGAAGGTCCGGCGGTAGGCGGTGGGAGTGACGCCGAGCGCCGTCTGTAGGTGCTGGCGCATCGACTGGGCCGCGCCGAAGCCCGCGTCCCGGGCCACCTGGTCGACGGACAGGTCGGTGGACTCCAGCAGATGCCGGGCGCGTTCGACGCGCTGCTGGGTGAGCCACTGGCCGGGGCTGACGCCGACCTCCTCGCGGAAGCGGCGGGTGAAGGTGCGCACCGACATGGCCTCCTGCTCGGCCAGGTCGCGCAGCTGGATCGGCTCTCGCAGCCGGCCCAGCGCCCAGGCACGGGCGGCGGTCGTGGTGGCCATCTGCGGGTCCGGCACCGGGCGGTGGATGTACTGCGCCTGACCGCCGTCGCGGTGCGGCGGTACGACGGTGCGGCGGGCCACCTCGTTGGCGACCGCGGTGCCGTGGTCGCGGCGCACGATGTGCAGGCACAGGTCGATCCCGGCGGCGACCCCCGCGGAGGTCAGCACGTCGCCGTCGTCGATGAACAGGACATCGGCGTCCACCTTGATCCGCGGGAACATCCGCTGGAAGTGGTCGGCGTCGGCCCAGTGCGTGGTCGCCGGGCGGCCGTCGAGATGACCGGCGGCGGCGAGGACGTACACACCGGTGCAGATGGAGGCGAGCCGGGTGCCGGGGCGGATGCGGGCCAGGGCAGCGGCCAGTTCGTCCGTCAGGGTGCCCTCCTCGAAGACCGGGCCCAGTTCGTACGAAGCCGGGATGACGACCGTGTCGGCGGTGGCCAGCGCCTCGGGGCCGTGTGCGACGTGGATGGAGAAGTCGGCGTCCGTCTCGACCGGGCCCGGCGGCCGGACCGAGCACGTGACGACCTCGTACAGGTGCCGCCCCCGCTCGTCCTTGGGGCGGCCGAAGATCCGGTGCGGGATGCCCAACTCGAAGGGCAGCAGCCCGTCCAGGGCGAGGACGACGACGCGGTGCGGGCGGAACTCCGGCTCACTGCTCATGGCCCGATCCTAACGAATGCTGTCCTTCGGGCCACTCGATGAAGGGGAAACCGTATCGGAAGCTCTATGACGTGACTCAGACAAGCGAAGCCACAGCCGCCGCAGAGCAGCCGAAGCCCTCCCGATCCCGCCGCCCGTCGGTGCACCGCGCGTGGTTCGTGGCCGCCGTCACTTTCGTCACGATCATCGGCGCGGCCGCCTTCCGCTCGCTGCCCGGCCTCCTCATCGACCCGCTGCACCAGGACTTCGGCTGGTCGCGCGGCACGATCGGCGCCGCCGTCTCCATCAACCTCGCGCTGTACGGGCTCACTGCCCCGTTCGCCGCCGCGCTGATGGACCGCTTCGGTATCCGCCGGGTGGTGGCGGTCGCGCTCACCGTGATCGCGGTCGGCTCGGGCCTGACGGTGTGGATGACGGCGGCCTGGCAGCTGCTCCTGTGCTGGGGCCTGCTGGTCGGCCTCGGCTCCGGCTCCATGGCGCTCGCCTTCGCCGCGACGGTCACCAACCGCTGGTTCACCGCGTGCCGCGGCCTGGTCAGCGGCATCCTCACCGCCGGGTCCGCCTCCGGCCAGCTGATCTTCCTGCCGCTGCTGTCCTGGATGGTCGAGACGTACGACTGGCGCCCGGCAGCCGTCACGGTCGCCCTGGCCGCCCTCGCTGTCGTCCCCTTCGTCTGGCTGCTGCTGCGCGACCACCCGGCAGACGTGGGCCTGAAGCCGTACGGCGCCAAGGAGTTCGTGCCCAAGCCGGCCCCGGTCACCGGCGCCGCCCGCCGCACCCTCAGGGTGCTGTCCTCCGCCGTCCGCACCGGCCCCTTCTGGCTGCTCGCCGGCACCTTCGCGATCTGCGGCGCCTCCACCAACGGCCTGATCCAGACCCACTTCGTGCCCGCGGCCCACGACCACGGCATGCCCATCACGGCGGCGGCCTCGCTGCTCGCGGTCATCGGCGTGTTCGACGTGGTCGGCACGATCGCCTCCGGCTGGTTCACCGACCGCTTCGAACCGCGCCGCCTGCTCGCCATGTACTACGCCCTGCGCGGCATCTCGCTCCTGTTCCTCCCGATGCTGCTCGCGCCGTCGGTCCACCCCCCGATGATCTTCTTCATCGTCTTCTACGGCCTCGACTGGGTCGCCACGGTCCCGCCCACCCTGGCCCTGTGCCGGGAGCACTACGGCGAGGACAGCGCCATCGTCTTCGGCTGGGTCCTGGCCTCCCACCAGGTCGGCGCGGCCCTCGTCGCCTTCCTCGGCGGTGTCACCCGGGACGTCTTCGGCTCGTACGACATGGTCTGGTACGCCTCCGGCACCCTGTGCGCGGCGGCGGCCCTGATGGCGCTCGTCATCCGGCGACGGCCGGCGGTCCCGGCCCCGGTGCCGGTCGCGGCTTAGAGGAAGCGCCCCTTGTGGAACAGCAGGGGAGCCGCATCGGTGTCGGCCGTCCCCAGGGCGTCCACCCGTCCCACGACGATCAGATGGTCGCCGCCGGTGTGCACCGCGTGGACGGTGCAGTCGATCCACGCGAGCGTGCCGGTCAGGCGCGGGGAACCGGAGACGGGTGCCTCGTCGTACTCGACGCCTGCGAACTTGTCCGCGCCCCGCACCGCGAAGGCACGGCACAGCTCCCCCTGCCCGGCCTCCAGGACGTTGACGCAGAAGACGCCCGCGCGGGCGATGCGCGGCCACGTCGTCGACGTACGGCCCACCAGGAACACGACGAGGGGCGGGTCGAGGGAGAGGGAGGAGAAGGACTGGCACGCGAACCCGGCGGGACCGTCCTCGCCGTCGGAGGCGGGTGCCGTCACCACGGTCACGCCGGTGGCGAAGCTCCCCAGCACACGCCGGAACTCGGCCTGCTCCACCGGCGCCCGCTCATCGTCCCGGACGCACCGCAACTCGGGGCGCGGAAGCGGCTCGACCCCGGGGGACCGGTGTTCCGACCTGAGGTAACGAACGGCTGCGGCGGCCGCCCCTGCATGTCCCATCACGCTGCCCATTGAAGCTGACGGCGCGTCAGGTGGGAAGCTCAGACGGCAACCCTTCTCACCGTCCCCCGAACTCGGGGCTCCTGCGCTCCACGAAGGCCTGGAGGCCCTCCCGTGCGTCCGCCGTCATCATGTTGATCTCCTGGGCGGCGGCCTCCGCGGCGAACGCCGTGGCCCGGTCGCTTTCGAGGGAGGCGTTCACGAGCTGCTTGGTCAGGGCGAGCGCGCGCGTGGGCCCCGCCGCGAGCCGTGCCGCCCACTCCCCGGCCGTCTTGGCCAACTCCCCGTCCGATACGACCCGGTTGACCAGCCCGAGCCGTTCCGCGTCCGGCGCCGAGAGCGCGTCGCCGAAGAACATCAGCTCCTTGGCGCGCTGCGGGCCGATCAGCCGCGGCAGCAGATAGGCGCCGCCGCCGTCCGGCACGAGCCCGCGCCGTACGAACACCTCGATGAACCGGGCCGATTCGGCGGCGAGCACGAGGTCACAGGCGAGCGCGAGATGCGCGCCGAGCCCGGCCGCCGTACCGTTCACGGCCGCGATCACCGGTTTCTCGCAGTCCAGGACGGCGGCGGTCAGCCGCTGGGCGCCGACCCGGAGCATGCGGGCGACGTCACCGGCCACCCGCTCACCGGTGCCGGCACCGCCCCGCAGATCCGCGCCCGCGCAGAAACCGCGCCCAGTCCCCGTGAGGACCACGGCCCGCACGTCGGGGTCGGAGGTCGCCGCCGCCAGGAGCCGGATGATCCGTTCGCGCATCTCGGGCGTGAGGGCGCCCAGCGCCTCGGGCCGATCGAGGGTGAGGTACGAGACATGGTCGCGCACCTCGTGCCGTACCCCTGTCTCCTCGCCCGTCATCGGCACACCACCAACGCGTCCAGCGCCACCGCGCCCTGCCCCCGGTCCAGTACCACCAGCGGGTTGATGTCCAGTTCCGCGAGGTCGTCGCCCAGCTCCAGGGCCATGCGCTGCACCCGCAGGACGACCTCGACGAGCGCATCGAGGTCGGCGGGCGGCCGGCCCCGGACCCCATCCAACAGGGCCCGGCCGCGCAGTTCGGCGAGCATGTCCCGGGCCTGCTCCTCGCCGAACGGCGGCACGCGCACGGCCGCGTCCCGCAGGACCTCGACGAGCACCCCGCCCAGCCCCACGGTCACCGTCGGCCCGAACAGCTCGTCGTGGGTGACCCCGACGACCATCTCCACGCCCCGCTCGATCATCTGGCACACCAGGACACCGTCCAGCGAGACGCCCTCGTAGCGGGCGATGTCGGTCAACTCGCGGTAGGCGTCCCGCACTTGGCTGGCCGACGTGAGCCCGATCTTCACCAGGCCCAGCTCGGTCTTGTGGGCGATCTGCGCGCCGGACGCCTTCATCACCACCGGATAGCCGACCTGTGCCGCCGCGCGCACGGCGCCTGCCGCGCTGGTCACCAGTTGCTCGCGCGGCACCCGGATGCCGTACGCGCGCAGGAGCTGCTTCGCCGCGTGCTCGCTCAGTTGCTGCCCGGACCGCATCAGCGCCGCTGCCTTGCGGAAGGAGGGCGAGAGAGTGCGCGGGGCCTCGTCGAAGGGGGAGTGGTAATCACGGACGAAGCGGTGGTGGCCCAGGTAGGCGCGGACGGCGGTGAGGCAGTTGCCGACGGTCCGGAAGGTGGCCACACGGGAGGAGCCGAGCAGTACGTCGCGGTACGCCGGCTCGGTGCCGACCGGCGACCCCCACACCACGCACACCAGCTTGTCCGTGGTCTCCGCCGCCTCCACCAGGTCCCGCACGAGCCGGTCGCTGAGCGGCGGGAAGGGCCCGGTGATCGGGCAGATCAGCACGCCGACCGCAGGGTCGGCGAGGATCGCGTCGATGATCTTCCGTCCGCGCGCGTCCCCGACCGGATGGCCACCGTTGTCGACGGGGTTGGCCACGCTCAGGTACTCGGGTATCCACTGGTGCAGCTCGGCCTGCTTGGTCGACGACAGGGCGGGCAGCTGGAGCCCGGCCTCGGCGGCCAGGTCGGCAACGTGCGCGCCCGTGCCGCCCGAGATCGAGTAGACGACGACGCCCTCGGCCCGGGGAGCCCGCGCCCGCGCCAACAGGGCGGCGGTGTCCTGGAGTTCGTCGAGACCGTCGACGCGGATCACGCCGTACTGCCGCATCGCCGCGTCGACCACGTCGTCCGCGCCGGTCAGCTTGCCGGTGTGCGAGACGGCGGTGCGGGCGCCGGCCTCGGTGCGCCCGACCTTCACCGCGACGACCGGCACCTTGCGGCGGGCGGCGCGGTCGGCGGCGAGCAGGAAGGAGCGGCCGTCCTTCAACCCCTCGACGTAGCAGGCGATGGCGCCGACCTCGGGCCGTTCGGCGAACCAGGAGATGAAGTCGGCGGTCTCCAGGTCGGCCTCGTTGCCTGTCGGCGCCCAGTGCGAGAGGCGGATGCCCAGCTCCTGGAGGGCGAACACGGGCCGACCCTGGTGCCCGGACTGGGTGATGAGCGCGATCGCCGGCCCCTCCAGGTCGTCCCGGAACCGCTCGAAGGCGTTGAGGTTGGTGTTCGGCCCGAGCAGCCGCAGCCCGGCCTTCCGTGCGGCGGCGGCCAGTTGGTCCTGTACGGCGGCCCCGGCCTCACCGGTCTCCGCGAACCCGGAGGCGAAGGCGACGGCGAACCTGACCTTGGCCTCGGCGAGTTCCCCGACCACCGGCAGCGGGTCCGCGACCAGCAGCACAGCGAGGTCGACCTGCTCGGGCAGCTCGGCGACGGAGGGCGAGCAGGGGATCCCGAAGACCGACGGCCGGGTGGGATGCACCGGATGGACCCGCGCCCCCACCCGCTCGGCCCAGGACAGGAGCTGCCGGGTGATACCGGTGTTGGGCCGTCCCTCGGCGTCCGAGGCGCCGACCACGGCGACGGACTCGGGCCGGAAGAACCGGTCCAGATCAGGTACGGCGGCGTACAGCGGGCGCCCGCTGACGTCGGTGTCGTCCACCTGATCGTGTACGGCGGGCCCGGGGCGCTGCTCGCCGCAGGCGATAGCCCGGGCCCGGCGGGAGTCGGTGGTGAGGGTGCCGTGGGTTGATCCAAGCATCGGTCCGCCCGCTCCTGTGTGACAGCACGTGAACTGACGCAGCGTCAGGTATTTCTCAGATTACTGAACTGACGCTGTGTCAGGAACGGGTCTGCAGGCAAAGTCGCCGAACAGGCAGAACCCCTCGCCTACTGCACGGGAAGCTGGGATATCCGCCCCGCCGCGCCCCGCGTGACCGCCTTCGCGATCTTCTCCGCGTCGATCGCCAGCTCGCGGAACATGCCGCTGATGGGGTTGGTGAAGCCGGTGAAGTACAGGCCGGGGGCGTCCGCCGGGGTGCGGGCGCCGTGGGCGACCGGTCTGCCGCGCCCGTCGAGCACGCCGAGGTGGCCGACGAGGCCGTCCAGTGCACGGACGTACCCGGTGGCGGCGATCACGGCGTCGGGCGAGACGCGGCTGCCGTCGGCGAGGACGACCTTCCCGTCCTCGAACGAGTCGACGGCGGCCACGACCTCGACACGCCCCTTGCGCACGGCATCGATGAGACCGACGTCCTGCACGGGGATGGCTCCGTCCTTGACCCGGCTGTACAGCCCGGTGTCGGGGCGCGGCAGCCCGTGCTCGGCCAGGTCGGGCACGCTGAGCTTCGACATCGGCCGGGCGAGCCGGTCGACGAGGCCGACGGGCAGCCGCCGTACCAGGACACCCGTGTACTGCGCGGCCCACCCGGCGGTCGACCGCCGCACGATGTGCGGGGCGGTGCGCACGGACAGCCGTACGCGCGAGGCGCCCCCTTCCACCAGGTCCACGGCGATCTCCGCACCGGTGTTGCCGACACCGGCGACGAGGACGTCCCGGCCGGCGAAGGGCGTGGCGTTCCGGTAGTCACCGGCGTGCAGGAACTCGCCGGTGTACGTGTCGCGCCCGGCCCACTCCGGGATGCGCGGAGTGTGGTTGAACCCGGTGGCGACGACCACGGCGGCACCGGTCAGCTCGCGTCCGCCGGAGGCGCGCAGCAGCCAGCCGGCACCGTCGGCCGAGCGGTCGACGCGCGTCACCTCGACGCCGGTGACGATCTCCAGCTCATGGAACTCGGCGTACTTCTCCAGGTACCGCACCACGTCGTCCCGCGACACCCACCGCCCGAACCGGCGCGGCATCGGCAGCCCGGGCAGGCCGGACAGACGGCGGGTGGTGTGCAGATGGAGCCGGTCGTAGTGGCGCCGCCAGGAGGAACCCACGTCCTCGGCCTTCTCCAGGACCACGGCTCGTATGCCGCGAGCCCGCAGCGCGTACGCGACGGCGAGGCCGCCCGGCCCGGCGCCGATGACGTATACGGGACGGTCGGTGGGATTCGTGGACAGAGTGGAGTCGGCCATGAGCGCGAGCGTAATCACGCGCCCGGTTGATGGGTCTCGGTCAAGACCGGAATTGGTTGCGGATTGATCACGCATGTAGGAGGAGTGAGTGGGATTTGTGACGTAGGGCACTCGGCTGTGCTCCTCCGGTCTTGCGCGACCGCCTCGCGTCCGCTGAACTGACGTACCGTCAGATATGACGAGCGGTGCGGGGAGAGTCCATGGACACGATCTGGCTCACCGGTGCGGAGTGGCTGGCCGTACTGCGCATAGGCCTCGGGCTGTGGTGGCTGGAGAGCTGGCGGCACAAGGACAAGAAGGCGTGGTTCGAGCGGGGGACCGGCATCGCATGGGCGGCGGACGTGGCGGCGAAACACCGGTGGGGGCCGGTCCGTTCGGGCTTCGCCAAGGTGGTCGAACCCCGGCCGAGGTTGATGGCGTACGTCGTGGTCTACGCGGAGTTGGCCCTGGGGCTCGGCCTGATCCTGGGTTTCCTCACCCCCGTCGCCCTGGTCGGAGGCCTGCTGCTGAACCTCCTCTACTTCACGCTCATGATCCACGACTGGGCGGAACAGGGTCAGAACTCGATGATGGCGCTGATCTCGGTGGTGGGACTGTTCGGGATGGCGTGGCAGACGTGGTCGGTGGACGAGGTGTTGGGGTGGTTCGGATGACGGGACGGTTCGACGTCCCGGAGCCGGACGCCTTCACCACGCCCTACTGGGACGCGGCGGCGGAGGGCCGACTGCTCGTGCGGCGCTGCGGGACGTGCGGCCGGGCGCACCACTACCCGCGGGAGTTCTGCCCGCACTGCTGGAGCGAGGACGTGAGCTGGGAGCGGGCGAGCGGCCGGGCGAGCCTCTACACATGGTCGATCGTCCACCGGAACGACCTCCCGCCCTTCCCGGAGCGCACATCGTACGTGGCGGCGGTGGTCGACCTGGCCGAGGGTCCGCGGATGATGACCGAACTGGTGGACTGCGAGGCGTCCCGGATACGGCCGGGTATGGAGCTGGAGGTGTGCTTTCGGGAGGGCCGCGAGGGAATTCCGTTGTTCCGACCGGTGAGCTGAGCCGACGATGAGGCATGCGCCCCGATGACTGGCACCTCACCGAAGACCTGGACGACTTCCTCTCCCGAGCGGGCGATTTCCTGCACTCCCGCCCGGCCCTGCACACGGTCCCCCTGACGGTGACCGACGCGCTCCGCACCCGAGGACTGCACATCTACGGCACGGAGGCGCCCCTCTTCGGCCTGCTCAGGGAGGATGACGGCAACGTCCGGGCGACCTTCTTCCACACCCCGCCGCACCCGCTGAACGTCACGGGGCTGAGGCCGGAGGAGGCGGAAGCGCTGGCGACGCGCCTTCTCGGACTCGGCCACCAGCTCCTCGGGGTCTCGGGGGAACGTGACACGGCGGCGGCGTTCGCGACGGCGTGGGAGCGGTCGGCGGGGGAGCCGGTGAGCGTCCACCAGCGCCAACGGCTTTATTGCCTGGGCGAGTTGGTGATCCCCGAGCCGGCACCCGAGGGGCGGTCACGGCTGGCCGAGGACCGGGACCGAGACCTGGTGATGCGCTGGATCGAGGAGTTCTGCACGGCCGTAGGGCAGCCGGGCCTGCTGTCCCCCGCCGAGTGGACCGACGCCCGCCTGGCCCACGACGGCATCACGCTCTGGGAGACCCCCGACGGCACCCCGACGGCGATGGCGAGCCTGACCACGCGCGTCGGGGGCCAGGTCAGGGTGGCCGCGGTCTACACCCCGGCGGACCTGCGCGGCAGGGGCTACGCGGGAGCGGTCACTGCGGAGGTGAGCCGGAGGGCACTGAATGCCGGGACGCACGAGGTACTCCTCTTCACGGACCTCGCCAACCCGACGAGCAACGGCCTGTACCAGCGGATCGGGTACCGGGGCGTTGCGGACTTCACGGTGTACGACTTCGGGGGCGTGGAAGCACGACACTGAGGAAGAAGCCGGCGGCTCACGGTGACCTTCCGGCTCACGGCCACAGCAGCTCGCGGCGCCAGCCTTTCTCCCCCCTCTGGTACAGCACGCGCACGTGCCTGCGATCCGCGTCCCCCTGGAAGAACTCCACCTCCTCCGGTGCCAGTCGGTACAAGGTCCACGTCGGGGACGGCGTCGTCGGGTTCTCCCGGGCCCTCTCCCACGCCGCCTCCGACTCCCGCCTCAACTCCTCCACCGACCCCAGCACTTCGCTCTGCCGCCCCGTCAGCGCCGCCGCCAACGCCCCCGTCGACCGCGCGTGCAGGTCCGCCTGGCTCTCCTCCGACGGCGCCGACGTCACCGGCCCCCGCACCCGCACCTGGCGGCCCAGCACCGGCCAGTAGAACCCCAGCGCCGCGTACGGGTGCGCACTCAGCTCGCGCCCCTTCCTGCTCGTCGCGTGCGTCGCGAACGACCAGCCCTCCTCGTCCGCCCCGTGCAGCATCACGATCCGTACGTCCGCCCGGCCCTCCTCGTCCGTCGTCGCCAGCGACATCGTGTGCGGCTCCGGCTGCCCCGCCGCCACCGCCTCCGCGAACCACCTCGTGAACAGGGGAAGCGGCTCCTCCGGTGCCGACGCCGGGTCGAAGGGCCGTAGCTCCGTCGCCCCCGGCGCCCACACCCGCAGTGACCTCAGGAGCTCGTCAAGATCCGTTGCTGCCATGAGCCGAGTATGGCTCCGGCGCCCCGCACTGGGGCGCAAGCTGCGCAGTTGAGTACACGTACTCATGTGCAGCGGGGGGCTTGGCCCGAGGCTGTGCGCATGACACGAATCCCTGACCTGACCAGCACGGTTGCCCGCTCCCCGCGCCGCTGGAGGCTCGCCCTCGCGGTAACGGCACTCGCCGCTCTGGCACTTACCGCCTGCGGCACCGAGACGACAAGTGCCGCCGGATCGCACGGCAAGCCCGCCGACGCCGTCAGCGCCGAGCGCACCGAGGCGCCGTCCGATTCGGATCAACAGGCCGCTTTCACCGCGATGCTGAACAAGGTTGCGCGATCATGCCCGTCGGACGCCCCGTCGAAGGAACCGCTGCCGACCGACGATCCCGCGACCGACGCTCTGGAGGGGCCACGCGCCCCCACGCGGGCAGTGGAACTGGAATTGGATGCTGCCGATTGGTGTGCGAGCACCCTTCACGAGGAGCGCATCACCCAGGCGCTCTTGGGCCTGGCCGATCCCACACCCGACCAGGTCCAAAAGACCCTGAACGACCTCGGCTACATTGACGAACGCATCCACGGCCTCAAGCAGTCCGGCGCGACCACGCGGTTCTTCCTCGACCTGCGCGTCAAGGGCGGCCGGCTCTGCATGGATGGCTCGGCGGCCGGCGAGGAGACCATCGTCGACGCATGCGTGGCCCCCGAGACCGGACCGTTCACGCCGAGCAGGCGGACGCGGTGACCGTCCCTGGAACAGCCTTTTCGCCCAGCCGTTCGCCAACCCCTAACGCCCCAACACCACCGTCCCCGAGGAGCAGAACCACCCCCCGGTTCCGGACGCCACTCCGAGCCGGGGCAACTCGCCACCCCCCACCCGTACTTGCCGCTCCCCACTCTCCCCCCGAAGCTGCCGTACCGCCTCCACCAGCAGGAACAGCCCCCGCATACCGGGGTGTTGGGCCGACAGTCCACCCCCGTCCGTGTTCACCGGCAGCCCCCCTCCCCGCACCAGCAGCCGTCCCTTCTCCACGAACGCGCCCCCCTCCCCCTTCCCGCAGAACCCCAGGTCCTCCAGCGTCACCAGCGTCATGTACGTGAACGCGTCGTAGATCTCCGCGAAGTCGATCTCCTCGGGACTCACCCCGGCCCGCTCGAACGCCAGCCGGCCGCTCACTGCCGCCGGTGACACCGTGAAGTCCGGCCACTCCGACATCGCCGCGTGCGAGACATGCTCCCCGGTGCCGAGGATCCAGACGGGCGCCGTACGGCAGTCTCGTACGACGTCCTCCCCGGCCAGCAGCACCGCCGCCCCGCCGTCCGAGCGGATGCAGCAGTGCAGCTTGGTGAAGGGGTCGGCGATCATCGGGCCGGAGAGGACGTCGTCCACCGTGATCGGGTCGCGGAACATCGCGTCCGGGTTCAGGGCCGCGTTGGACCGGGCCTGCACCGCGACCTCCGCCAACTGCTCGATCGTCGTCCCGAACTCGATCATGTGCCGCCGCGCCGCCATCGCGTACTTGGCGATCAGCGTGTGGCCGTACGGGACCTCGAACTGCAAGGGCCCGCCGGCGCCGAAGGAGAGGTTCCCCGTCCGCCGGCCCGCCTTCACATCCGCCCGTGCCGTCGAGCCGTACGCCAGCAGCACCGCATTCGCGTGCCCCGCCGCTATCGCGTCCGCCGCGTGCGCCGCCATGACCTCCCAGGTCGAGCCGCCCACGGACGTGGAGTCGACCCAGGTGGGTCGCAGGCCCAGGTACTCCGCCACCTCCACCGGGGCCAGGGTTCCCAGGCCCGCCGAGGCGAAGCCGTCCACCACGGAGCGGTCGAGGCCGGCGTCCGCCAGGGCCCGGCGGGCCGCCTGGGCGTGCAGGGCGTACGGGGTCGTGTCGTCCACGCGGCCGCAGTCGGAGAGAGCCACTCCGACCGCCGCCACCTTCCGGCCTGCGTTGACTTGTGACATAAATCTGACGGTACATCAGATGTGGAGGGCAGAGCCATGGACAGTCGTCTCACCGCCGAGCAGGACGAGATCCGCCGCACCCTGCGCGAACTGCTCCACAAACGCTGCGGCCCGGAGGAGCTGCGTACCGCCCTCGACAGTCCGGAGGGCCACGATCCCGTCCTGTGGACCGCCCTCGCCGATCAGCTCGGCCTGCCCGGGCTCTCCCTCCCGGAGGCGTACGGCGGTGTCGGCTGCTCGGTGACCGAACTCGCCCTTGCCTGCGAGGAGACGGGGCGTGCCCTCGCACCCTCCCCCCTGCTCGCCACCTGCGTCCTCGCCGCGCCCCTGGTCCTCGCCCTCGGCACCGACGCCCAGCGCTCCCGTCTCCTGCCCCGCCTCGCCGCCGGCGCGCTCACCGCCACCCTCGCCGTGCCCGGCACCGCCCTGGCCGCCGTCCTCGCCCTGACCGGGGGAAATGGTGGTGACTGGGCGGGTGGAGGCCGGGCGGGAGGCGTTCAGGCGCGGCAGACCGGGCGCGGGTGGCGCTTGTACGGAGAAGTCGCCCAGGTGCTGGACGGGCACAGCGCCGGGCTGCTCGTCGTCGCCGCCCATGTCGGGGGGTTCGCGCGGTCACGCACGCTGCTCTTCCTCGTGGCCGGGGACGCGGCAGGGGTCGTACGGACCCGGCAGACCGCCCTCGACGCCACCCGGCCCCAGGGGCGTATCCAACTCCGGGATGTCGAAGCCGAGTTGCTGGGCGCGGACGATCGAGACATCCTCCCCACCCTCTCCGCCCTCGGAGACACCGTCGCCACCGTGCTCGCCGCCGAGGCCGTCGGGGCCGCCGGGCGGGCTCTGGAGCGGACCGTGGAGTACGTCGTGCAGCGTGAGCAGTTCGGGCGGGCGATCGGGTCCTTCCAGGCCGTGAAGCACCGGCTGGCCGATGTGTATGTGCAGGTGCAGGCCGCTCGGTCGGCGGCGTACTACGCGGCCTGGGCGACCGTGCACGGGGAGCGGGTGGGCCCTCTCGCGCTCGCACAGGCGCTGGAGGCGCTGCGGACGGCCGCCGGTGAGGGGATCCAGCTGCACGGCGGGATCGGGTTCACCTGGGAGCACGAGGCCCATCTGTACTTCAAGCGGGCCGCGGGGGACGAGCTGCTGTTCGGGCCGGTGCATCGGTTGCGGGCGCGGGCGGCGGACGCGGCGCGGCTGTTCGAGGCCGGCGAGGTGGCCGTCTGACCGTACGCACGACAAGGGCCCCGCACGCACGACAGGCGGCAGTCCACGTTGGTGAACCACCGCCTGTCAGACAGGACTTGGGAACTCGTAAGAGGGCCGGGGCTACTTCGTCGGCTTCTTTCCGGTCACGCCCAGGTGCACCAACAGGGCCAGGTTCGGCTTGAGTTCGGCCTGTTTGACGCCCCAGCTCTGGAAGCCCTTCTGGTGCCCGGCCACCGCGGCCAGCATCGCCACCAGCGAGCCCGCGACAGCCGCCGGGTTCACGTCCTTGTCGACCCTGCCCTTGGCCTGCAACTCGGCGATGGAGTCGGACAGGGAGTTGTTCACCGAGTTGAGGATCTTCATACGGATCTTGTAGAACCGTTTGTCCCCTTCGGCGGCACCGAGGTCGACGACGCGCAGGATCGCGTCGTGCTTGCGCCAGAACTCAAGGAATCCGTCCACGAGTTCCTGCGCGGTCTGCCAGCCGGACTTGCCGGCCCAGGAACGGCCGGCGACCAGTTCGGTCAACCCGGCGCCCTCGGCGGCCATTTCCTCGGCGATCTCCAGGACGGCACCTTCGACGTCCGGGAAATACTGGTAGAAGGTCGCGGGCGAAGTACCCGCCTTCCGGGCGACATCGATGACCTTGACGTCCCGGTAGGGGGAGGAGCTGAGCATCTCGCTGAGGCAGTCGAGCAGCTTCTGCCGGGTCGCCTGCCCACGTCGGCCGGCCACGCGGCCGTCGACGGTACGCACTTGTCCTGTCATGCCGTCAGCTTACCGAGGGGTGATCGGAGCGCGATTCGGCCGACTGCAAATGGGGTGCATGGGTGTATGGGGAGTGGTGCGCCCGGTCTGCGGGGTGCGCGCTGCACGGTTACTTTGGCGGCATGGCCGAAAACAGGGCATCCGGGAACGAAGAGGCGAACGAAGGGGAGTCTGGCGCGACGTACGGAGAAGGCATCCCCTGCTGGGTCGACGCGCAGCTTCCCGACGTGGCCGCGGGCCGGCGGTTCTACGGTGAGCTCTTCGGGTGGACCTTCGAGGACGCCTACGACTCCTCGGTGTGGGCGTACCGGGACGGCTCGCCCGTCGCCGCGCTCTCGCACAAGACCGACGGGCGCATGCCCACGGTGTGGACGGTGTACTTCGCGACGCCGGACGCCCAGGCCCTGTGCCGGCGGATCCTCGCGGCCGGTGGCCAGGTGGTGATGGTGCCGCTGCCGGTCGGCGGGCAGGGCACGTTCGCGCTCGCCGCCGACCCGGAGGGCGCCGTCTTCGGGCTGTGGCAGGCCGGGAGTCATCCGGGGTTCGGGCGGCGCCACGAGGTGGGCACCTTCGCCTGGGTGGAGCTGTACGCGCGGGACACCGAGGCGGCCAACACCTTCTACGGCGGTCTCTTCCACGACGCCCTGTTCGGCACCGGCGCCGAGCCCGACTTCGGCCGCGCGCCCGTCTCCGACGTCTTCCCGGCCGAGATGCCGCCGCACTTCCTCGTCCATTTCCGCGTCGGTGACGTCGGGGAAGCCGCTGAGGCGGTGCTGGGCCTTGGTGGCCGGGTGCAGGCGCCCGCCTTCGAGACGTCGTACGGGCGTGTGGCGGTCGTCACCGACAATCAGGGGGCGTCCTTCGCGCTGCTCCAACGTTGAAATGTCTTACTTGTCATGAGACACCCATGATGTCGCCGGGTTCGCAACCTGGTCTTCGGACAGGAAGAATCGGGGTTGCGTGCCGCCACGGCGGTGCGGTGGTGAGACGCTGCACTGGGTCGCGTACATATGTGGGTGGACGCGGCTCGTACGGGGAGGTGGCAGGCAAGTGGTGGATCAGCTGACGCAGCACGATCCGCGGCGGATCGGGCCGTTCGAGGTGCTGGGACGGCTGGGTGCCGGCGGCATGGGGCTGGTCTATCTCGCGCGCTCGGCGTCCGGGCGGCGCGTGGCGATCAAGACGGTCCGGACCGAGCTCGCCGAGGACCAGCTGTTCCGTGTCCGCTTCACGCGCGAGGTGGAGGCGGCCCGCGCGGTCTCCGGCTTCTACACGGCGGCCGTCGTCGACGCCGACCCGCGTGCCGCCGTGCCGTGGCTGGCCACCGCGTACGTCCCCGCGCCCTCCCTCGAGGAGATAGTGAACGACTGCGGGCCGCTCCCGGCCCAGGCGGTGCGCTGGCTCGCGGCGGGCGTGGCCGAGGCGCTCCAGTCCATCCACGGCGCCGGGCTGGTGCACAGAGACCTGAAGCCGTCGAACGTGCTCGTCGTCGAGGACGGCCCCCGGGTCATCGACTTCGGTATCGCATCCGGCGTTTCGAACACTCGTTTGACGATGACGAACGTCGCCGTCGGCACCCCGGCCTATATGTCCCCGGAGCAGGCCAAGGACTCGCGCAGCGTGACCGGCGCGAGCGACGTCTTCTCGCTCGGCTCGATGCTGGTCTTCGCCGCCACCGGACACCCGCCCTTCCACGGCGCCAACCCGGTCGAGACGGTCTTCATGCTGCTGCGCGAGGGCCCCGACCTGGCGGGCCTGCCGGACGAGCTGCGCCCGCTCATCGAGTCCTGCATGCAGATGGAGGCCACGGCCCGCCCCAACCCCGCCGACCTCCAGGCCCAGCTCGCCCCGCACCTCTTCGGCTCCGGCTCCGACGACAGCGGTACGGCGTCCGCGTGGCTGCCCGAGAAGGCGGTCGGTCTGATCGAGTCCCGGCGCGGCGGCCGTCCGGCGCCCAGACCGGCCCCGGTGAGCGGTGGCCGCGCGGCCGTACCCCCGCCGCCCGCGTACGACCCCGTGGTCCCGACCGCGCCGGCGCCCGTGCCCGTGGGTCCTGTGCCGGTCGGCCCTGTGCCCGTGGGTGCGCCCGACACCGGACCGGTCCGGCTGGCCGGCGCCCAGGTGCCGATCGGCCCCGGACCGCGCGTCGCCGACGCCCGCGCCGCCGCCGTCAAGGCACCCCCTCCGGAGGCGGGCCTCGTCGCCCACTGGTCCCGCCCGCGCCCCGGCGTCAACGGCGCCGACCCCGCCGTACCGCAGGTCGCGCCGCCCGCGCCCCCGGAGTCGGCCGCCGGCTGGCGTCCCTGGCGCTTCCGCATGTCCAACGACGTGTGGGGCACCCCCTCCGTCGACGGCGACCTCGTCTACGTCACCTCCTTCGAGGTGCACGCCCTCGACGTCGCCACCGGCCGCCGCCGCTTCAAGACGCGGGACGTGGCCTGGTCGATGGCGGTCGCGGACGGCCGTATCCACGCCTCCGACGGCCCCACCCTCTTCGCCCTGGACGCCCGCGAGGGCGGCGACCTGTGGCGGCTGTCCACCGACGCGTGGGTGTATTCGCTGAAGGCCGACCGGGGCACGGTCGTCACCGGCACCCGTGGCGGCGGCGTCCAGGCCTGGGAGGCCGCCGGCGGGCAGAAGCTGTGGGAGATCTCCGGCTGTCAGACCGACTTCGAGTCCCCCGAGGCCGGACCCGCCGTCCACGACGGCACCGTCTACGTCTGGCAGGACGCTCGCCTCCGCGCCCTCGACGCCCGCACCGGCGAGGAGCGCTGGGCGTACCCCATCGGCGACGCGGCCTCCTGCGGCGGCGTCCCGGTCCGCCTCACCCACGCCCCCGACGGCTACGTCTACGTCTCCGCCGGCACCCGTGTCCTCGCCGTCGACGCGACGACCGGCATGGTGCGCTGGCACTTCGAGGCCCCGGCGGTCTTCCTCTCCCCGCCGACCTTCGCACCGGGCCCCGCGGTGACCGGCGGCGGCATCTACCTCGCCGACTACCTCGGCACCGTCTACGCCCTCGACGCCACCGACGGCCGCGACCGCTGGCGCATCGCCACCGAGGCCCGCGCCTCCATAGAGCCGGTGCTGGTCGCCGCGGGCCACGTCCACGTGGGCAGCGGCAAGGGCCTGTACACCCTGGACGCCGTCACGGGCACGCCCAAGTGGCGCTTCCAGGCGGGCGGCGACATCGTCGGCACCCCCACGGTCGCCGAGGGGCGCATCCACTTCGGCTCGACGGACCACCTGCTGTACACGCTGAAGGCCGACGACGGCCGACTGCGCTGGAAGCTGGCGACGGGCGGCGAGATCACCGGCGCACCGGTCGTCAGGGACGGCGTGGTGTACGCGTGCAGCAAGGACCGGTGCGTCTACGCCCTGGACGCGGAGAAGGGCACGGGTACGGCGCGCACGTCGTGATGCGCGCGCGGGGACGGCCGTACCGGGCGCACCTCTTGGCCGATGCCGGGGACGGCCGTCGTACCGGGCGCACGGAAGGGGTCCCGGACGGCGGCCGCCACAGCGGGGAGCAGCCCTGTTCACCGCTCTCACGGCAGACGCTACGCCGGGTAGGCGGTGGTCGCCATGCAGCACTGCTCACCCCACTGATGGGCTCACCGCGTCCGGAACTCCCCCGACCGTCGCGCGGCGAACAGCTCCGCCTGGCGATCGGCGGGCAGGTTGCCGAGCGCGATGAGGTGCGGGGCCTGGGCGAAGCCCTGGCTCCGGGCCACCTGCTTGGCCGACCAGAGGGCGCGCACGGTGCCCTGCACACCCTCGACCGGGTACCCGGCGATGACCTCGGCACAGACGGCGGCGGCGGCCAACGCCCCGCCAGGCTCGGTCAGTTCGGAGACGAGCCCGATGTCGAAGGCCCGTCGCGCGGAGATCCGCTCGGCGGTTCCCATGAGCATCATCCGCGCGGCCTCCCCGTACGGCATCCGCTGCGCCATCAGCACCGACTCGTACGCGCTGACCATGCCGTAGGTGGTGTGCGGATCGAAGAAGGTGGCCGTGTTGTCGGCGACGAGGAACTCGCACTCCCCGAGCAGATAGAAGGCACCCCCGCACGCCATCCCGGCGACGGCCGCGACGACCGGCTTCCACAGGTCGTTGGCCTTCGGCCCGACCCCGAGCAGCGGATCGTCCTGCATGTACGGCGAAGAGGGCTGCGGCACGGTGGCATCCCGGTCGATCCCCGTGCAGAACGCCCGCTCACCGGCGCCGGTCAGCACGACGGCCCGTACGGCGTCGTCGAACCGCAACGCACGCCATACGTCGGCGAGTTCGGCGGCCATGGTGAGGTCGATGGCGTTGAGCCGCGCGGGCCGGTCGAGGGTGACGACCGCGACGCCGGTGTCCTTGTCGGAGCTCACACGCACGGTGCTCACGGCCGCTCCAGGATCCACCGGGGCAGTCCGCTGCCGGCGTCGTACACGAACTGGACCCCGGCCCCGATCCGGATCCGCTCCACCGGCACGGAGTCGAGCGGCGCCCCCGACTCGCTGACCAGGTTCCCGACGAGGCGTATCCGGGGCAGGTCGTCGAGTTCGACGACGATCACGTTGTACGGCGCCTGCGCGGCGTAGTCCGGCAGGAGCGGGGGGTGTGGGACGACGTACGACCAGACGCGCCCGCGCCCGGAGGTGGCACGCCACTCGCTCTCGAAGGAACGGCAGTGCGGGCAGCACGGCCGGGGCGGGAAGCGGGGTTCGCCGCAGTCGGCGCAGGCCTGGACGCGCAGCTCGCCGAGGGCGGCGTACTCCCAGAAGGGGGCGCCGTCGGAGTCGAGGACAGGGGTCAGCATTGGCGCTCAACTCCTCAGCAGCAGCGCGGATGTGGGGACTCCCTCACCGGCGGTGACGAGGCAGGTGGCCGCCCCGGGAATCTGGGCGGTGCTGGTGCCGCGCAACTGCTTCACGCCCTCGGTGATGAGGTTGAAGCCATGGACGTACGCCTCGGAGAGCCCACCGCCCCCGGTGTTGAGCGGCAGCCGCCCACCGATCTCCAGCGCCCCGCCCTCGGTGAAGGCCCCGCCCTCGCCGCGCGCGCAGAAGCCGTAACCCTCGAGCGACAGCGGTATCAGGGGCGTGAAGGCGTCATAGATCTGCGCCACGTCGACGTCGTCCGGCGTGAGGTCGGAGTGCTTCCACAGATGCCGGGCGGCGGTCCAGGCGGGGCCGGTGAGGGGGTCGTCGTTCCAGTAGTTGACCATGCCGTGGTGCTGGGCGGGCAGCCCTTGGGCGGCGGAGTGGACGTAGACGGGCGGGCGGCGGCAGTCCCGCGCCCGCTCGCGGGACACGACGACAACGGCCAACGCCCCGTCCGTCTCGAGGCAGTTGTCGAAGAGGCAGAGGGGCTCGCTGATCCAGCGGGAGGTCATGTACATCTCGCGGGTGAGGGGCCGTTCGTACATCACGGCCGCCGGGTTCTGGTTGGCCCGGTTGCGGCAGGCGAGGGCGACGTTGAAGAGGTGGTCCCGGGTGGCGCCGTACTCGTGCATGTACCGCCGGGCGAGCATGGCGATCTCGTCGACGGGCCGGAGGAGGCCGAAGGGGCGGGTCCACTGGGCCGGAGTGGGCAGCTGCACAGCGGTATTGGTCCAGGGCCGCGGCCCACTCCCCCTCTTCCGCGACCGCCAGGCGACGCCCACCGTGGCCTGCCCGGCGGCGATGGCGGAGGCGAGGTGGGCGACGGTGGCACACGAACCCCCGCCTCCATAACCGACCTTGCTGAAGAAGGTGAGATCACCGAGGCCGAGCGCCTTGGCGAGCTCGACTTCCTCCGTCTCCTCCATGGTGTAGGAGGCGAGGGCGTCGACCTCACCCGGGTCGATCCCGGCGTCGTCGAGAGCGGCGAGGACGGCACGACAGGCGAGGGTCTTCTCGTCCTGGTCGAGATGCCTGGCGAAAGGCGTCTGCCCGATGCCGACGATGGCGGTGGCGTCCTTGAGGGGCATCGCTGCACGTACCTCCACAGGCTGTGGGGCTTGCTGACAGTTCGTCAGGTTACAGCTAATCTGACGGACAGTCAGCTATGTATGGGGAGGCTGGTCGTGCGAAACGAGACGACGAAGTGGAGCAGCATTCCGGACCTGGTGCGGTGGGCCGCGGAACGGTACGCGGACACCGAGGCGGTGGTCGACGGCCGTACCCGTATCTCGTACGCCGAACTGGGCGCCCGGGTGGAACGCGCGGCGGCGGCCTGCATCGCCGCCAACGTGGGGGTGGGTGACCGGGTAGCTGTGTGGGCGCCCAACTCCCTGGACTGGATGGTCGCGGCGCTGGGGGCGGTGTCGGCAGGAGGAGTACTGGTCCCGCTGAACACGCGCTTCAAGGGGGCGGAAGCGGCTGATGTACTGCGGCGCAGCGGGGCGCGGCTGTTGTTCGTGACGGGGACGTTCCTGGGCACGTCGTATGTGGCGTCGCTGCGGCGGGCGGCGGGGGAGGGGCGCGGAGGATCGGTCCCCCTGCCCGGCCTCCCGGACCTGGAACAGGTGGTCGTGCTCTCGGAGGACGCACCGCCGGACTTCTCGACGTGGAAGGACTTCCTGGCGGGAGGGGAGGGGGCGGGGGAGACGGAAGTCCGTGCCAGATCAGCCGAGTTGGACACCACCTGCCTGTCGGACATCATCTTCACCTCGGGGACGACGGGCCGCCCGAAGGGTGCGATGATCACGCACGGGCAGACGCTGAGGGCGTACGAGACCTGGGCGGACCTGGCGGGCCTGCGCGCATCGGACCGCTACCTGATCGTGAACCCCTTCTTCCACACCTTCGGCTACAAGGCCGGGGTGATCGCGTGCCTGATGCGGGGCGCGACGATGATCCCGCAGCCGGTGTTCAACGTGGACACGGCGCTGGCGAACATCGCGGCTGAACGGGTGTCGGTGCTGCCGGGCCCACCGACGCTCCACCAGTCCCTCCTGGACCACCCGGCCCGCGATGCCCATGACCTCTCGGCGCTGCGGCTGGTGGTGACGGGCGCGGCGGTGGTGCCGTTGCGCCTGGTGGAACGCCTGCGGGGCGAGCTGGGTGTCGGCACGGTCCTGACGGCGTACGGCCTCTCGGAGGCGAGCGGCATCGTGACGATGTGCCGCCGCGACGACCCCGCCCCGGTGATCGCCTCGACCTCGGGCCGCGCGATCCCTGGCACGGAGGTGAAGGTGACCGATGCGAACGGGGCGCCGGTGGGGGTGGGTGAGCCCGGGGAGGTACTGGTACGGGGCTTCAATGTCATGCGGGGCTACTACGAGGACGAGCCGGCGACAGCGGCGGTGATGACCTCGGACGGCTGGCTGCGCACGGGGGACGTGGGCGTACTGGACGAGGCCGGCAATCTGAGGATCACGGACCGCCTGAAGGACATGTTCATAGTCGGCGGCTTCAACGCGTACCCGGCGGAGATAGAGCAACTGCTTGGCCTGCACCCGGATGTGGCGGACGTGGCGGTGATCGGGGTGCCGGATGCCCGGCTGGGGGAGGTGGGCAGGGCATATGTGGTCCGGAGGGCGGGTGCCCTGACGACATCGGCCGACCTGATCGCCTGGGCCCGCCGCGAGATGGCGAACTACAAGGTGCCGCGGCTGGTGGAGTTCGTGGGGGAACTGCCTCGGAACGCGAGCGGGAAGGTGGTGAAGGGGGAGTTGCGGGCTGGACGGTGAGGCGTTTGCTGTCGCAGGACGAACCCCGTCCGGGTGGGTATGGTGAGTGGTATGGCAACCAAGAAATACACCGTGACGCTGCCGGAGGAGCTCGCTGAGGAGATCCGGCGGGACGTCGGGCCGGGCGGGTTCAGTGCTTATGTCACGCGGGCCATAGAGCATCAGCGGGAGCAGGACCGGCTGGGCGAGCTGGTGGCCTGGATGCAGGAGGAGGGCGGGCCGCTGACGGAGGAGGAGATGGCGGCGGCCGAGGCCGAGCGGCGGGAACTCGATCGTCACTTTGTCGAGCGCGGGGCGGCGGCACCGGGCGCCGGGGGCTCAGACCTTCCGATGGCCGGCTGATGAGTGTCGGGACCTACGTTCTGGACTGCGAGGCCCTGTCCCGGGCTGCGCTGCGGGAGCGCAAGATGGCCGCGCGACTCGCTGAGGCCCACCGCTCCGGCATCCGCGTGGTGACCAGTTCCATGACGCTGATCGAGGCGTACCACGGGCAGGTGAATCGGACGGCCTGGGCGTGGGCGATGTCGCGTGTCGTGGTGGAGCCCGTGACACGGGAGGTGGCCGATGCCGCGATCGCTCTCCTGCAGGACACCGGGTTGCACGGCCACAGGTACGCGATCGACGCCGCGCTCGCAGTGATCGCGAGGCGGCAGGCGGGGGGCGTGGTGCTCTTCACTTCCGACGAGGACGATCTGGGGAAGCTGTGTGGCGGGCGGGTGGTCGTGCGGGGGGTGTGAGGCGGGCGCGGCACGGGGCCAGGCGCTGTGCCCGGCCCCGGTCAGCCGACGGGAGGCTGGGTCACGGCGCGTGGTTGTCCAGCGGGGCCACGACATTGCCCTGCGGCGTAACACCGGCGTGGTTCTCGGCGAGCGCCGGGCTCGTCGCGGCCGCCGTGGCGCCGAGCACCAGGGCGATGGTGGCGAGGATCTTCTTGGTGCGGGTCACCTCGACTCCTGTCGAAGAGAAGGATCTCCGGACGTCGAGTGACGTCAGTGTCACGACGGGGGGATTGTTCGAGCGATTCGAACGCTTCACGCCAGAGGTTGACCTGAAACCCGCTCTGGACAGACTTCGGCCGCGGCGGCTCCCCTCCGCGCCGCCGCGGCCGATCCCCGTCGGGATGAAGGCTTACTTGCCGCCGTCCAGGTCCAGGGCGGGCGGGGCCGGCATGTGGTTGTCCATCGTCGTGATGGCGTCGGCGGGCGGTGCCGGCATGTGGTTGTCGAGCGTGGTGACGGTCTCGTCCGCCACCGTCGGCTCGCTCGGCATGTGGTTGTCGAGCGGAGTGGCTTCCGCGTCCTTCTTCTTGTCGCTCATGGCCTTGCGTCCTCTGCTGTGGTGACGAGTGAGGAACGCCCGCCCGGAACTCCCCCGTGGGTTGCCGGACGGGCGTTCGGAGCCGCACATTAACCGGTCTGGCTCCTGGCCAGACCATCTGCCCCCCGACGCGATGGTCTGACGGGTATGAGAGTGCCGTGCTGAGATAAACGAATGCTGAACGCCTGCCAGCCCGCCATGCAGCCAGTCGGGGCTACGCTGCCGCTCCCGAGATGAGCAGGACGCGCACCTCGTTGGCCTCCTGGGCTCCGCTCTGCTCGTAGAGGTTGAGTGCCTCGCGCCAACATGCCCTCGCCCGGTCCACCTGCCCCAGGGACGAGAGAGCGTGGCCGAGGAGCGTGAGAACGTTGCCCCGCATCCGATCGCCGCCGATGCACCCCAAGGCAAGAGCCTGTTCTGCGTGTTGAGCCGCCTGAGCGGGTCGCTGGGCAGCCATGTGTACCTCGGCGATCCGGAAGTTGGTCGCCCCTTCCCACAACCGTTGCCGGTGATCGCTGAAGATGCCCTGGGCCTCCGAGAACTGACTGAGCGCCTCCCGGTGTCGTCCCGCCTTGGTCAGGGCGACGCCCACGGCGAAGTGCCCGTTGCCGAGGCGCATGGTTCGGCCCATCTCGACGTACACATCCAAGCCGTGCTTGGCGATCTCGACCGCCTCGGTGACGTTGCCTGCGCCCAGGTGCGCGCGGGACAGGTTCGACAGGGCAGACGCCTCCCCCGGTCGGTTGGCCGCCGCTCGGAAGCCCTCGATGGCCTGACCGAAGAGGATCCTGCCGTCCGCGAACCGGCCCTGATGCAGACAGATGAGCCCCCGATTGTTGGCCACCCAACTGACGGCTGTGGCATCCCGCTCCGCCTTCGCCAGCTCCATGGCAACCCGGGCTTCCTCCTCGGCCTGCTGAATGCGCCCAGACACCAGAAGAACATCCGTGAGGACGGTGCGCGCCCTTCCCTCAGCTCTCCCGTCCCCCGCGGCGCGAGTCGCCTCGCACATCGCCCGAGCAGTCGTCTCGTACTGGTGCGAGTTGGCCCCGGACTCCGTCAGATCCTTCGCCGCCCATAGCAGATCCACTCCCCGCCGCAGCTGCTCCGATCCCGCCGACTGCCGCACGCACGCCAGCAGCGGTGCCGCCTCGGTGTACAGCCAGTCCAGAGCCGCGGTCCCTCCCGAGAACCGCAGTCCCGGGTACTCGGTGGGTTCCAGGTCGTCCACGAGTCGGTCGCCGGGGCGTTCGATCGCGTACACGCTGGCTGTCGTGGCCAGATAGAAATCCAGCAACCGAGACATGGCCGCCCCCCGCTCGCTAGGCGGCCACTCATCCCTCTCCGCACAAGCCCGCGCATACAACCGCACCAGGTCATGGAACCGATACCGCCCAGGCGCCGCAGACTCCAGCAGCGACGTGTCCACCAAGGACTCCAACAGGTCCTCGGTCTCCTCGACCCCCAAATCCAGCAAAGCCGCAGCTGCCGCCAGCGAGATGTCCGGGCCGTCCGCCAGGCCCAGCAACCGGAACGCACGCGCCTGCGCCGGCTCCAGTTGCCCGTACCCCAGCTCGAACGTGGCCTTCACAGCCAAGTCCCCGGCCTGCAGCTCATCAAGCCGGCGCCGTTCGTCCGCGAGCTTCGCCGCCAGTACCGACACCGTCCACGTACGCCGCGCAGCCAGGCGGGACGCCGCTATGCGGATCGCCAACGGCAGGAAGCCGCACGCCGCCACCACATCCAGCGCCGCCTCCCGTTCCGACGCCACCCGTTCCTCGCCCACGATCTTCGTGAACAGGGACAGCGCCTCGTCCGGGGACATCACGTCCAGGTCGACCAGGTGCGCCCCGGCGAGGTCGACCATCCGCACCCGGGACGTCACCAGCGCCGCGCAGCCTTCCGTGCCGGGCAGCAGGGGACGTACCTGGGCCGCATCCTTCGCGTTGTCCAGCAACACGAGCACCCGACGGCCGTCCAGGACCGAGCGGTACAGCGCCGACCGTTCCTCCAAAGAGTCCGGGATCGCCGAGTCCGCCGTGCCCAGTGCACGCAGGAAGGAGCCCAGGACCGTTTCCGGTTCCGCCGCGCGCGGGCCCGCGCCCTGGAGGTCGACGTACAACTGGCCGTCCGGGAACGCACCCCGCGCCTGATGCGCCACGTGCACCGCCAGCGTCGTCTTGCCCACGCCCCCGATCCCCGCCAGCGCCGACACCGCCATCACCCGGCCCTCCGCCGATGCCAGCACCTCGCTCAGCTCGGTGACGCAGGCGGCGCGGCCCGTGAAGTCGGGGACCGTGGCGGGGAGTTGCGCCGGACGGACCGGGACCACCGCCGGTTCCGAAGCCGGTGCCGCCGGTTCCGCGAGGGCCGGGTCCGCCTGGAGTATGCGTTGCTGGAGCTCTCGTAGTCCCTGCCGCGGGTCGACCCCCAGCTCCTCCGCCAGCAGGCGCCGCGTGTCCGCGTACACCGCCAACGCCTCGGCCTGGCGGCCCGAGCGGTACAGCGCCAGCATCAGCAGCTCCCGCAACCGCTCCCGAAGCGGGTGCGCCGCCGTCAGCGCCGTCAGTTCCGAGACCGCCTCGGCGTGGCAGCCCTGTTCCAGGTCCATGTCCAGGCGGGATTCGACGAGTTGGAGTCGCCATTCCTCCAGGCGGACCCGTTGCGCATCCGCGTACGGCCCCGGTACGCCGGCCAGCGGTTCGCCGTCCCACAGGCCCAGCGCCCAGTTCAGTACGTCCCGTGCATGACACAAGTCCCCGGCGTTCCGCGCCTTCTCCGCCTCCGCCGCGAACTCCTGCGCCACCGCAAGGTCGAGGGCCCCGTTCCGCAGCCCCCGTACCGCGTAACCGCCCGACTCGCTGACCAGGACCCCGGGGTCCAGCACCTTCCGCAGCCGGGACGCGTACGTCCGCAGCGCCGCCAGTGCCTGCGACGGCGGTTCCGAGCCCCAGAGCGCGTCGATCAGTTCCGCCGCGGTCGCCGTCCTGCCCTCGCGCAGCAGCAGGGCCGCGAGCAGCGCGCGTTGCTGGGGGGAGCCGGTGTTGAGTACTTCCTCGCCGCGCCAGGCGCGCACGGGACCGAGCACGCCGAACCGTAGCGTCTCCGACTCCGCGACGGAATCGGAACGCCGCTGCTCCGGCACTCGCGCTCCACCGTCCATGCGTTCGTCCCCCTAGGCATCCCGAACAACTACGTCAGTTTGCCTTGTTCCGGGCACTTGCGTCAGCCGTGAGAGATGCCGATCACAGGGCGGCTCACGGGAGTCCACACGGTCCTCACACCCTCTTCGCACCATGGCGCCTACAAGCCATAGCTGACGGACCGTCAGATCGGCGCTACCGTGAACGCCATGGACACCCACACCGCCACCACGTCGATCGCATTCCCCGAGATCATCTCCGTCGACGACCACACCGTTGAGCCGGCGAACGTCTGGCAGGACCGCCTTCCGAAGAAATACCTGGACACCGGGCCACGTATCGTCCGCGCGCCCCTGAAGGAAATGTCCTTCCTGGGCGGCCGTTTCAAGCCCGTCATGGGCAAACAGGGCGACGAGGGTCCCCTCGGCGACTGGTGGGTCTACGAGGACCTGCACCGGCCCCTCACCCGCCTCGACACCGCCGTCGGATACAGCAGGGACGAGATCAGGCTCGAAGTCATCACATACGAACAGATGCGGCCGGGCTCGTACGACGTCCCGCAGCGGCTCGACGACATGGACGTCAACCACGTCCGGTCCGCCCTCTGCTTCCCCACCTTTCCCCGCTTCTGCGGGCAGACCTTCACCGAGGCCAAGGACCGCGAGCTGGCTCTCCTCTGCGTCCGCGCCTACAACGACTGGATGGTGGAGGAGTGGTGCGGGGAGCAGGCGCACGGCCGGCTCATACCCCTCACCCTCATACCCCTGTGGGACGCCGACCTCGCCGCCGCCGAAGTCCGGCGCAACGCCGCCCGCGGGGTCCGGGCCGTCGCCTTCTCCGAGATACCCCCGCACCTCGGGCTCCCCTCCGTCCACACCGACGACTGGGACCCCTTCCTTGCCGCCTGCGACGAGACCGGCACGGTCGTCGCCATGCACATCGGCTCCAGCAGCCGTATGCCCTCCACCTCCGCGGACGCCCCGCCCGCAGTCGGGTCGACGATCACCTTCGCCAACTGCTGCTTCTCGATGGTGGACTGGCTGCTGAGCGGCAAGTTCGAGCGCTTCCCGAACCTCAAGGTGATGTACGCCGAGGGGCAGATCGGGTGGATTCCCTACATCCTCGAGCGCGCCGACGTGGTGTGGGAGGAGAACCGCGGGTGGGGCGGCGTCGCCGACAAGGTGCACCGGCCGCCGTCCGAGCTGTTCGCCGAGCACGTCTACGGCTGTTTCTTCGACGACGCCTTCGGGCTGCGCAACCTCGACTCCATCGGGGTCGGGAACGTCCTCTACGAGACCGACTACCCGCACTCCGACTCCACCTGGCCGAAGTCCCGCGAGGTCGGCGAGGCGCAGATGGGGCATCTGGCGGCGAATGTCGTCGAGCGGATCGTACGGGGCAACGCGATCGAGTTGCTCGGGCTCACGGAAGGCGGACTGTGGCCCGGTACGGCGCCCAGATGAACAATCGCGCGCCCCGTTGAACACTCGTCAACGGCGGCAGCGGTGTGGTCAACGGGTCCGCACGATGGGGGAGTTCACCGACCTCGCACATTACCTGTGAGCTCCCCCTACCGGAGGATCGCCGTGCCCCGTTGGAGACCCGCCCTCGCTGTCCTGTCGGCCGCGTTCATCGGCGCCACCGCGCTGCTGTCCGCCCCGCCCGCACAGGCCGCCCCCGCCGACGCCGACCTCGCCTATCGCTGGGCGCCCCTGCACCACCAGGACACCTCGTCGAAGTACTACACCGCCGATTACCTCGCGCCGGTGAACTACGACGGCGACTGGAGCACCGTCAACAACTGGGAAGACCTCGACGCCAACGTCGCGCGCCTCACCGGCACCGTGTACTACTCGGTGGCCGAGACGGAGACGCACTGGTACATCACGTACGCCTTCTTCCACCCGCGGGACTGGAAGGACTACCCGCTGAACGTCTTCTCGCACGAGAACGACATGGAGGGTCAGCTGGAGGTCGTCCGCAAGGACGGCAGCGAGTACGGCACCCTGCAGGCCGTGGTGACGCTCGCGCACGACAACTTCTACTCGTACACCCCGCCCGGCAGCCCCTTCACCGACGGCCGCGAGAACATCGACGGCACCGTGATCATGCAGACCTACGACGGCGCTCCGCACCCGACGAGCTTCCAGGAGGCCCGTGGACACGGCGCCTACGCCTGGGACGGCAGCGCCTTCCCCGGCGGCGACGGCATCGTGTACGCGCCGAGCCGCGGCGCGGGCTCGGTGCCGACGGGCGGGAACGACCAGGGCGCGCGCTACGGACTCACCGACCTCACCACCGCCGACAGCCTCTGGGGCCGGCGCAACAACAGCGAGACGTACGCCTCGTGGGGCGCGTTCCGCGGCGACAACGGCGAGGACAACGCCGCGCACGCCCCCTGGGCCTGGGACGACACCAACGACGGCAGCGACCTCCAGGCGGGCGTGATCGCGACCGATCCCGCGTACCTGGTCTCCCAGTACTTCGGCAACACGGGCAATCTGAGCCTGACCTATCTGCGCAACCCGTATCGCTCCTGACCCCACCCTTGCCTGACGGACCGTCAGCCAGCACGATGGCTGACGGTCCGTCAGAACAGAAGGGTGCGGTTCATGCGTGTGCGAACTGACGGGACACTGGCCTACGGGATACAGCTCCCGATCCAGTCCCAGAGCACGATCTACGCCGAGGCCTGGGAGTCCGGCGCGGGTCCGCAGGACCTCGTCGCCGTCGCCCGCGCCGCCGAGAGCGCCGGGTTCGACTACATCGCGAGCTGCGACCACGTCGCCGTCCCGCGCCGCCTCGCCGCCGCCATGAGTACGGTCTGGTACGACCCCGTCGCCACCCTCGCCCACCTCGCCGCCGTCACCGAGCGCACCCGTCTGCTCAGTCATGTCGCCGTCGTCGGGCTCAGGCATCCGCTCCTGACCGCCAAGCAGTACGCCACGCTCGACCATCTCTCCGGCGGGCGACTGATCCTCGGGGTGGGCGCCGGGCATGTGCGGGAGGAGTTCGAGGTGCTGGGCGTCGACTTCGAGCGGCGCGGGTCCGTCCTCGACGAGACCATCGATGCCCTGCGTGCGGCCCTGGGAGCCGATGAATTCCCGGTGCACCACGGCAAGCTGTACGAATTCGAGGGGCTGGGCCAGTTGCCCCGGCCGGCTCAACCCAAGGTCCCCCTGTGGGTCGGCGGCTCCTCGCCAGCCGCCGTACGCCGGGCCGCCCTCAAGGGAGACGGCTGGCTGCCGCAGGGGGACCCACGGGACCGGCTCCCCGCACAGATCGCCGAGCTGAAGCGCATCCGCGCCGAGGCCGGCATCGAGGACCCGGTCACCGTGGGCGCCATCACCGAGCCGCTGTACGTGGGCGAGCCGGGGTGGAACGTGGGGCGGCGCACGATCAGCGGGGCGCCGCAGGCCCTTGCCGAGTCCCTTCGGGCCTACCGGGCGATGGGCGTGGACCAGATCCAGGTGCGGTTCCGCTGCCGGAGCCGTACCGAACTCACCGACCAGATCACCGCGTTCGGGGCGGAGGTCGCCCCGCACCTGGACTGAGGAGAGACATGGCCAAGCTGGACGGACGCGTCGTCATCGTCACCGGTGCGGCGCGCGGGCAGGGTGAACAGGAGGCGCGGCTCTTCGTCGAGGAAGGTGCGCGGGTCGTCGTGGCCGACGTGCTGGACGAGGAGGGGGAGGCGCTGGCCAAGGAGATCGGCGCGCAGTACGTCCACCTGGATGTGGGGAGGGAGGACGACTGGCAGCGCGCCGTCGCCGCCGCCAAGAAGGTGTACGGCCGGATCGACGGGCTCGTCAACAACGCGGGCATCCTGCGTTTCAACGCGCTCGTGGACACGCCCCTCGACGAGTTCATGCAGGTCGTCCAGGTCAACCAGGTCGGTTGCTTCCTCGGCATGAAGACCGTCGCGCCCGAGCTGACCGGCGGGGGCACGATCGTCAACACCGCCTCGTACACCGCGCTGACCGGTATGGCGGCCGTGGGCACGTACGCCGCGACCAAGCACGCGATCCTCGGGCTCACCCGGGTCGCCGCGCTGGAGCTGGCGGCCCGTGGGATACGGGTCAACGCCATCTGCCCGGGTGCCATCGACACGGCGATGTCCAACCCGGCCCGCCTCGACCCGGACGCGGATCCGGCGGAGATGAGCCGGGCCCTGGACGCGCTGTACCGCAAGCTCGTGCCGCTCGGGCGGATCGGCCGGCCCGAGGAGGTGGCCCGGCTGGCGCTCTTCCTCAGCTGCGAGGACTCGTCCTACATCACCGGGCAGCCGTTCGTGATCGACGGGGGCTGGCTGGCGGGGGTCTCCGCCATCTGACCATCCGTCAGCTATTGACGGTCCATGCGGGCGGTGCGACAGTCGGCGGCACAGTGAATCTGACGATGTGTCAGAAACATTCTGACTGGGGACGGTGAACCTCCTTGGAATTCGGGCTCTTTGTACAGGGATACGTGGGCAAGCGTGCCGAGACCGACCCGCTCGCCGAGCACAAGGCGCTGATGGAGGAGACCGAGTACGTCATCCAGGCGGACAGGTCCGGCTTCAAGTACGCCTGGGCGTCCGAGCACCACTTCCTGGACGAGTACTCGCACCTCTCCGCCAACGACGTCTTCCTCGGCTACCTCGCCCACGCGACCGAGCGGATCCACCTCGGTTCCGGGATCTTCAACCCCCTCGCCCAGGTCAACCACCCGGTGAAGGTGGCCGAGAAGGTCGCCATGCTCGACCACCTCTCCGGCAACCGCTTCGAGTTCGGCAGCGGGCGCGGCGCCGGGTCGCACGAGATCCTCGGCTTCCTGCCCGGCATCACCGACATGAACTACACCAAGGAGATCTGGGAAGAGACCGTCGCCGAGTTCCCGAAGATGTGGCTCCAGGAGGAGTACGCCGGCTTCCAGGGCAAGCACTGGCAGCTGCCGCCGAGGAAGGTGCTCCCGAAGCCGTACGGCAAGGCGCACCCCGCGATGTGGTACGCCGCCGGGTCGCCGCCGTCGTACGCCATGGCCGCGAGGAAGGGGCTCGGCGTGCTGGGCTTCAGCATCCAGAAGGTCTCCGACATGGAGTGGGTGCTGGAGCAGTACAAGACGGCGATCGTGAACGCCGAGCCGGTCGGGGCGTTCGTCAACGACAACGTGATGGTGACGACGACGGCGATCTGCGCGCCGACGCACGACGAGGCGATACGGATCGCCGCCGCCGGTGGGCTGCACTATCTGCCCTCGCTGGTGTTCCGGTACCACGACACGTTCCCGCGGCCCGAGGGGTTCCCGGTGTGGCCGGAGACGCTGCCCGAGTACACGCCTGAGTTCGTCGAACTCCTCGTCGAGGAGGAGCTGTTGATCTGCGGCGATCCGGACGAGGTACTGCGGCAGTGCAAACGGTGGGAGCAGGCCGGAGCGGACCAGTTGAGCTTCGGGCTGCCGGTGGGGGTGCCGAAGGAGGAGACGCTGCAGACGATCCGGCTGATCGGGGAGCACGTGATTCCGAAGATCGATACGGATCCCGTTCACCGGACTTCGCGGTTCCGGCAGGCCGTGTAAGGGGGTACGGGCATCATGCTCGACCATCTGGTCAAGGGTGCGACCGTCGTCGACGGGACCGGTGCGCCTGCCTTCACCGCCGACGTCGGCATACGAGACGGTCGTATCGCCGTCGTCGGTGCGGTCACCGAAGAGGCCCGTACCAGCGAGGACGCCTCCGGTCTCGTCCTCGCCCCCGGCTTCGTCGACCCCCACACCCACTACGACGCCCAGCTCTTCTGGGACCCGTACGCCACGCCCTCCCTCAACCACGGGGTGACCACGGTCGCCGCCGGGAACTGTGGGTTCACCCTGGCGCCGCTCCATCCCGACCGGCCCGAGGACGCCGACTACACGCGGCGCATGATGTCCAGGGTCGAGGGGATGTCGCTGGTCGCGTTGGAGGAGGGGGCGCCCTGGAGCTGGAACTCCTTCGGGGAGTATCTGGACGCCCTCGACGGGCGGATCGCCGTCAACGCGGGGTTCATGGTGGGGCATTGCGCGCTGCGGCGGTATGTGATGGGGACGGACGCGGTCGGTGGGCAGCCGACCGAAGAGCACCTTGCGCAGATGCTGAGGCTGTTCCACGAGGCCATGGACGCGGGGGCCTGGGGGTTCTCCACCACCCAGTCCAGCACCCACTCGGACGGTGACGGCAAACCCGTCGCCTCCCGGCACGCGCTGCCCGCCGAACTCCTGGCCCTCTCCCGGGCCGTCGGTGAGCACGAGGGGACGCAGATCGAGGCGATCGTGGCCGGGTGTCTGGACCAGTTCAGCGACGCCGAGATCGATCTGTTCGTCGAGATGAGCGCGGCGGCCGGACGGCCCCTGAACTGGAACGTCCTCACCGTCGACGCAGCCGAACCGGAGCGGGTCCCGCGCCAGTTGTCGGCGAGCGAGCGGGCGCGCAAGGCCGGCGGCCGGGTGGTGGCGCTGACCATGCCGATCCTCACACCGATGAACATGTCGCTCGGTACCTTCTGCGCGCTGAACCTCATCCCCGGGTGGGGGCCGATCCTCGGGCTCCCCGTCCCCGAGCGGATGGCGAAACTCGGCGACCCCGACGTGCGCACCGAGATGCTGGGCCGCGCCCGGTCCAAGGAAGCCGGTGTCTTCCGGCGGCTGGCCAACTTCGGGCGATACGTCATCGGCGACACGTACAGCGAGGCGAACGCCGGGCTGACCGGCCGGGTGGTCCGCGACATCGCGGCCGAGCGGGGGATCGACCCCTTCGCCTGTCTGGTGGAAATCTGCACGGCCGACGAGCTGCGTACGGTCCTGTGGCCCATGCCGACCGACAACGACCCGGATTCCTGGGCGCTCCGGGCGGACACCTGGCAGCACGAGGACGTGCTGCTCGGCGGGTCCGACGCGGGGGCGCATCTGGACCGGATGTGCGGGGCGCCGTACACGACCCGCTTCCTCGGCGACTGTCTGCGCGGGCGTCGGCTGGTCGGGCTGGAGCAGGCGGTGAAGATGCTGACGGACGATCCGGCGCGGCTGTTCGGGCTACGCGAGCGGGGCCGGATACGGGAGGGCTGGCATGCGGACCTCGTGCTCTTCGACCCGGAGCGGATCGACGCGGGCCAGGCCACCCTGGTGCACGACCTGCCGGGTGACAGCCCACGGCTGGACTCCCGGGCGATCGGTGTGCGGGCCGTGTGGGTCAACGGGGTCGAGGCGATCCGGGACGACGTGGTGAGCGGGGCCGTACCGGGGAAGGTGCTGCGGTCCGGGCGGGACACCAGGACGGTGAGTACCAGGTGACGGACGGGCAGCGCTTGTTCATCGGCGGGCGGTGGGTCGAGCCGGACCGCGGCCACTACGAGGTCGTGGACCCGGCGACCGAGGGGACCGTGGGCCTGGCGCCGGAGGCCTCGCCGGATCAGGTGCGCGCCGCCTGTGCCGCGGCGCGCGAGGCCTTCGAAGGGCCGTGGTCTCGGACCTCGCCCGAGGAACGGGCGGCGGTGCTGGGCCGGGCGGCCGACATCATCCGCGGTCACCTCGTCCCGTACGCAGAACTGGCCCGGGCCGAGACGGGTGCCACGACCGGGACGGCGCGCGGGATGCAGGTGGGGGTGGCGGCGGCCCGGTTCCGCCGGTACGCGCGCGTGGAACTGGCCGAGTGGGCGATCCCGCCGCAGATCAACGACGCAGGCCCGATGGGGAAGGCGGGCGTGATGGGCGCGCTCGCCATACGCCAGCCCGTCGGGGTCGTCACCTGCATCACGTCGTACAACAACCCATGGGCGAACCCGGCGGGAAAGGTCGCCCCGGCGCTGGCCATGGGCAACACGGTCGTCGTGAAGCCGGCCCCGCAGGATCCGCTGTCGGTGTACCGGATGGCGGAGGCGCTGGAGGCGGCCGGGGTGCCGGGCGGGGTGGTGAACGTGGTTTCCGGGCGCACGGTGGAGGTGGGCGAGGCGGCCGTCGACTCACCGGACGTCGACATGGTGAGCTTCACCGGCTCCACGGCGGTCGGGCAGCGCATCGCCGAGGTGTGCGGACGGGGGATGAAGCGGCAGTTGATGGAGCTGGGCGGGAAGGGCGCGGCGGTCGTCCTCGACGACGCGGACATCCGCTCGGCGGTGGCCGGGATCGGGACGACGTTCTCCTTCTACAGCGGGCAGATCTGTACGGCGCCCACACGGGTGCTGGTGCAGAGGACGGTGTACGGCCGGTTCGTCGAGGAACTTGCCGCGTATGCACGCCGGTTGAAGGTCGGCGACCCGAAGGAACCGGACACGGTGGTCGGCCCGGTGATCTCGGCGGCGCACCGGGAACGGGTCGAGTCGTATGTCGAACTCGGGCGGAAGGAAGGCGCGACGGTCGTCACGGGCGGCGAACGTCCGCCCCTGGAGCGGGGGTTCCATGTCGCCCCGACTCTCCTGGCCGACTGCACGAACGACATGCGGGTCGCCCGCGAGGAGATCTTCGGGCCTGTGGTGTCGGTGATCCCCTTCGAGGACGAGGAGGAGGGCGTGACCCTCGCCAACGACTCCGACTACGGCCTCATCGACTACGTCTGGTCGGGGGATGTGGCGAGGGCGTTCCGCGTGGCCCGGCGGCTGCGGGCGGGTGGGGTCGGCGTGAACACGGTCGGCCGCAACATGGAGGCGCCGTTCGGGGGGTTCAAGAGGAGCGGGGTGGGCCGGGACGTCGGGTCGTACGCCCTGCACGCGTACAGCGAGGTGCAGGCGATCGTCTGGCCCGGGTGAGCTGCCCCCTCAGTCCGTCAGGTCCACCCGCACCGTCAGCAGATTCGTGCCCAGCGCCCACACCGCCGTGCTGTTCATCCGGGGCAGGCTGCGCAGCCGGGCCACGGCGTCGTCCTCGGGCAGGAGGTGGGCCGTGCCCGTGTGCCAGTGGCCCCTGATGCGGACGCGGACCGCCGGATCGGCCTGGATGTTGCGGACGTACTGGGACTTCGTGCCGAACTCCGAGACCAGCCAGAAGGAGTCGCCGATGCGCCGGCCGCCCACCGGGGTGGGCCTGGGCAGGCCGGACTTGCGGCCTGTCGTCTCCAGGACCGTCTGGAGGGGGAGCCGGCGCAGCACCGGGTTGCCGACGTTGCGTTGGAAGGTCGTGACGGCCCGGTGCTTGAGGGTGGTGTAGCGGGACATGGCGGCAGGGCCTCCCGGGTGTGAGCGGTTGATGCGACAGTACGGCCGTGAGCGTCATCCGTGCTGAAGACATCCGTACCCCGCGGCTGGATCTCGTCCCCCTCCGTGTCGAGCACGCCGAGGAGATGGCCGGGGTGCTCTCCGACCCCGGCCTGCACGCCTTCATCGGCGGCGCTCCGGACACCTTGGAGCAGCTGGCGGCGCGCTATCGGCGCATTACCGCCGGGGCCCCCGAACCCGGTGTCTCCTGGCTCAACTGGGTTGTGCGCGTCCGCGACGAGGGCCGGCTCACCGGTACCGTCCAGGCCACCGTCGGTCCGGGCACGGTCGCCGAGGTCGCCTGGGTCGTCGGCACTCCCTGGCAGGGGCGAGGCATCGCCTCCGAAGCCGCGCGGGCGCTCGTCGACTGGCTCGGCCGGCACCCCATGACGACCGTCGTCGCCCACATTCACCCCGCCCACCTCGCCTCCGCCGCCGTCGCCACCGCCGCCGGGCTCGTGCCCAGCGGCGAGGTGCGGGACGACGGGGAGGAGAAGTGGGTGCTCGACGTCAGCGACGGCCCAGGAAGATCGGGTTCGTAAAGGCCGCCAGCGCGCCCGGCAGCGGGCACAGCGCCGTCTCGTGGCGGAGCTCGGCCCGTACGTACGCCGCGTACGACGGGGTCGTCTGCCACTCCACGACACCCGAGCCCGTCACCGGCAGGGGGCCGCTCGTCTTGAGGACGCCCTGGTCCGTGACGAAGTTCACCGCGCAGCGCGGGGCGCCCGAGGCCTCCAGGCGGATCGTCACCGGGGTGTCGGCGTCCACGTCGAGGCGCTCGCCGATTCCGGCCTGCCGGGCCCGGCCTCCCGTCGCCGTGAAGGTCAGGGAGACGTTCTTGGACTCGGCGACGTAGGAGCGGCCCGCGCGGATGCCGTCCTGGATGGCCTCGCGGGTCAGGTCCTCGGCCAGGACGACGGTCTGGGGCAGGCCGACCACGTCCGGGTCGCGGTGCGCGTCGCTGTTGCCCATCGCCGGGAGCCAGTCCCTGCCCTCCCGTACCGACGCGACGAGCTGGTTGTCCCACTCCGCGAGGGTCACCTCGTCGTCCGGCGTGTAGGGGCCGTTCCACACCTCGACCGCGTCCGCCTCGCCGAAGCCGAACTTCCAGCCGCAGCCGACGCAGGTGGCGTGCGGGTGGGCCGGGACGACCAGGCCGCCGGAGCGGCGGATCTCCCGGGCGAACCGGCCGAAGCGGTTGTCGCGGGCCCGGTAGCGCCAGTCGATGAAGGTGCCGGGGTCCGTGCCGAGGGCGACCACGTGGCCGTTCCGCGTGGTCACCTCCTCGCCCAGCATGATCAGCAGGTCGTCGCCCGCCTCGTCGGCCCAGTGGGCGTGCGCGCTGTGCGTGTTGTGCTCGGACGTGTTGATGAAGTCGAGGCCCGCCGCCCGCGCCAGCGCCGCGATCTCGGCGGGGGTGCGGCGGCCGTCGGAGTACCAGGAGTGCAGATGGCAGTCGCCCCGGTACCAGGCGCGGCCACGGCCCTTCGCACGCTGCGGCGGGTAGACCGGGCGGGCGGTCTCGCCGGCTTCGCCGTACGTCAGCGTGATGGTGATCTCGTACGTCAGTCCCTGCGGCGCCACCGTGTAGGGGCCGAGGGCGATGTACCAGGTGCCCGCGCCGACCGGGCCGGGGAGGTAGCCGGGCGTGGCGTCGTCGGCACGGACGAAGAACTCCGTGCGGGCGCCGCCCGACCAGCCCCGGAAGCCCCGGCCGCCCAGCTCGGTGCCGTGCTGGTCGAAGAGGCCGATGTCGAGGGCGTTGCCCGCGGTGCCGGCCGGTACGGACGGCCTCTCGTAGGTGTAGGAGACCTTGATCTCCCGTACGCCGGAGGGGATATCCACCGGTACATAGACGAAGTCGGGGGAGCCGGGCGGCAAAGTGCCGCTCACTGTCCGGGTCTCCTCGTTCTGGCCGTCCGCCGCTGCGAAGCTCACGCTTCCCAACGTAAGCGCGGCGGCGGCACCCGTCACGAACAAAGCGCGTCTGCCGAAGCCCTTCTTGTCCTCACCCATGGCGGTCACTGTGGGGGGCGGGGGTGAACTCCCGAGAAAGGGAAGGAAATCGGCGGCGGACGGTATGTCATGGACGCGAGATGCGGGCGATGACTTTTGTGATGCCGACCGGTCGGTATGGACATCTGGGGTCCGTCCGGGTACAGATGGTCCATGCGAATCGCCGTCACGATCTTCCTCACCGACGAGACCCTCGCGCCGGTCCGGCTCGCCCGTGAGCTGGAGCAGCGCGGCTTCGCCGGGCTGTATCTGCCCGAGCACACCCATATCCCCGTCGAGCGGACCACCCCGTACCCGGCAGGTGGCGAACTGCCGCGCGAGTACGGTCGTACGCTCGACCCCTTCGTCGCGCTCGGGCAGGCCGCGGCCGTGACCGAGCGGCTCGGCCTCGGCACCGGCATCACGCTGATCGCCCAGCACGACCCGATCGGCCTCGGCAAGCAGATCGCTACGCTCGACCATCTGTCCGGCGGGCGGTTCACCCTCGGGCTCGGCTTCGGCTGGAACGTGGAGGAGGCCGCCGACCACGGCGTTAAGTGGCGCACGCGGCGGGAACTGGGGCGGGATCGTATGGCGCTCATGCGCGCCCTGTGGGCGGAGGAACCCACCGCCTACGACGGGGAGTTCGGGAGCGTCCGGGCCAGCCACGCCCACCCCAAGCCGACGCAGAAGCCGCGCGGTCCGGTCGTCGGACCGCGCACCCTCGTCGGCGGGGCCGCCGGACCCAAGCTGTTCGCGCACATCGCCGAGTACGCCGACGGCTGGCTGCCGATCGGCGGACGCGGGCTGAGCGAGTCGCTGCCCGTGCTGCGCTCCGTGTGGGCCGACGCAGGACGCGACCCGGCCGCCCTCCAGGTGGTGCCGTACGCCGTCCTGCCCACGCCCGGAAAGCTCGAGCACTACGCCGAGTTGGGCATCGAGGAGGTAGTGCTGCAACTGCCTCCGGCCGACGAGACGGAGGTGCTGCGGGTCCTCGACGAGTACGCCGAGTACGTGTAGCCGAGGGGCCGGTGCAGCCGACCCAAGGGGCGCGGGGAACTGCGCGACCAGCCACAACGATGCCCGCACCCGGCAACTCACCGGACGCCCCGAGCTCTTCGCCCGTCCCCGCTGAACCGGCGGAGCCCTACGTATGCTCAAAGAATGACGACTTCCGCGACCTCCGGAACCGGCCCGACCGAGAACTCCATGCGTCGCGCCCTCAAACGCGCCCGGGACGGCGTCGCCCTCGACGTCACCGAGGCGGCGGTGCTGCTCCAGGCGCGCGGCGAGGCCCTCGACGACCTCGCCGCGTCCGCCGCCCGGGTGCGGGACGCGGGCCTGGAGGCGGCCGGGCGCCCCGGTGTCATCACGTACTCGAAGAGCGTCTTCATCCCCCTCACCCGGCTGTGCCGGGACAAGTGCCACTACTGCACCTTCGTCACCGTCCCCGGCAAGCTGCGCCGCGCCGGGCACGGCATGTTCATGTCGCCGGACGAGGTGCTGGACGTGGCCCGCCGCGGCGCCGCGCTCGGCTGCAAGGAAGCCCTCATCACCCTCGGCGACAAGCCCGAGGACCGCTGGCCGGAAGCGCGCGAATGGCTCGACGCGCACGGCTACGACGACACCATCGCGTACGTCCGCGCCATCTCCATCCGGATCCTGGAGGAGACCGGGCTGCTTCCGCATCTGAACCCCGGCGTGATGTCGTGGACCGACTTCCAGCGCCTCAAGCCGGTGGCCCCGTCGATGGGCATGATGCTGGAGACGACCGCCGAAAGGCTCTGGTCCGAGCCCGGCGGCCCGCACTACGGCTCCCCGGACAAGGAACCCGCCGTACGGCTGCGGGTGTTGGAGGACGCGGGCCGCTCGTCGGTCCCCTTCACCTCCGGACTCCTGATCGGCATCGGCGAGACGTACGAGGAACGCGCGGAATCCCTGTTCGCGCTCCGCAAGATCTCCCGCGCCTACCACGGCATCCAGGAACTGATCATCCAGAACTTCCGCGCCAAGCCGGACACGGCGATGCGCGGTATGCCCGACGCGGAGCTGGACGAGCTGGTCGCCACGGTGGCGGTGGCCCGGCACATCATGGGCCCGGCCGCCTGTCTCCAGGCCCCGCCGAACCTGGTCGATGGGGGCACCTCCCAGACGGAGTCTGGGGGAGAGTACGAGCGGCTGATCGGCGCCGGTATCGACGACTGGGGCGGGGTCAGCCCGCTCACGATCGACCACGTCAACCCCGAACGCCCCTGGCCGCAGATCGAGAAGCTGGCCGAGAGGTCGGCGGCGGCAGGCTTCGAGCTGCGTGAACGCCTGTGTGTGTACCCCGAGTTCGTGACACGCGGCGAGCCCTGGCTGGACCCGCGGCTGCTGCCGCACGTGCGGGCGCTGGCGGACCCGGAGACGGGCCTGGCACGGGCGGACGCCGTCGTGGAGGGCCACCCGTGGCAGGAACCGGAGGAGGCGTTCCAGTCCTCCGGTCGTACGGATCTGCACGTGTCGATCGACACCGAGGGCCGCACGTCCGACCGGCGCGACGACTTCGACGAGGTGTACGGCGACTGGGGCGCCCTGCGCGAGGCGGCCGCCCCAGGGATGGCGCCGGAGCGGATCGACACGGACGTACGGGCGGCGCTGGCGACGGCCGCCGACGACCCCACCCGTCTCACGGACGCCGAGGCGCTGGCCCTCCTGCACGCGGACGGCCCGGCGCTGGACGCGCTGACGCGGATCGCGGACGACGTGCGGAAGGCCGCGGTGGGCGACGACGTGACGTACATCGTCACGCGGAACATCAACTTCACCAACGTCTGCTACACCGGCTGCCGCTTCTGCGCCTTCGCCCAGCGCCGTACGGACGCCGACGCCTACACCCTCTCCCTGGACCAGGTCGCCGATCGCGCCCAGCAGGCCTGGGACGTGGGTGCGGTGGAGGTCTGCATGCAGGGCGGGATCCACCCCGACCTGCCGGGAACGGCGTACTTCGACATCGCGAAGGCGGTGAAGGAGCGCGTACCCGGGATGCACGTCCACGCCTTTTCGCCCATGGAGGTGGTGAACGGCGCGACCCGCACCGGCCTGTCGATCCGCGAGTGGCTGACGGCCGCCAAGGAGGCCGGGCTCGACTCGATCCCGGGCACGGCGGCGGAGATCCTCGACGACGAGGTCCGCTGGGTGCTCACGAAGGGCAAGCTGCCCACGGCGACCTGGATCGAGGTGATCACGACCGCGCACGAGCTGGGCATCCGGTCGAGCTCGACGATGATGTACGGCCACGTGGACCAGCCCCGCCACTGGCTGGGGCATCTGCGCACCCTGGCCGGCATCCAGCAGCGGACGGGCGGCTTCACGGAGTTCGTCACGCTGCCCTTCATCCACACGAACGCGCCGGTGTATTTGGCGGGCATCGCGCGCCCCGGGCCGACGATTCGGGACAACAGGGCGGTGACCGCGATGGCGAGGCTGCTCCTGCACCCATGGATCCCCAATATCCAGACAAGCTGGGTGAAACTGGGCGCGGAGGGTGCGGCGGAGATGCTCCGCTCCGGCGCGAACGACCTGGGCGGCACGCTCATGGAGGAGACGATCTCGCGCATGGCGGGTTCGTCGTACGGCTCGTACAAGTCGGTGCGGGATCTGGTGGCCGTCGCGGAGGCGGCGGGCCGCCCGGCGAAGCCGCGCACGACGCTGTACGGCGAGGTGTCCCAGGAGCGGCAGCGGGCGGCTCAGGCCTCGGACGGACACCTGCCGGAGCTGCTGCCGGTGCTGGACTGAGGGACTCGTAGGAGGGTCGGGCGACCGCAGTACGATGACCCGACCCTCGGATGTCGAGGGCTGGAGACTGAGGGGATACGTACCCATGCCTGCCCGACTGCCCTCGTGGGCCTGGGTCACCGGTCTGACGGCGGGTGCGACGGCGGCCGTCGTCGTCCTCGCCGTACAGGCGGACAACGGGCCGCACCCGACCGCGGCGACGGCCCGGCCGAGCGCCTCGGCACCGGCGAGCACGCACCCGTCCCCCAAGCCGAAGCCGTCCGCGGCCCCGGCAGTGCCGGACGCGTCGGGCGCGGGCCGCCGGGTGGTCTACTCCCTCGGCCAGAAGCGGGTGTGGCTGGTCGACGCGAGCGACAAGGCGACGCGGACGTTCGGGGTGTGGCCGGGCACGGTGAGCCCGGCCGCCGGCCGCTACACCGTCTCCAAGCGCACCCCGGGCCCGATCACCGGCTCCGACGGCGTGAAGATCGAGCACATCGTGTACTTCGCCACCGCGCCGGGCGCCAACGTCGCTTTCTCCAACGCGGTGGACGGCTCCTCACCGCCGCCTGCCGCGGGCGTGCAGACGGGCGGCATACGCATGCACGCGGCGGACGGCGCGGCGGTGTGGTCCTTCGGTACTGCGGGGACGAAGGTCACGGTCGTCAAATAGCGGCAGCTTTGTTCTCTTTGCCCGTTTCCTTCTCGGTGGTCTCCGCCTCCCGGAACGGCAGCTGGACGACCAGCAGCACGACCCCGCTGAGCAGGAAGATCCGGGTGGCCGCCTCCAGCCCGTTCCAGTCCTGGGACTGCCACATCGAGAACCACTCGCCGCCGATCGCGATGAACCCGGCGCCGAAGAGCAGCATGACCATGAGCAGGCCGTAGGTGGAGAAGCGGCGGGCGGCGTGATGGTCGCGGCGGGCCCAGAGCCAGGTTCCGTAGCCCAGGACGACGGCCGCGACGGTCTCCCACGCGATGACGGCGACGTACACCGCGTCCTGGACGGCGTGGTTCGTGATCGCCCGCCACATCAGATCGTCGTCCTTGAACGTCGTGTCCATGGCTAGCACATGGCGGACGAACTGCTGGTTGGTACCGAAGTCGGTGATGTTCCCGAAGGCCACCAGCGCGAGGTAGAGGGCGACGGTCGCGGTGAGGAGGGTGGCGCTGAGGCTGAGGGCGCGTGTGGTGGACATGACCGTCACTTTCCCAGTGCACCGGAACCCTCCCGTCTGCATTGAGCCAGAATGAGACCGGCGGACTTCCGGGACGAGGGGACGGGGGACGTACGGATGGCGCAGGCACGGCCGTCGATGCAGGAGCTGATCCGGCAGCGCAGGCGGGCCGGATTCGTGGGGCGCAACGAGGAGCGGGCGGCGTTCCGGACCAACCTCGACCTGCCGCCGGAGGACGAACGGCACCGGTTCCTGTTCCATGTGCACGGCAACGCGGGGGTCGGGAAGACCTTCCTGGTACGGGAGTTGGAGCAGATCGCGCGGGAGCGCGGGGCGCTGACGGCGTACGTCGACGAGAGCGCCGGGAGCGTGCCGGAGGCGTTGGCGGCGATCGGGCGACGGTTCGCCGCTCAGGGACACCGGTTCAAGGACCTGGAGCGGCTGCTCACGGCGCACCGGGAGCGGCGGTACGAGGCGGAGACAGCGGCGCTCGGCGCACCGGAGCCGGAGGGGCCGTCGTCGGGGAGCATGGCGGCGGCACGCGCCGGGCTGAGCGGGGCGGCGATGGTGCCGGTGGTCGGCGCCTTCGCCGGAGCCGTGGACCCCGCCCAACTCGCCCAGGGCGTCGACCGGTTGCGCGCCGGACTCAGCGCGCGTTTCCGCAGCCAGGAGGACGTGCAGTTGGTGCTGTCGCCGGAGCAGGTGCTGGCGCCGGTGCTGCTGGCCGAACTGGCGGATGTCGCCAGGGCGGTGCCGTGGATCGTCCTGTTCTTCGACACGTACGAGAGGACGGGACCGTACCTCGACGCCTGGCTGCACGCCCTCATGACGACGGACCGGTACGGCGCCCTGCCCGCCACGGTCGTCGTGGTCACCGCCGGACAACGCCCCTTCGACACCGCCCGCTGGGGAGGCTTCGCTGACTTCGTCACGGACGTACCGCTGGGGCCGTTCACGGAGGCGGAGGCGCGGGGACTGCTGGCTGACCGGGGTCTGCGGGACGAGCCGGTGGTCGCCGAGGTACTGAGGCTGAGCGGCGGACTCCCGGTCCTGGTCTCCACGCTCGCCGAGACGCGCCCCGACGGTCCGGACGTGGTGGTGGACCCGAGTGCCACAGCCGTCGACCGGTTCCTGAAGTGGGAGCAGGATCCGGTGCGGCGGGCGGCCGCCCTGGCCGGCGCGCTGCCACGGCAACTCGACGAGGACGTGTTCCGGGCGGCCGTGGACTGCGCCGAGGAGGAGGTCGACGGGCTCTTCGCATGGCTGCGCGGCATGCCGTTCGTGAGCGAGCGCGGGGAGCGGGTGCAGTACCACGACGTCGTACGCGCTCCGATGCTCCGCCTGCAGCGGTCACGCTCGCCGCGGGGCTGGCGCGAACGGCATGCGCGGCTCGCGGAGGCGTTCGGGCGGTGGGGTGCGGAAGCGGAGGCTGATCGGACTCCGGACGAGTGGTGGAGGGACGAGGCGTGGCGCGAGCTGCGGCTGGCCGAGTCGTACCACGTGCTGTGCGCGCGCCCTCGGACCGCTCTCGCGAGCGTGCTGCGGGATTTCGTCGACGCGTGCGGTGAAGGCGAGGTGGTGGCCCGGCGGTGGGCACAGGCGCTGGTGCAGGCGGGTGAGGACGCGGACGCGGAGGGTGTCGCGGCCTGGGGGAACGAGTTGACGGAGGCGCTGGGCCGGGGCGGGGTTCTCGAAGCCTCGGCCGTGCTGCTGACGAAGGGGGGCCTCGACGCGCGGGGTCGGGCCAAGGCGTACAGACGGCGGGGAACGGAGTTGGGCGGTCACGGGGAGCACGCCGCGGCGCAGATCCAGTTCGACCGGGCGATCGAGCTCGATCCGGATTCGGCTCTGGCATACGAGGGCAGGGCGATCGCGCGGGGACACCAGGGCGACTACGGCGCCGCCGTCGCCGACCTCGCCGAGGCCGCCCGCCTGGATCCGGGCAACGCACGGATCCTTACCGTCCGTGGCGACTACCTCCGGGTGACCGGGGACTGCGTATCGGCCGTACGGGATCTGGACAGAGCCATCGAGCTGGATCCGACGAGAGCGGCGGCATGGGCCGTCCGAGGAGCCACTCGGCACCGACTGGACCACCTCGACGCGGCGGTGTCCGATCTGGACCGGGCCCTCGAACTGGATCCGGGATATGTGTGGGCCCTGGCGCGCAGGGCACGCGTCTGGCGGTCGCGCGGCGAACAGGAGCGGCGGCTGGCTGATCTGGATCGAGCGGTGGAGCTCGCCCCCGATGTGCCCTGGGTGCTCTGCGAGCGGGGAGACGCACTCGCCGGTGTCGGCCGTCACGAAGCCGCGCTCGCGGATTACGACCGGGCCGTCGCCCTCGACAGCCAGTACGCCTCGGTGTACGCGAGCCGTGGTGTCTGCCACAGCCGAATGGGCCGGCCGACGGAGGCTCTCGCCGACCTGGACCGCGCGCTCGAACTCAGCCCGGAATACGCCTGGGCGCTCTGGCAGCGGGCCGTGATTCATCTCGAACTCGGTTCACGCACCAGCGCGTCGACCGACGTCGAACGGGCTCAGCGACTCGACCCCGGGCTGGAGATCCCGTGGGTACGTGAAGCGCTCCGCGATCCGGCCGACTGAGGCTCGTCCGTGACTGCCGTGGCGTGCGTTGCCCAGGGTTGGGCAACGCACGCCGATCGACGGGTCACGGACAGGTCGGTCGCGGCCATTGGCCGCCGGGGCTCCCGGTGGGGCGTACCCCGAACACGAGGCAGGCGGCCGCCGGCAGCAGCCATGTCGGGTCCTGGAGGACCGCCTCCTGCGTCATCCCTGCGGCTTCGCGCCACATCTTGATCTGCCGCCCGACCGCTTTGAGTACGGCCTGGGACTCCTCTTCCTCCATGCGTTCCCTCCTCAAGTCACGCTTCGTGTCTGGGGCGTTACGGCTCAGGGTAGGGACAGACCGCCACGCTGGGTGACCGTAGTCGGAAACTCACGGTGCCCGGGTCCCGGGTCTCCCGGACCCGGTGGGCGGAGCTGCGACGCGGGGGAACAGCCAGGTCGGAGCCGTCACCGGGACGCGGAGACACGTGACCCGGTGGGACGCGACGTCAAAGACCAAAGAACCGGGGAAAGAACCAAACCCTCCCCTGCCGCCCCTGCGCATCACTCTCCGGAGTGAACATCACCAACTCGGCTGGCGTGGCGCGGTGGTTGTGGTGCAGCGTCGGGCTCGACAACCCGATACATGCATCGGCCCTCGCCGGGACTGCCATCCCAGTGCGAGGGCCTGATCACCGAAGAAGGAAAAGGCCCCTTCCCGATGACTGAACAGAAGCGTAACGCGCATGCACGCCCCCAGGCCGGTCATTCCGGCTCCGGCGTCATTCATGTCAACGAACCCCACCACGACAACTTCACCGTGGTCGGCAACCACCTCGCCCAGCACCCCGAGTTGTCCCTGACGGCGATCGGCCTGGCGACGCACATCCAGTCGCTGCCCGCAGGAACCCTCGTAGGGATCAAGGCGCTGGCGGCGAAGTTCCCCGAGGGTGAGATCCGGATCGCCGCCGCGCTGCGGGAGTTGGAAGAACACGGGTATCTCACGCGTGCCAGGGAGCGTCTTCAATCGGGCCGAGTGACGACCCGGACGATCTCGTACAACAAGCCGCGACGTGCTCTGGCCACCGCAGCAGTACGGGCCACCGAACCGCAGCGCCCGGCTCGGAAGGCTGACCCGTCTCCCACCGATCCGCCGCCGCATCGCATTGCCGCCGACCTGCTGTCCGGGCTGCGTGCGCATGACTCTCGCCTGCTGCTCACCGAACGGGACGTGGCGCGTCTGGCACCCGTCGTCAACGCGTGGCTGGAGCGAGGCGTGCCCCTCACGGCCGTACGACGCACCCTGACCAGCGGCCTGCCCGAGGACCCGATCCGGCAGCCGGCAGCTTTCCTGCACCAGCCTTACCGCGCTCCTTCCCCCACCACTCCCCGCTGCCCCGCCCCCGGCGAAACCCCTGCGCCGTGTCCCGTTCCAGACCTGCGACGGCTGCGACCGCGCGTTCCGGGCTCCGGAACCGGGGCGGTGCCACGACTGCCGGACATCCGAGCGGAGGGTGGCGTAGCCATGCCTGGAGTGCGGCACGCGATCGCCGCTGTCACGCCAGCACGCGGAGTTCGGCGCCGGTACGGTACGAGGAGCGAAACACCAGCACCGGAGGTCACCGTGAGCGCTCAGAGCGACGGCCCGTACGGACCGCTGATCCCCATGCCCGAGCTGACTCCGGACGCGTTGCGGAACGCTGTCGCGCGGATCGCGCCCAGCAGGCTTCCGGCGCTCACGCAGCACCTCTTCGAGGCCACGACCAACGCCCAGCAGACCCAGAGCCTGGCACCGCTGCGAGCGTTCGTTCACTCTTGGGCGGTGTTCGTCGCGATCGAACGCCACCCCGCGCGAGCGGAGCGACTGCGCGCACTGGAGCGGCTCGTGGACCTCGGAGAAGCCGACCCCTCCGGAGCCATCACCGAGATCCGTGCCATCCGGGAGGCGGCGGAGGCAGAGGCAGGACTGTGACCGACTGGTCCTGGGACTACAACCCGAGCGCCGAGTACATCACCGAGGGCCTGCCGCCGGGCGTGGTGGCGGAAGTGGAACGGCTCGCCACCGAGCTGGCCGCGCTCGGCCATGACTCCGTCTCGGTCGGTAGGCCTTTCGACCGGGAGGGTGGGCTACGTGAGTTCGACATCCTCGGCGGGCGCGGATTCATCAGCTTTCTGGCTGTCCCGCGGCATGAGTGCGTGTATGTCTGCAATGTCACCTGGTATGGCTGAAATCCGGCGTCGACCGAGCGTTTGTCCCCATCTCGCTGTCCGATCCGCCCCCTGAGCCGACCGTTCCTTGTCGATTACAGTGCTGAGCTGTCGACTGTTGCGGAGGGTGCCGTGAGGGAGGTCCTGGTGGGTGCGACGTCCGGGGCCGTCTGGGGGCGTGCCGAGCAGCAGGACTTCCGTAGTCGGGTGCGCGGCACCCTGCTCGGGGTGGCCGTCGGGGATGCGCTGGGCTCTCCGGCCGACGAGCTTGCGGTGGAGGAGATCCGGGGCGCGTACGGCGCGGAGGGCGTCACCGATCTGTCCGACGGGTACGGGAGGCGCGGTGCGATCACCCATCACACCCAGCTCACGCTGTTCACCGTGGACGGGCTGATCCGGGCCCAGGTGCGGCGCGACACCGGCGCCTGGCATCCGCCGACCGATCTGCACCGGGCGTATCTGAGATGGGCGGCCACCCAGCGCGACTGGGGGCCGGACGAGCGCCGCAAGGAGGACGGCTGGCTGGCCCGGGAGGAGTGGCTGTACGCGCGGCGTGATCCGTCCCGCGCGCTGCTGCTCGGCTTCGGGGACGGCGGCATGGGCACGCTCGAGGCGCCGAAGAATCCCGGTGAGGCGGGCCCGGAGGCCGTGGCCCGGTCGGCTCCCTTCGGGTTGCTGGTGGGGTGGGAGCCGCAGCTGGTGGCACAGCTCGCCGTGGAGTGCGCGGCGCAGACCCACGGGCACTCCACGGGCTACCTGTCGGCGGGGGCGTACGCCGTGATCGTGCACGCGCTGGCCCGCGGCGAGGGGCTCGACGGTGCCGTGCAGCGTACGCTCGCCCTGCTCGCCGTCTGGCCCGGCCACCAGCCCGTTTCGGACGCGCTTCAGCACGCGCTGGGCGCCGTACGGCAGGGGATGCCCTCGCCGGCGCGGGTCGAGGAACTCGCGGGGCAGGGGACGGCGGACGGTCTGCTCGCGGTCGCCGTGTACTGCGCGCTGGTGGGGCAGGACGTACGGCAGGGGCTGTGCCTGGCGGTGAACCAGGGCGGGCCGTCCGGGGCGGCCGGGGCTCTGACCGGCGGTCTGCTCGGTGCGCTGCACGGCGAAACGGCCCTCCCGCCGGCCTGGTTGGCCGAGCTGGAGGGCCGCCCCACGATCCTGGAACTGGCCGACGACTTCGCGATGGAGATGACCCAGGGACCCGCGCTGCACGGACCCGCCGGGTCGGCACCGGGGTGGCTGGCCCGGTACCCGCGGTCGTGAGTGGGGGTACCGGCTACGCCTCCTGCGCCGACGCGCCCGCCGGAGCCGGTACCGCGGCCGCCGCCCCGCTGTCGCCGTCCGTGTTGATCCGCTCGATCAGCGCGTCCCGCTCCGGGGTGTCCTCCGGCTTCACGTAGCCGATGAGGATGTAGAGGATCAGGGAGACCGCCAGCGGTACGGAGACCTGGTACTGGAGCGGGACGCCGCCCTCGACGCTCCAGTTGATCGGGTAGTTGACCAGCCAGAAGGCCAGCAGGCCCGCGGCCCAGCTGGTGAGTGCGGCCGTCGGCCCGGACTTGCGGAACGGACGCAGCAGACCCAGCATCATCGGGATCGCGATCGGGCCCATCAGACCGGCGACCCACTTGATGACGACGGTGATGATGTCCTTGAACGTGGGCGAGTTGACCTGCGTCGCCACCGCCATGGACAGGCCGAGGAAGACGACCGTGGTCACCCGCGCCGCGATCAGACCCGACCGCTCGCCCCAGCCCCGCGCCCGCTGCGACAGCACCGGCGCCACGTCCCGCGTGAAGACGGCCGCGATGGCGTTGGCGTCGGAGGAGCACATGGCCATGGTGTGCGAGAAGAAGCCGACGATGACCAGGCCCAACAGGCCGTGCGGCAGCAGTTGTTCGGTCATCAGGGCGTAGGAGTCGGAGCCGTCCGGCTTCTGCGCGTGTACCAGCAGCGGCGACATCCACATCGGGAAGAAGAGGATCACCGGCCAGACCAGCCACAGCGCCGCCGACAGCCGCGCCGAGCGCGTCGCCTCGTGGGCGTTGGCCGTCGCCATGTAGCGCTGGGCCTGGTTCAGCATGCCGCCGTTGTACTCGAACAGCTTGATGAACAGGAACGCGAGCAGGAACACCGTGCCGTAGGGGCCGACCAGCGGCTTGCCGTGGCCGTGCAGCGCGGGCTCGTCCCAGGCGCCGAGGAAGCCGATGTGCTTGTCGTTCAGCTTCAGTACGACCGCGATGAACATCGAGATTCCGGCCAGCAACTGGATGACGAACTGGCCGAGTTCGGTCAGCGCGTCCGCCCACAGGCCGCCGATGGTGCAGTACACCGCGGTGATCGCACCGGTGATGAGGATGCCCTGGTTCAGCGAGACGCCCGTGAACACCGACAACAGGGTCGCGATCGCTGCCCACTTGGCGGCCACGTCGACGATCTTCAGCAGCATGCCGGACCAGGCGAGCGCCTGCTGTGTGGAGAGGTTGTAGCGGTTCTTCAAGTACTCGAGCGGGGAGGCCACATGGAGCCGGGAGCGCAGCCGGTTGATGCGCGGCGCGAACAGCTTCGACCCGACGGCGATGCCGAGCGCGATCGGGAACGACCAGGTGACGAAGGATGTGACGCCATAGGTGTAGGCGATGCCCGCGTACCCGGTGAACATCACCGCGCTGTAGCCCGACATGTGGTGCGAGATGCCGGACAGCCACCAGGGCATCTTGCCGCCGGCTGTGAAGAAGTCGCTGACGTTGTCCACGCGCTTGTGCGACCAGACGCCGATGGCGACCATCACACCGAAGTAGCCGATGAGCACGGCCCAGTCGAGACCATTCATGTCTCCCCCTCCAGGGTTCGCCGCCAGGGTCAGGCAGGGTCAGGCATGTGAACTCTGGTTTCGGAGGTGTACGGACGGCAAGAAAGAGGTAAGTCAAGAGCAGGTAAAAATGTTCGACTTGATGACCTGGGTTTATGGATGTGAACAGTTCGCCATCCGGGGATCAGGCTCTAGCGCATCAGCTCCCCCGCGTTGACCAGCAGGGACTGCCCCGTGATGGCGCGTGCCCGGTCCGACGCGAGGAACACCACCGCGTCCGCCACGTCCCCGTCCGTCGCCAGCTCCGGCAGTGCCATCCGTTCCGTCAGCCGACCCAGCACCTCTTCCTCCGGCACCCCTTCCGTGTGCGCCGTGAATTGCACGTACGCCTGCACCGGCGGCCCCCACATCCAGCCCGGCAGCACCGTGTTGACCCGTATGCGGTACGGCCCGAGCTCCCGCGCCAGCGAGTACATCGCGCTGGTCAGCGCCCCCTTCGAGGCCGCGTACGCCGCCTGCTTGACCTGCGAGGGCGCGGCAACGGCCGACTGCGTCCCCACGATCACCACCGAACCGCCGCCGCCCGCCTTCAGTGCCGGCAGACAGGCCCGCGTCATCCGCAGCGTCCCCAACAGGTTGACGTCGAGCACCGACTGCCAGGTCGCGAAGTCGGCGTCCTCGAGACCGCCGAAGTAGGAGTCCCAGGCCGCCACATGCACCACGGCATCGATCCGCCCGAACCGCTCGCGCCCCAGCTCGGCCAGCGCCGCGCACTGCCCCTCGTCGGTGATGTCCGTCGCCCGGTACGCCGTGTGCGCCCCGCCGGGATCGATCTCGGCCGTGCTCTTCGCGAGGTTCGCCTCGGTGCGCGCGCCGAGCACGGCGTTGCCCCCGTCCCGTACGACCGCCGCCGCGACCTGATGGCCGAGTCCGGCGCCGACTCCCGAGACGACGACGGTCCTGCCGGAGAGCACTGACATGGACTCCTCCTGGCCTCTGGCGCATTGTCTGACGGAGCGTCAGAGTATGGGCGACCGGCGGAGGAAGGAAGGGGAACGGCATGAGCGAGGAGACCCACAGCGAGCGGTACGCCGAACTGGCCGCCGTCGGCCCGTACGGCGTCCGTCCCGGCCACGCCCTGATCACCATGGTCGAGCCGCACCCCGGCCACGAGTACGCCTACAACCGCTGGTACGAGGACGACCACTACTACGCCGGCGCGATGGCCATGCCCTGGATGTACGCCGGCCGTCGCTGGGTCGCCACCCGGGACCTGCAACTCCTGCGCTACCCCGAGAAGTCGGCGATAGCCCAGCCGGTCACCGCCGGCTGCTATCTCTCGACGTACTGGATCACCGACGGCCGCTACGCCGACCACATGCGGTGGACCGTCGCCATCAACAAGCGCCTCAACCGTGACGCCCGCGTCCATCAGGACCGCACCCACGTCTTCACGGCCTTCCAGGACCACGAGGCGACGGTCTATCGCGACGGCGCCGCGGGCCCGCGCGACTTCCACGCCCTCGACCACCCGTACACGGGCCTGGTGCTGGAGGTCGTCGACGCCGAGTCGCCCGAGCAGCGCGCCGAGCTCCTGGAGTGGCTGCGCGCCCGCCATCTCCCGAAGCGGCTGGCCGGCTCCCCGACGGCCCTGGTCACCGTCTTCCGGCCCACCCCACTCCCCGGCGACCGCATGACGTACGTCAAGCAGGTCGAGGGCGTCGACACCCGGCTCACCCTGCTGTGGTTCCTGGAGACGGACCCCCGCGAGTGCTGGCAACACCACTTCACGGGCCTCGACGAGCAGGTGACGGAGTCGGGGCTGGGACGGGTGGAACTGGTGGCGCCGTTCGTTCCCACGGTGCCGGGGACGGATCGCTATGTGGACCGGCTCCGCTGAGGATCAGGGGCGTCAGGGGGCCTTGAGCGCATCCGGGCAGGGTGTTCCGCGAGGCAGCTGATACGGCGACGCCAACCGGTAGGTGCCCGCCTTCGGCGCGACCAGCATGGTCCACTTGTCGCCCTTCGCGTCCTCCTCCGTCTCCATCAGACAGCCGTTGACGTTGGCGTACGTCTTCGGCATGCCCTCGGGACGGTGCTTGGAGGCCTGCGTCTCCTGCGGCGGCTTCAGGCTCTTGCCCTCCGCGTCGACGATGCTCAGCCACGGCGAGTACGGGATGCGGATCAGGATCCGGCCCGCCTTGTGGACCTCGATCGTCAGCTCGCCCTGCTCCGCACGGTCCACCACCGCGTCCGGCTCGGCGAGCGGCACCGCGTCCGTCACCCGGAACAGCTGCCAGTTCGCGTCGCCCCAGATCTGTTTCAGATACGGCATCCCGCGCTGGAGGAGTGTCCGCTCCCGCTCGCCGCCGTCGCCGTCCGGCTCGTCCTTGGGCAGGACGACGAAGTGGATGGCCCAGCGCTGGAGCCACTCGTGGTAGTTCGCCGAGTTGAGGGTGTCGTCGTAGAAGAGCGGGTTGCGCTCCATGTCGGCCTGGCGGTTCCAGCCGCGGGCCAGGTTGACGTACGGCGCGAGCGCGGAGGCCTCGCGGTGGGAGCGGGCCGGGACCACCTCGACGCGGCCCTTCTCGGCGCCGACCTGCTGCAACTGGTTCACGAGCGGCGCGAGTTCGCGCGCCCAGGACGCGGCCGGGGTCGTGTGCACGATGTCGTCGACCGACTTGAAGCCGATCCAGCCGGCGAATCCGAGGAACGCCACCACGATCGCGTACCACTTGCGCGAGCGCGGCACCGCGAACGGCAGCGCCGCGATCAGCGCGACCCCCGCGAACAGCATGGGCAACCGCGAGATGTTCGACCCGATCTGCGAGCTGACGAGCCACACCAGGACGACCGCGAGACTGTAGACCCCGGCCGTCAGCCGGACCGTCGCCCACTCCTTGGGGACGAGGAAGAGACAGAACAGGCCGTACAGCAGCGGCAGGATCACCGAGCCGATCGTCATCGGCTGGGTGCCGGAGAACGGGAACAGCCAGGCCGCCACCGCGACGACCGCCGTCGGCGCGAGGCCCAGCGCCCAGGCGCCCGGCCGGCGCTTCTGCAGGAACAGCGCCACGGCGACCAGGCCCACGAACAGGCCCGCGACCGGCGACGCCATCGTGGCGAGCGCGGCGAGCGGCGCGGCGACCAGCGCCTTCGCCCACCGTTTGAACCGCCAGCGGTACGGCCAGCAGAACACCGCCGCCACCGAGCCGAGCGCGAACATCGTGCCCAGACCGAAGGTCACCCGGCCCGACAGCGCGTTGCAGACCAGCGCGAAGACGCCGGCGAGCGCGGCCCACAGCGGGTTCCGGACCGACCGGCTGCGGACCAGGATCAGCGTCAGCAGGCCCGCCGACACGGTGCCGGCGACCATCATCGTCGTACGGACACCGAGGACCGACATCAGATACGGCGAGACCACGCTGTACGACACCGGGTGCATACCGCCGTACCAGGCGAGGTTGTACGCCGAGTCCGGGTGGCGGCCGACGAACTCGGCCCAGGCGTCCTGTGCCGCGAGGTCTCCGCCACTGTTCGCGAACGTGAAGAACCAGATGACGTGCAGCACACCGGCGAGCGCGGCCATGAACAGGGCGGGATGCGTCAGCAGCCGCCGGCGTAGGGGTTCGGCGGCGGCGAGCAGCCGGGACCGTACGCCGGCCGCGGTGTTTTCAGCGGCGCGGTCGGGCGGGGTGTCGTGACTGTCCGTGTCGGGCGCGGGCATGCGTATTCGCGGGCCGGTTCCCGGGCCCGGATCGGCGTCGTCGGCGCGTGTCGGCTCCGCTGTGGCCACCTGAAGGCACTCCCCGTGTCCCGTCTGCTGTTCTCGGCCGCTTTCCTCGGTGTTCCCGGCCGCTTCCCGTCCAGTTGGCGGCCGTGTCCTGCGACCGGCGACCTGCCCCGTTTCGTGACGCTAGCACGCACCCCGCCGCAGAGCTCCCGGGTGGGGCTCCGTCGGCGGGGTGCGGGGACGGATCGTGTGCTGTGGGTCAGCCGAGACGGGTCAACTTGTCCGTGAAGCCCGGTTCCACGAGGTCCTTCTGCAGGGCCACGGGAACCGCCACCGCGCCGCCCGAACCATCACCCACGGTGAGCGTGCCCACCTTGGTGCCGGCCTTCGCGGTGTGCGGTACGGCGTCGGAGGTGAAGGACAGCTTCACCTTCAGGCCCGCCCAGCCGGCCGCGGTGACGTCCTTGGCGGCCACGACCGGGGTACGGCCGCCGAGACCGTCGTCCACATAGCCGACGACGGCGCCCTTCTTGATGATCGTCGCCGAGCGCAGGGCGCCCTGCGCGGCGCGGATCAGCTGGTCCCCGCCGTACAGGGCCGCGCTGAGGATGGTGTTCTCCGGGCCGCCCGCGGTCTGGCGCAGGACGGCGCCGACGATGGTGCGGGTCTCGCCGCCGACCTCCTTCTTCGCCGCGAAGACGAGGTTGCCGAGGGCCGAGGTGGTGGTGCCGGTCTTGATGCCGACGACGTCGTTGTGGCCGACCAGCTGGTTCCAGTTGGAGTGGTTGACGCCCTTGTAGTCGTCGTACGACATCATCGCCGCGACCTCACGGAAGGCGGGCTTCTCCATCGCGGCCTTGGCCAGTTTCACCTGGTCCACGGCCGTGCTGACGGTGGAGTTCGTCAGCCCGGAGGGGTCGGTGTACGTCGTGTTCGTCATCCCGAGGTCCTTGGCGGTGGCGTTCATCTTCGCCACGAACGCCTTCTCGGATCCCGCGTCCCAGCGGGCGAGCAGCCGGGCCACGTTGTTGGCGGAGGCGATGAGGATGCTCTCCAATGCCTCGCGCTGGGTGATCGAGTCACCGGCGGTGACGTCGACGGTGGACTCCTGGCCGGCGCGGGACTGGTCCTGGGCGACCTGGTCGATCTTGATCTTCGGGCCGTCCGCGCCACTCTTGAGCGGGTGGTCGCGCAGGATGATGTACGCCGTCATGACCTTCGCGACACTCGCGATCGGCACGGGCTTCTGGTCGCCGTTCGAGCCGAAGGAACCGATGCCCTGCACGTCGAGCGCGGCCTGGCCCTGCGACGGCCACGGGATGTCGACCTTGCCGCCGTCGAAGGTGTAGCTGTCCTGCGCGGTGAGGTCGAGGGCGGGCTGGGGGACCGGGCGGACAGTCTGTACGACCGCAAAGATGATCGCCAGTAGGGCGACCAGCGGGGTCCAGATCTTGACCCGACGGACGAGCGTACGGATGGGCGTCTGCGGAGGCGGGGGCGTGTTCGTCAGCTCCGCCAGGAGGTCCAATGGGGGCTTCGGGGGGAGCGGTTGCTGGGTGGTGCGCTCGGGGCCGACCTGGGGGAAGGTGGTGGTGGCGTCGAGGGGCTTGAGGGCTACGAACTTGCTTGTGCGGTCTGCCTGCGGCGCGTTGGCGGTGTTGGCGGGTTTTGCGCCGCCGCCGATTTTCAGGGTGGTCGTCGGCTGGTCGACCTGCGGCCGGGGGGCCTTGAAAACGGCGGTGGGGTGATCGACGGGGCCCTGCGGGTCGTCGTCGGCGGCGTCCTCGGCTTCGCCTTCGGACGACTCGCTCCCACCCGCACCACCCGTGCGGCTCTCGTCGTCGACTGCGGGTGGCCACTGAGGGGCGTCCTCGCCGTCGGCGTCCGCGGGCGTGTGGGCATCCGGGCGGGCGTCGGTCTTCGCGCCTGCGTCGGTCTTCCGGTCCGCGTCGGCCTTCGGCCTCTCGTCCGCCTTCGGGGCAGCGGCTGCCGCTGCTTCGGTGTCCGTGTCCGCGTCGGTCTCGGTGTCCGACGCGGGGTCAGTGTCCGTGGCCGGGACGGACTTGGCGCCGGACTTCGGCTCTGTTGGCTTGTCCGCGCCGGGGGCCGTGTCCGCCTTGGGCGTTGCCTCCTGCTCCGGCTCGGGCTGCTCGTCGGAAGACGCCTCCGGTGCCTTGTCCGCCTCGGCGTCACCGGCCATCTCGGCCTCGGCGGAAGTCGCCGCAGGCTCGTCCGGGTCGTCGTCCGTCCCAGGGGCGTCGCCCGTCTCGTCGGCCGCCGCACCGGCCGTGCCCTCGGCCTCGGACTCGGCGTCAGCCGTGTTCTCGCCGTCCGAGTCGTCACCAGCCGCACCCTCGGCCCTGGACTCGGTGTCGGCCGTGTTCTCGCGCTCGGAGTCGTCTCCCGACGTGCCCTCGGCCCTGGACTCGGCGTCAGCCGTGTTCTCGCCGTCCGAGTCGTCACCGGCCGTGCCCTCGGCCTCGGACTCGGCGTCAGCCGTGCCCTCGCGCTCGGAGTCGTCTCCCGACGTGTCTTCGGCCTTGGGCTCGGTGTCGGCCGTGTTCTCGCGCTCGGAGTCGTCACCGGCCGTGTTCTCGCGCTCGGAGTCGTCACCGGCCGTGCCCTCGGCCTCGGACTCGGCGTCAGCCGTGCCCTCGCGCTCGGAGTCGTCTCCCGACGTGCCCTCGGCCTCGGACTCGGCGTCAGCCGTGCCCTCGGCCTCCGAGTCGTCTCCCGTCACGTCTTCGGGCTCGCCGTCGATCTCAGCGGCACCCTCGGTCCTTGCGGCACCCTCGGTCTCCGCGATGCCGTCGGCGTCCGCCGCACCCTCGGTCTCGGCGGCGGTCTCGGCCTCCGCGGTGTCCTCGGCCGCCGACGCCTTCCGAACCGCCACCCCCGGCTCCTCCGCCGTCGGCCTGGGCTCCCCGGAGCCCGACCTGACCCACGCCGCCACCGCCGCGCGCAAGCGGGCGTCATCCGGGGTCGGAAGTTCCTCCGGGGGCAGGGCCCGGGTCGAGAGGACCTTCGTCGTGGTGTCCACGTCGGCTCGGGCCACCGCGAGGCGCGGGTCGCGCGCCTCGGGAACCGGGTTCCCACCCCCCGGCGTCGGTTCTGCCGACGACTCGCGCTGCTTCGACCTGTCGGGGGACTCGCCCGCCACCGATGCCTCCTATGTGCCGCACGTCCTCCGCGCGGCTGCCGAACTGACCGCCAACCCTCAACGCCGCCCGCACAACGCCTCCCCGACGCTGTCCGAACCATGCACCAGTGTCCTGTGTGCGGGCTTGCCCCATGCGGTAGACGAGAACGACATACCTACCGGTTCCCTCTCGAAGCGGTCACGCACCCTCGACAGACCATTGTGAGAGGGGTCACCCTGTCATTCATCCACGCGGGGAGGCATGGATGGGCAGGAGCCGCAGAACACTTCCGGAGGAGCTTCTGCTGCTGGCATTGGACCCGGCCACGGGTACCACTGCGCAGCCGCAGTCGCTCGACCTCGGTCTGGCCGGAGCACAGCTAGTGGAGCTGGCGCTGGCCGGACGGATAGCCCCAGACGGGGATCGTATCGCCGTGGTAGCCCCACGGCCGACTGGAGATCCGACATTGGACTGCGCGTTGGAGTTGCTGCGAAGGCGTGGCGCTCCCGTGCGTGCCGTCCACTGGATCGGCGGGCCCCGGCTGGGGCTGCGCCAGACCTACCTCACGCATCTGGAGCGGTGCGGCATGGTGCATGCCGTGGCCGGTCAGATGTGCGGGGTGCTGCCGACCACTCGCTATCAGGCGACGGACAACGCGATCAGCCGGGAGATCCGAGCCCGACTGGATTCCGCGATCCGCACCGGCGTACCGCCGGACCCGCGGACCGCGGCGCTCGCCGCCCTGGCGCACGCGGTCGGCCTCGGCAAGCACCTGTATCCCGGGAACGAGGGACGCTCGTCCCGGTCCCGGCTGCGGGATCTGATCAGGCATGACCCGATGGGCGGTCTCGTCGCGCACGCCGTGATGGACGTCCAGAACGGCGTGGCGGCACAGCCGCGCCGCGGTCCGGCCTCGGCCGGCCGCCCGGCCGGACCGGGCGTCCGGCAGACGGCGGAACCCGCCCGCGGCGTACCGATGCAGTCGCGTCACGGACCGATGGCGCGCGCCGTGGCCCACTGAGCCGCAGTCCCACGGCGCCGCGCGCAGCGATCCGACACAGCAAGCGCAGTAACCGCAGCAACCGCTCCGGGCACCTTCGCACCGGGCAACACCGCACAACCGCACCGCCGCACCGTCAGTCCCCAAGACCCGGTACGGGAGCCGCTGGTTCGAGCGGGGTGGTGAGACCACGTCTCACCACCCCGCTCGGCCGTATGTGCCCGAACTGACGCGTACGCGCCGCATATCCACCATTCCTCAGCGGTAGTAAGGACCTTGGTGGCAGTCTGCTCAACAGCAGATACGCAAAGTGTTTAGACCAGGCAGGCAGCCGGAGGTGCACGTCCCGTGGTGTCCAATGTCAATCCCACCGTCCGGCGGCGCCGGCTGGGCCAGGAGCTGCGCCGGCTCCGCGAACTCAAGGGCATGACGGCCGAAGAGGTGGCGGAACGGCTGCTCGTGTCGCAGTCGAAGATCAGCCGTCTGGAGAACGGCCGCAGGAGCATCAGTCAGCGCGATGTGCGCGACCTGTGCGGGGTGTACGAGGTCGAGGACCAGCGGGTCGTCGAGTCGCTGATGGAGATGGCCCGGGACTCGCGGCAGCAGGGCTGGTGGCATGCCTTCGGCGACATCCCGTACAGCGTGTACATCGGCCTGGAGACGGACGCCGAGTCGCTGCGCGTGTACGAACCCCAGCTCGTCACCGGGCTGTTGCAGACCCGGGCGTACGCGGAGGCCCTGGTGCAGGGGGCGTTGCCGGAGACCTCGACGGGCGACATCGACAAGCGCGTCCAGGTGCGCCTGCGCCGACAGGAACGTATCACCGCGGACCACAACCCGGTTCGGCTGTGGGTGGTGCTGGACGAGGCGGCGCTGCGTCGCGTCGTGGGCAGCAAGCTGGTGATGCGAGAGCAGCTGGAGCATCTGATCGAGATGTCGCAGCTGCCCCATGTCACCGTGCAGGTGCTGCCGTTCGAGGTGGGCGCGCATCCGGGGCTCAACGGGCAGTACGCGATCCTGGAGTTCGCGGACGCGGCCGACTCGAGCGTGGTCTACCTCGAGGGCGTCACCAGCGACCTGTACCTGGAGAAGGCGCACGACGTCCAGAAGTACGCGGTGATGTACGAGCACCTGCGGGCGCAGTCCCTGAACGTGGAGCAATCCCGGCAATTCATCGCAGACGTGGCAAAGGAGTACGCCCGCTGAGAGCCCGGTAAGACCTTCGCCGGGCGCGGCGCCGGATCGTACACCGTCGTATCGTCGCGGCGTAAGTCTCCTCTGGAATATGCCATCCACAAGAGTGAACGACCGCTCCGGAAGGGGATGTTGCCGAGTAGCGTCGATCACGCCAATCGGTCAACAGGGTTGGCGTGAATCGCACTACAGCAACTCGCAACAGGAGTGGACATGGCACTGCTTCAGGGCGCCACGGAGACGTGGACGAAGTCCTCCTATTCCGCCGGGAACGGGGCGTGCGTGGAGGTCAGGTCGCCCGCGACCGCGGACCTCGCCGTACGCGACTCCAAGGTCCCCGAGGGTCCGATCCTGGCGTTCCCCGCAGCCGCGTGGAACACCTTCGTGGCATCGGTCAAGGCGTAAGGGGGGCATCCCTGACCCTCGCCCACACCGACCTCCCGCGACACAACTCAACAGCACCACCCCGGAGCCCTCTCGACCAGCTCGCCGTCCTTGCCGAGGGGGCCCGGGTTTCCGCCTCCCATTTTTTTGGCTCGTTCGCCTTCGGGGCGCTTTCAGCCGGTGTCGAGACGGCGATCGTGCTCGACCCTTCGGGCCTCCGCGCTCCCCCTGGCTCTCGGCTCGCTCGAGCCGGGGGGACCCCCAGCCCCCTCGACGCCGGCGCGCCCCTACGGCTCACTCGCGGCCGACGCGTGGGGACAGTGGACCTTGGTGGGCCCTTACCGGGCGCCTGCCGCCCGGTGACGAGAACGCTCACCCCTGCCCCAGGGGCAAAGTCAGACGGCAGGGAACGGCAGGGTCAGGCGAGGGCGCTCTCCACCGCCGACACGACCTCCGCCGCGTCCGGCTCCGTGCGCGGCGAGAAGCGGGCGAGGACCGTGCCGTCGCGGCCGATCAGGAACTTCTCGAAGTTCCAGCGGATGTCGCCGGTGTGCCCCTCGGCGTCGGCGAAGCCGACCAGGCGCTCGTACAGCGCGTGCCGGTCCTCCCCGTTCACCTCGACCTTCTCGGTCAGCGGGAAGGTCACGCCGTACGTCGCGGAGCAGAACTCGGCGATCTCCTCGGCGCTGCCGGGCTCCTGCCCCATGAACTGGTTGCAGGGCACTCCGAGGACCGTGAAGCCCTGGGCCGCGTACTGCTCGTGCAGGCGCTCGAGGCCCGTGTACTGCGGGGTGAGGCCGCACTTGGAGGCCACGTTCACGATGAGCACGGCCTTGCCCGCGTACTGCGGCAGATCCGCGGGGCCGCCCTGCAGGGCACCGATCTCGACGTCGAGGACAGAACCGTTGTGGTCAGTAGTCGTCATGAGCGGATGCTAGCTCCAGCGGGTGTCGGGGCGGCTCCCCGGCCTTCACCAGGACCTCACCCGCCGCCGTGCGCGAGTACAGCACCGAACGGCCCGCGCGGTGCCGCTCCACCAGCCCCGCCTCCCGCAGCACCTTCAGATGCCGGCCGACCGATCCCAGCCCCTGCCCGGTCACCGCGGTCACCTGGCTCGTGCTCATGGGGGAGCCGAGGAGCACGAGCACCCCGGCCCGCGCGTCCCCGAGCAGCGCCCCCAGGCTCGCCGGCACCGCCCTGTCGCGGGCGCCGGTCAGCGCCCCGGCGCAGGCGTAGATGACGGCGTACCGGTCCGGTTCCTCCCAGGACACCCACCCGCACTGCGGTGTCACCGGCACGAACACCAGCTCGGCGCCGGAGATCTCTCGGGGCGGGTACTCGTGCCGGTTCACCTGGAGCCGGTTCTCCCCCAGCCAGCGGGTGCGTCCCGGCGCGAGCGCGTCGAGCGCGGCCGCCCAGCCGCCCCGGCTCACCTGCGCGGTCCGCGCGACCACGTCCGCCTCCAGGACGCGGCGGCGCCGGGGCCAGTACGGCCGTACGGTCTCGTGCCACACGTACTCCAGGAGCGCGGCGGCGCGGGCGGGCAGGTCGTCGCGGTCGAGGTCGACGGGGAGCGGGCCCTCGAGGGACAGGCGCAGATGGTCGCGCGCGGCGGCGGGGTGTGCCGACCGGATCCGGGCCACGCCCTCGGCGAAGGTCTCCCCGTCCCGGGGCGTGGGCGTGAGGAAGTCGGCTATCCACGCCCTGCCGAGCCCGGAGCGCACCAGGAGGGCCGTGACCGGGTCGGCCGCCAGACGGGCGCGGTAGGCGGGCAGGTGGGCGTGCAGCCAGGCCGTCTCCCCGGGATGCGCGCCCACGCCCGCGTGCAGCAGCTTCAGGCTCGCGAACGTCTCGGCGAGCGGCGAGAGCACGAACCGGCTGCGGGCGAGCGTGTCGGCATTGACCTGCCACCAGCCCAAGGGTTCCTCCCCGTCGTCCCCTTGTGGTCCCGTCGCGTACGACGTTTCGCGTCCTGGCGAAACAATAACCACCGCCACCGGACCCGCTCGAGACTCCACGCATGGCCAGCGACCCGAGCAGACCCCGAAACAGCAGCTATCAAGCCCTCTTCCGCACCCCCGAATTCACCCCGCTCTTCCTCGCCTCCGCCGCCCAGACCGCCGCCGGGACCGTGAGTGCACTGGCCCTCGGCACGCTCGTGTACCGGGCGACCGAGTCGCCGCTGCTGTCCGCGGTGAGCATGTTCGGCCCGTCGCTCGCCCAGATGCTGGGCGCGACGTTCTTCATGTCGGGCGCCGACCGGCTGCCCCCGAGGTCCACGCTGGCCGGGATCTCCCTGGCCTTCGCGGCCGGTACGGCAGTCCTGGCGCTGCCCGGACTGCCGGTCGCCGGGATCTTCGCCGTCGTCCTCGTCCTCGGTCTGGTCGCGTCCCTCGGCGGCGGGGTTCGCTGGGGCCTGCTGACCGAGATTCTCGCCAAGGACGGCTATCTGCTGGGGCGTTCGGTGTTCAACATGCTCTCCGGGGTCATGCAGGTCATCGGCTTCGCGGTGGGCGGCGTCCTGGTGGCCGTGCTGTCCCCGCGTACCGCGCTGCTCCTGGCGACCGTGCTGTATCTCGCGGCGGCCCTCGTCGCGCGCCTCGGCCTCAGCGTCCGCCCGCCGAGGGCCGCCGGGCGTCCCTCGGTCGCGGCGACCTGGCGCACCAACGCCGTCCTGTGGTCCGCGCGCCCGCGCCGCCTCACCTACCTGGGCCTGTGGATCCCCAACGGGCTGGTCGTCGGCTGCGAGTCCCTCTACGTGTCGTACGCCCCCCACGACGCGGGCACGCTGTTCGCCTGCGGGGCGTTCGGCATGCTGGCCGGGGACCTGACCGTCGGCCGGCTGGTGCCGGGCGAGGTGCGGGGGCGGCTGGCGACTCCGCTGCTGGTGCTGCTGGCCGCGCCGTATCTGCTCTTCGCCCTGCACCCGGCGGTCCCGGTCGCCGCGGTCTGCGCGACCCTCGCCTCGGTCGGCTTCGGCGCGAGCCTGGTCCAGCAGGAACGGCTGATGTCCCTGATCCCGGACGAACTCAGCGGTCACGCCCTCGGGTTGCACTCGGCCGGCATGCTGACGATGCAGGGCGTGAGCGCCGCGCTGGCGGGTTCGGTGGCCCAGCTCACCTCACCCGCCACGGCGATGACGGTGATGGCGGTCGCGTCCCTCGCGGTGACGCTGGCCCTGGCTACGGCCGGTCGTCGCCCGACTCCGGAGCCTCTGTCGGTGCCGGCACCCTGAGGGAGCCCTTCCCGTCGGTCGCCGCCGGGCCCGCGTCGATCTTCTTGGCCGCCCGGTCGAAGTAGCGCAGCAGCTCCACCGGGAAGGGCATCACGAGCGTGGAGTTCTTTTCGGCGGCGACCTCCACGACGGTCTGCAGCAGACGCAGCTGCATGGCCTCCGGGGTGTCGGACATGATCCGTGAGGCGTTGGCCAGCTGCTGCGCGGCCTGGAACTCGCCGTCCGCGGTGATGACCCGCGCCCGTCGCTCCCGCTCCGCCTCGGCCTGACGCGACATGGACCGCTTCAGGGACTCCGGCAGCTGTACGTCCTTGATCTCGACGCGGTCGATGTGGATGCCCCACTCGGTGGCCGGGCTGTCGATCATCAGCGCCAGCCCCTCGTGCAGCCGCTCCCGGTCCGTGAGCAGGTCGTCGAGGTCGCTCTTGCCGATGATGGACCGCAGGGAGGACTGGGCGACCTGCCCTACGGCGAAGACGTAGTCCTGGACCTCGATGGCGGCCCGCACCGGGTCGGTCACCCGGAAGTAGACGACGGCGTCGACCTTGACGGAGACGTTGTCCCTGGTGATGCCCTCCTGGGTCGGCACCGGCATGGTCACCACCTGCACGTTCACCTTCCGCATCCGGTCGGCGAACGGGATCAGGAAGGTGATGCCCGGGTGCCGGTACGCCGGCAGCGCCTTGCCCCAGCGGAACACGACTCCGCGCTCGACCTGGTTGACCACCTTCATCCCACTGCGCAGCACGATCAGGGCCAGCACGGCCACGAGTACGACTGCGACGACGGTGCCCTCCATGGCACTCCATTCTCCGACGGGACCAGTGACACCGGTGATGACACCGGGCGGCGGCTCGCGGATGCGGGGTGCGACGTCAGGAGTGCGTAAAGAAAGGCCGGTCGCGTACGGCGTGGGCAGGGGGCCGCGCGGAATCCGGTTGCCCGCCGCGACGCGGTGCGATAGCCATGGCGGGTGATACGTGGCGAGAAGATCGGGCTGCGGGCCCGGCACGAGGTGGACGTCCCGGCGCTGCACGCCGCGTTCCACGACGACGTGGCGGGCCGTACCCGCACCGACTCCCGCCCCTGGCAGCCGATTTCCGCCGGCTCACCGCACTCGCCCTTCGCGGTGACCGAGCCGTCGGAGCAGGTGGCGCCCTTCTCGGTGGTGGAACTCGAAACCCAGGCACTGGCCGGCGCGGCCCTGCTGTGGGGCGTCGACACCCACAACAGGTCGGCCCACCTCGGCATCTCCCTGCTCTCCGCGTTCCGCGGCCGCGGCCTCGGCGCGGACGTCGTCCGCGTCCTGTGCGAGTACGGCTTCGCGGTACGCGGCCTGCAACGCCTCCAGGTGGAAACCCTCGCCGACAACGCCCCCATGATCGCGGCGGCGAGGAAGACGGGCTTCACGGCCGAGGGCACGCTGCGACGCACGGCGTGGGTGTACGGCAGCTTCATGGACGTGGTGGTGCTGGGTCTGCTCGCGGACGAATGGGCCGGGCAGGTGAGCTGAGCGGCGCCGGGAGTGCTCAGCGGTCATCGGCGGGGAAGGCGGAGCCGTGGGTCTCCGTCTCCCACGGCCACCCCGCCGTACGCCCCGACTCCACCAGCGGGATCAGCCGGAACGCGGCATCGCTGAGCCCTCCGAAGGTGTACCGGAGCGGCCCGGGCGCGGTGTGGCCCAGCGCGTAACCGGCCAGGTTCCACGTGTAGACCGGCACGTGCTCGGGCACGGCGGCGAGCGGGTCCACCCGCGGTGTCCGGAACGCCTGCTCGTCGGTGACGACGACCACCCGGTCGTGCCCGTCGTAGCGCCGGGTCACCGCACCCGCCGTGTCCGTACCCCCGAGGTCGTGGAACCGGCGCAGCGTCCGCAGCACGGACTCGCCCGGCTCCGGCGCGATCGTCCGGCTGGTGCTGCCGAACTCGACGAGGTCGGCCCGCTCGCCCCGCAGCGCCAGCGCGGTGCCGAAGATGGCTGCGGAGTCTGCCCGGTTGAGCCGAGTCCGCGCGCTGGGCAGGTCGAACATCGAACCCGACCGGTCCACCAGGATCAGCGTCCTGCCGGGCAGCGCGGGCACGTTGGCCAGGGAGTGCCCGAGGGCCGCTTCGAGGGCCTCCTCCCAGCGCGGCGACGGCGCGTTGCGGTGCGCGGCGAGATACCGGAAGGGGAACTGCCGCGAGCGGCGCACCTCCACGGGGTCGGAGATCCGCCGCGCGACGTCGGCGGCCGCCTCGTCGCCGACCCCGGCGAGGTCGAAGTTGCGCAGGTTACGCACCAGTGCCATCGGCCCCATCGAGGGGATCACGGCCTCCCACACCGCGGCGTCCAGCGGCCCCTGCAGCCATCCCGCCAGCGCCTCCCACGTCATCCCGGCCGCGGCCAGCCGCTCGGCCCCGTCCGCCCCGGTGACCAGCGCGTACCGCTCCTCGACCGGCACGGCCATGAGCGCGTGGTGCGCGGTGAGCAGCGCATCGGAGGCGGGCGGTACGGCACGCTCGGGTCGCCGGCGCCGGTTCAGCGCGTACCGGAACAGCTCGCCCTGCCAGGGCCGTTCGGGAGCGGGGGCGGGATGGGTGAGTTCGAGTACGTCACCGAACCGGAAGCCCCGCGACGCTGTGTCGTACTTGAGCAGCGCGCGGTTGGTGTAGAGCCGCCGTACCGCGTCGGAGATCCCGCGCTTGAGTGGCTGCGGCAGGGCGCGTCCGTACCGTGCGGTCCAATAGGCGAGCAACTCACCCGGTTCGTCGGGCCGTTGGAGCACGGCGTCCACGGCCTGCCGGGAGAAGCCGACGAGACCGGCATCCCGCCGCCCCCGGACGAACTCGGCCGCGCCCACCACCGACGCCGTGCGCATATGGGCCTCGGCACGCAGCCAGCGCAGCAGGCCGAGCGTCCACTCCGGTTCGCTGACGGCGAGTTGGCGCACCAGGTCCGCGTACCGTGCGTCGCGGGACCCGGCGCCTTCGTAGAAGCTGTGCTGTCCCACCATGTTGGCGACGGCCAGCAGGAACAGCTCGGACTTCGGCTCCCGGACGTACCCGGCACCGCCCTCGTGGTTGAGGCGGTGGGACACCGATCCCTGGGCCCGCGAGGTGACCGTGCGGAAGCTGGTCCGGACGGTCCACTGTCCGTGGATGGAGAGCGAGGAAGTCGCTCCGCCTGCGGTCAAGCCCGGTATCTCGGCCTGGATCTCGGTCCTGGCTTCGGCCTTGGCCCGCTGACGGTTGAACTGGGTCATGCAGAGGTCCCCCTGGCGGGTGGCGGACGGGAGAGGGCGCGCGGGTCGTCATGGCGACGCGCGCGAGCAGCGCAACTTGGCGCACACGGAACGGAGACGAACGCCTTCCGAGATCGAAGTGGGCACCGGTGTGTGGTCGAAAGGAAGTAACCGGGGCGCGGCGCATCGGAAGGCGCGCAGGAGAAACTACCCGCCCCGCCGCACACCCGCACCCGATTTATCGCGCGCCGGTTCACCCCTTCTCTTCCACATACTCCTTGAAGTGCTGCAGATCGCTGCGGACGAGCCGCTCGATCGCGCCGGCCTGGGCGAACCCCTTGGGCCCGCCGAAGGTCTCCCGGACCGAGTCGGGGTCGTACTCGAGGCGTGCCTGGACCCGGGTGTGGCCGGTGTCGATCGGCAGCAGCGAGAAGGAGCCGGACAGCTCGGGGGCGCCCTTGGTGCGCCACTCCATCACCCGCTCCCCACCACGGTCGGCCACCTCGGCCTCGAACTCCCTGGCCCGACCCCCGGCCTCGACATCGATCCGCGCCCGCCCTCCGGCGTCCGTACGGGCGCCACGCACCCCCTCCACGAACCGCGGACAGTCCTCCACCTGATGCAGGCCCTCCCAGGCCCGGTCGATCGGAACACCGACATCGACATGCTCTTCGAGAGTGCTCATGGCTCACCTCCACGCGCGGCACATGACACAGCCCTACTGCTTCCAGTGTGCGCCCGCAGTGCCGCTCCCGCGCCGGACGGCGGTGGAGGGAACGCTTCGGTGCCCGCAGGCGTCGTTCCCCACCAGGGCACGACGGCCGTGCCGGGGAGAGGGGAACCGGGTGCATACGACTGGATTCGCCAAGTGGACACGGCGGTTCGAGGACGAGCGCGAGCGCAGACAGGCTCAGGGTGACCCGGACTGGGGGCGGGGAGCGGTGCTGCATCCGGCGGTGTGGGCCAGTGTGCAGCGCTTCCAGGTCGGCGAGGACGGTGACGGTGCCAATCTGATCGGCAAGGCGGACGAGGCCGGCGACGCCGACTACGCGCAGGCGGTCCGGCTCTTCGTCGCCGAGGAACAGAACCACGCCCGTCTGCTCGCCCTTCTGCTGGCCGCCGGCGGTATGCCGACACTGTCCGGCCACTGGAGCGACACGGTCTTCGTACGGCTACGGCGCCTCATGGGACTGCGCCTGGAACTGCTCGTGCTGATGATCGCGGAAGTGGTGGCGCTGCGTTACTACCGCGCCCTGCGCGACGGCACCGACGACGCGCTCACCTCGGACGTGGCGGGCCGGATCCTGCTCGACGAGCAGCGCCACGTCCCCTTCCACTGCGAGCGCCTGCACGCCTCCCTGGCCGAACTGCCCCGCCTCACACGCCGCCCGGTACTGGTCGGCTGGCAACTCCTTCTGCTCACGGTCTCGTTGGTTGTCACGGCGGACCACGGGCGGGCACTGCGCGGGCTCGGCGTGGGGCGCCTGCGCTTCGTGGCCGACGTCATGACCTCGTCCCGCACGGCCGTCGCCGCGATCCTGAAGCCCAGCCCGGACGCCTGGACGCGCCCGGCCTGACCAGACTTCACCACCCGGGACGCAGGGCGGTCACGACGGGGCAGACGAAGCGAGGGCTGCCCCGGAAACCGACGTGGTTGAGGTGACGTACCACGCTGCCGTACGCCGAGAGGAGTCCCGTCTGGGCGTACGGCACCCCGTGGCGGTCGCAGAAGTCACGGACCAGGGGTGCCGCGAGACGGAGGCTGGGGCCGGGCATGGCGGGGAAGAGGTGGTGTTCGATCTGGAGGCCGAGTCCGCCCATGGCGAGGTCCGTCCACCGCCCCCCGCGGACGTTGCGGGACATCAGCACCTGCCGGCGCAGAAAGTCGAGCGACGTGTCGGCGCCGGCCATCGGCATCCCGATGTGGTTCGGCGCGAAGCAGGCCCTGAGGTAGAAGCCGGAGACGGCCAGTTCGACCGCGAGGTACGGCAGTGCCTTCTGCGGCGGCAGCACCACGAAGGCCCCTCCCGCGAACCCCGCGAGCCGCAGGGCGAGCAACGGCGCCTCAACAGCCCGGCGCAGTAAGGGCGTTGTCCTGCCGAACACCGCCGTGATCGCGTCCACGTGCAGCTTCAGCGTGCTCAGCGGCAGCATGACGAAGAACAGCGTCCCCTGATGGCGTGCCACCGCGCGGCCGAGCCTCGTCCGACACCACGGGCGGGACCGCCAAACTGGGGTCAGCGGTAACGCGCTGTGCCCCCGGCAGGATTCTGCGACACCCGCTTCAGGCGTTCGTCCGACGGCGGTGTGACGATTCCCGTCAGATGACGGTCAGCGTCAGGACCGCGGTATAGGTACCGGGCGTCGTGGAGGTCGGGGCGTCGAGGTCGAGCCCGGCCCCGACAACCGCGCTGCCGGGGCCGATCCCGGTGGCCAGTGTCCGGGGGTCCTTCAACCCACTGCCGTCGCCGGGGACGACCGGGGAACCGGCCGTGACGGTCTGGACGTTGCCGTGATCGACGACGGCAGGGGTCCAGGTCAGACTGCTTGCGTCGATGGTGCTGCCGGCTGGGCCCGTGAAGTCGCCGATCTGGCCGGAGGCCGACCATGCGATATTCCCGGGGCGGGTGTCGGTGACGGTGATGGGAGTCATCTGACCCGAGGTGTGGAGATACGTGCCCGAAGAGTCGAGCACCGGACTGGGCAGCACAACCTGCGGGCTGTCCGCAATGGAGATCGCCAGCGCCCCGGGCTCGAGGGTTGTCGTGATCGACTCTGTCCGGCCGCCCGGGGCGTCGCTGTCGCACGACTGGCTGCCCACCCGGTCGCACGCCTGGGGCTGCGGAACGTGCTGGAGCGCAGTGGCGGACGAGGCGACGCAGGCCGACGTGTCGACCTCACTGAGCGAGGAACCAGGAATGCGGGACTTCGTGTCGAGGCCGCTCTGGACCAGATTGGGTGGCAGTGGTGCGTTTCCCAGGCCCGATGCCGAATCCTGGTGGCACAGCGCATAGGAGGCGAATGAGCTGAGCGTCTGTCCCTTCGTCGTGGTGAATCTGCTGTCCGTCGTTGTCGGGACGATCAGATGGCTGACGATCGGAAGTGGGTAGGTCCGCGGATCCGGATTGGTGTAGGCGGCGCCCAGACCGGCGATGCCGGACGGGTCGGACGGGGCCGTGGAGAGCCCGATCGCCACGGCGCCGGCGGTGGGAGCTGTGTAGTATCCCGCGCGGTTCAGCAGTTTGGCCGTCGAGGTGTTCCTTGTGAGCGCATAGCTCGACTCGGCGTAGGTGATCGCGCCGTTGTTCCCGGCCTGCGCGACGTAGCCGGTCACGCCGTTCGAGCCCGCCAGGACCACGTCCCCCGGGACCGTGGGGAAGAGCGTGGTCGCCCCACATCCGGTGCCGCGCCCGGCCGCCGAGCAGTAGGCGCTCCACACCGTCGGCTGCTCGGTGGACAGCCAGCGGGTCAGCCCGTCCGTGGTGGCGCTGACGTCGGAACGGACGACCGGAGTGATCGCGAGGTTCGGCAGCTGGGTCCCCGGGTTGTCCGCCCTGATCGCCGGATCGTCCCACCGGGTGATGGTCCTGGTGAAGATCCCGGCCACGGTCGCGCTCGACAGCCTCAGGTTCGTGATGCGCTTGCCATTGGCCCGCAGGTTGTAGTGGAAGGCGATACCACCTGCTACGACCGGGACATAGGCGAAGGGTCGGGTGGGCGGCGGGTCGGTGACCCCGCCTTCGGTCAGGCCGTACGGCAGCTCCGAGACCGCGAAGTCCACCGTGCCGCCCCGGAACTGGTTCCGCCCGTCGATCGAGCCCGTCCCGTTGTAGTTGACCACGCCGTAGCCGAACACCTGGGCACCGGCTCTCCACAGCTCGATCGGGTTCTGCGCCCACGTCGAACCGGCTCCCGCAATCGGCGTGCCGGCGGCTGCGTGGGCGGGTGACGCACCGTTGAGAGCGACGAGAAACACCGCGGTTGCCGTGGCAACGGCGCCCCTGGACCAGCGCCGATGCCGTACTGCTGGCCCGTGCAATCGCGCCATCGTGAGCCCCCTCGTCATGAAGCACGGTGCCCGTGCCCGCACCGCGATCGAGGACCCACCCCCTGGGCCTCGACCGCATCGCGCAAGGATCCGCGTCTCGCTGCAACCGGGAACGACGGAAAGGTGAAGGACGAACAGCGAACGCACCAACACCGGGCCGACAGCGACACACAGCCCCCACCCACCCCGCGGTCATGTCCGATGGCGTGGCGTGTCGCCGTCGTCGCGGCCGTCGAGCGCGCCGGGTACACGGCGGAACTGCCCGAGCCGCCGCGGCCCGAACGCGAGTCCCAACCCGAACGACCGGGGGAGACCGCCTCGTACGAGGGCCGGGACCGGCTGGTCGTCACCGCGTTGCTCTCGCTGCCCGTGCTCGTGCCGACCACTACGGGGACTTCAACGTCGCCTTCGGTCAGCTGCCCGACGACACCGACCAGCTGACCCTCAAGGCGCTGCAGACCTACTCCGACGGCAAGACCGTCCGCTGGATCGAGGAGCCGATCAGCCGGTGTCTGCGGTGCGGGCGTTCCAGCGCTCCTCGACCTTGGCCAGGCGCCGGTAGGCGACGGCCACGGCCCAGACGACCACGAACAGGCAGACGATGACGTAACCGACGCTGTCCAGGTTCAGGCCCGCGATCCAGCCGGTGACGTCATCGCTCAGGTCGAGCTTGTCGTGCAGGACGCCGACCGGTTCGGACAGCCTTAGTCAACGTCCACCGGACCGTCGTTCGAGTTCCTCTCCTTGCTCGAGTGCAACTGGAGCAGGTCGTTGCCCTTGCTCTCCTCGGGGCGGCGGCCGTCGGACTCCTGGCCGTTCAGGTTCTGCCGGACCGAGTCGAGGATCGTCAGGCCCTGGGACACCAGGCCGGCGGCGATCTCGCCGAGACCGTCCGCGCCGTTGAGGACGTTGACATTGGCGCCGGCGAGGCCGCCGGCGGCCTCCTTCACGATCTGCGGGAGCTGGTCGATCAGCATCCGGTCGAGCGCGACCCGGTCGTACGAGGCCGCCGCCTCCGCCTGGATCTTCATTCGCTGCGCCTCGGCGGCGGCGAGGATCCTGACCCGCTCGGCCTCGGCCTCGGCGGGCTTCACGACCTCGGCCACCAACTGCTGCTGGCGCAGCTTCGCCTGGCGCTGGGCCAGCTCCGTCTGGGCGTCGAGCACCTCCTGCTGGGCGTGCGCCTGCGCCAGCGGTCCGGCCTGGGCGGCCTGGGCCTGGGCGCGGTCCACCTCGGCCGAGTACTCGGCCTTGACCACCGCGGTCTGCCGGGCGTACTCGGCCTGCTTGCGGGCCGCCGCCTGCTCCGCCTCGACCGCGGCCTGGGTGGCCTGCGCCTGGGCGATCTGGGCCTGCCGCTGGATGGCAGCCTTGTGCGGCGCGGACATCGCGTCGATGTAGCCGGTGTCGCCGTCGTCGATCGACTGGATCTGCAGCGAGTCCACGATCAGGCCGATCTTCGCCATCTCGGTCTTGGAGGTGTCCAGGACCTCCGCGGCAAGCTTCTGCCGCTCGGTGACGATCTCCTCGACCGTCATCGAGCCGATGATGGCCCGCAGGTGGCCGGCGAAGATCCGGCCGGTCAGCACCGACATCTGGTCCTGGTCGGAGAGGAACCGCTGGCCCGCGTTGATTATGCTCTCGTGGTCGTTGCCGACCTTGAAGGCGATGACGGCGCGGACGTGCAGGGCGATGCCCTGCCTGGTCACACAGGTCTCGGTGACCTCGGCCTCGCACATCGACAGCGTGAGGAAACGGGTCTTACGGAAGATCGGGACCACGAACTTGCCGTGCCCCGTCACCACTCGGAACGGCGCGCCCCCCAGTCCCCGCCGGCCCCCTGAGATCAGCATCGCCTCGTCGGGAGCGGGAACGCGGTATCCGAACATGCTTGTACTCCTCAGCCGGCGCCGGCGGGATAGCCGCCGAGCGCGTCCAATGGATCCACCCACTCGATGACGCCGACCTCGCGGCATCCACGCGATTCGATCACGAGCACCGTCGCGCCTGTGGGCAGGGGATCCTCCGACCAGGCGAGGAAGGTCTCGGAGCCGCCTCTGACTCGCACCAGGACCTCGCCGGGGCCCGCGGATCCGCGAGTTCCGATGAGTACCTTCCCCGTGCAGCCGATCACGGCCTCGTCCTGCGGCATCACCGGCCGTCCTCCTCGTCCTGGCCCCGGAATTCCGACGATAGACCCAGTCAGGCCGGAGACCCAACGGGCAGGAGAACTCGGCCCGCGCCGCCGGGACGGACGGGCGCTGGATAGGGGTGTTTTATGGACAATGCCGGCGTCGTTGGGCTGGCACGCGCATCTGCGCATTGTCGTCACCCGTCGACTCCCCCCGCGCGAGCGCGCTCGCTCGGGGGCACCCCCATCGCCCTCGCCGGGGGCGGCTGATCGGGCACCGTTCCTGTCAGCCGATCTGATCCAGAAGACACCTCCCCAGCCAGCCCTTGGGCTTAATACAAGACTTTCACGTCGGTCCAACGACCCGCTGCGACCTGCCGCGCATTGCCCTCACGCCGCTCCAGCGCCGCCTGATGAGCCCGGCGGATCCGATGCTCGCGCCCGCCTGGCGGGACGCCGAACGAGATCAGAGTGGTACGGCCCGTAGACCGCTGTGCGAGTCCAGGACTACGACCACGCGCACGACCTGAACGCCAATCCGGTCCAGGGCACTGGTCGTGCGGTCATCGACAGCCGTTGGTGGCCACCTGTGGTTGCGGTGGTTGCTGTACTCCGCTGCTGCACAGCCACCGCAACCGACTCGGATGGGGCTTTGGGCCTAGTGGCCCCGACGGCGAGGAACAACGCCTCGACTGAAGTCCTCCTGTTGACAGCCTCAGCCCCCACTCAGCTCAGAATGATCGGCCCGGTCGCCTTCCTTCTGGTGCGCGTGGCGTGTCGGCGGGTTTGCCCGCGTCGTCATCCGCAGAAGTTTCTGTTGATTGACCAGCGGGCTGGTGATAGTGGCTATCGGATGCGAGGACGGTATCCGCCGTGTGGGTTTGTTGGCGATCGGTGAGCATCTGCCAGCCCACCAGAATTGCCAGGACGGCGAGCAGAGCGGATGAGGTGATCGTGGTTCCTACTCCGAGTCCGCCCTGCGCGACGGGCTTTTCCACCGCGTTCTCCGCCACCGCACCCAGAGGGCGGGTCAACACGTAGGCCACCCAGAACAGCACCGTGCCCGAGATCGGGGTCAGATAGTGCGCGGCGAGGATCACGAGCATGGCCCCGGACAGCAACAGAGAGCTGTCGCGGAAGCCGAGACCCAGACCGCCGGAAAGGAAGTCACCACTGGAGGTGCCCAGCGTGTTGGACACCAGTGTCGCGGTCCAGTACAAGACCTCGCCCTCCGTCGTGGCGATCCGCTCCACATCCATGGTCTGTCCGGTCATCCGCCACCCGATCAGCACGATCGCCAGCAGGCTGGTCAGCAGAATCGAGCCGCCGGCGTAACCGAGCCCAGCGGTGCGGTTGATGTAGTCGGACATCGAGGTGCCCACGATGCTCGTGGTCAGAATGACCGACCAGAACACCATCGGGCGGAAGCGGTCGGCCTTGAGCTGCATCACCAGGGTGAGCACGAAGGCCACCAGAAAGATGATCGCGCCGACGGCGTAGCCGAGATTCAATGGCGCCATCGTGACGAAGTTCGATGCCGACTCGCCCAGCGTTGTGGCCACGATCTTGGTCGCCCAGAACATTGCGCCGACCAGCGGCAACTTGCTCACGGCAACCTTGCTCACTGAAGCTGCCATCCTCGCCCCTCATCAGGCACCGGTCCGTCGACTCCCTTGTGGCGGACCGCAGACCTCGCCCGCGAGGCCATAGGTCCCCACCAAGGGCGCTCGCTCCCGCTTGACCGTGCTGATCCACCCGAGAGGGCGATGGTTGAGGGGCGCCCGACAGGTGAAGCACGTGCTGGCTGGGCGCGGGTGTCGGCCGGTACTCTCGGCGACTGTGGCGGCGTGTCAGGCCGCTCGCGCGGCGGTGGGGCTCGCCGTACCCGAACCGCGGCAAGGATGCCGACAGGCGACCGCTAGAGCCCCAGTTCGGAAGACGCCGTATGCGGGTCTTGGCCGACCTGCCGAGACTCCGACCTGGGACAGAGCGCAGGCTGGCCCGTCGTTCCCCGCTTCGTCCCCTCGGAACGGGCACGCAGCGGGCACGGAGCCCCTCGATGCGAACTACGGGCGCGGCGCTCGCTGAGGCTTGCTGGGCCGGCCAGTCAGCCGCGTACGTGCCGTGATGGTCGGCTGCGGTCGTACCGGTTGCTGTACTTCGCTGCTGTACAGCAATCGGCTCCATCGCATCGGTCCTGCTCCCGTCGTCTACGACGCAACCCCCCGGCGCCGGCAACGGCGACGAAGAAAGTGCCGCCCACTGTCATAGGGAGGTGAGAGGCGAAGGGCCTTGAAGGGGATACTCCACAGACCCCGGCATAGGGCCGCCCAGCGCTGCGTACGGCTGCATATACGAAGACCCCGGCCTCAGCGTTTCCGCTGGTGACGGGGTCTTTAGGCACCTCAGAGAGGGTGCCCCCGGCAGGATTCGAACCTGCGCACACGGCTCCGGAGGGCATGCCGACAAGCTGTGTGAGCCAGGGGCTGACCTGCGGTGGGCCGGGTGAAGAAAATGCGAACGCTGAGGTACGGATCGTGTACGCGCTGTCAACCTGCCTGCGGGGCTGTCGGCCCGTCCAGCTGCTCCGCCGCCAGGCTCACCGGTGGCAGCCACAGCCGCAGTCGTACGCCCTGCGGCAGCGGTTCGGCGGCCACGCCGCCGCCGTGCGTCTCGGCGATCTGCCGGACGATCGCAAGTCCGAGCCCGGAACCCGGCAGGGATCGCGCGGCCGGTGAACGGTAGAAGCGGTCGAAGACGAA
>NZ_JBIAQV010000025.1:0-108133 GCF_042889305.1 Streptomyces sp. NPDC002619 | reverse complement strand
CAGCCACCACACCCCCCGACAGTCGGATCGCATGTCACCACACATCCAACCGCCGCAACCGCCAATCCGGCGAACCTTCCCGGTCAGAGCACTAGCTCTCGCCACACCGAGGCATCCGGCGCCTGAGAAGTGTTCCGTACGACATCAAGAAAGAGATCTTCGACGAGGAGGTTTCCGTGGACTGGCGTGAAAGGGCGATCTGCTGGGGCGCGGACCCGGACCTGTTCTTTCCCGTGGGGAACAGCAGCAGCGGTCCGACGCTGATCCAGACGGACGGGGCGAAGGCCGTGTGTCGGCGTTGCCCTGTGATGCGGGAGTGCCTGCAGTGGGCCATCGAGGTCGATCCCGTGGAGGGAGTTTGGGGCGGCACCACAGAACAGGAACGCCGCGTCATGAAAGCACGCCTGATGCGTGAGTCCCAGAAGGCGACGGCACCAGCGGCGTGACGGGCACGGCGACTTTCTGACAGGTACCATTCCGGCGTTTCGGCATGTCACACCTTCATGGGCTGACTGGTCATAAAGATGACAGCAGTTCACGGATCCTGTTTCAGGAATGAATGGTGAGACATGGAGAACGAGAGTCAGTCAACCGGTTCGGAGGAAGGCCGTAGAGGCGAAAAGGTCATCGATTGGCTCGACATCAGACTGGGCCGCCGTGGCACAGCGAAGACCTTGATACGAAGGGCCTTTCCGGACCACTGGTCCTTCATGCTGGGGGAGATCTGCCTCTACAGCTTCGTCGTCCTCGTCATCACGGGCGTGTACCTGACTTTCTATTTCCATCCCTCGTCGGAGCAGGTCCACTACCACGGAAGCTATGTTCCTCTGCAGGGCCAGATGGTGTCGGAAGCATTCAATTCGACCATGCACATATCCTTCGATGTCCGTGGCGGCCTGCTGATGCGGCAGGCCCACCACTGGGCGGCACTGATCTTCGTCGCCGGCATGATCGTGCATATGATGCGAGTGTTCTTCACAGGGGCCTACCGCAAGCCGCGCGAGCTCAACTGGGTTTTCGGCTTCCTGCTGTTGATCCTCGGTATGTTCGGAGGGCTGACCGGATACGACCTGCCGGACGATCTCCTTTCCGGCACCGGGCTGGCGGTGGTCAACGGAACGATCCTCTCGGTGCCCGTCGTAGGCACCTATCTGTCGATGTTCCTCTTCGGCGGGGAATTCCCGGGCGATGATCTGGTGGCGCGATTCAATGCGATCCATGTACTGGTGATCCCCGGTGCCATGGTGGCCCTGATCGTCTGGCACGTGGTCCTGTACCGCCGGCACGGGCACATGCAGTATCCCGGGCCCGGACGCACGAACAAGAACATCGTCGGGACACCGCGTCAGGTGCACGCCGTGAAAGCGGCCGGATACTTTTTCCTCGTAGCCGGGGTCATCTTGTTTATCGCGTCGATCGCGCAGATCAACCCCGTCTGGAATTACGGCCCCTATCGTCCCGATCAGGTCTCAGCCGGATCTCAGCCCGACTGGTACATGGGCGTGGCCGACGGCATGCTGCGCGTCATGCCCGGCTGGGAGATCAGCGCCTGGGGCCACACTCTCGCGCTCGACAACCTGATCCCGCTCGCGGCCGGTGTCGGCTTCTTCCTCGCGTTGGGCGCGTATCCCTTCGTCGAGTCCTGGGTGACCGGCGACGACCGCGACCAGAACCTCCTCGACAGACCACGCAACCGGCCGGTGCGCATGGCTCTTGGTAGCGCATGGCTGAGTGTCTACTGCGTGGCACTGCTCGGAGCGGCGAACGATCTGATCGCCACTCGACTGCACGTCTCCGTCAACGACGTGACGTGGGCGGTCCGCATCGGTCTGTTCGCCGTGCCCGTTGTCGTCTACACCGTGACGAAGCGGTGGGCCCTCGGCCTCCAGCGCAGCGACCGCGACTTGGTGCTGCACGGCCGCGAGACCGGCATCGTCGAACGACTGCCGAACGGGGGGTTCGTCGAGGTGCACGAACTCCTCGGTCAGGAACGGCTGCACATCCTCACCGGGCACGAGCAGTACACACCCCTCACCGCCGTCCCCGCGGGAAGCGAGGACAACGCGGGGAGCAGACCCACTCCGGCCCCGCGGCTGCGAGCACGGCTCAGCCGCCGCTTCTACGGTGCGGGAGCCCAGATCCCCAAGCCCACCATGTGGGAGTACGAGGAGATCACCAGCCGGCACGGACGGTGACACAACCCCCCGGTCCAGGACGCGAATTCGCGCCTGGACCGGTCTCTTTCCCTCGATTGATTCCGCCGAGCTACCAGTGATATTTCAGCCGACGATAGCCCGCAGTGCCCTCTTACAGGCGGCAAGGGCGGAATAAGGGTTGTCATGGATTTACGTCACACATTCGATGGAGGGCCTGTCATAAGGGTGAAAGCAGCATGCAGGCCCGCTAGAAAGGAGCAAATTCATGAACCATCACGTTCTTGAGCCTGCCGCGCAGAAGATCGCGGATGCCACGGCCAATCCGCCTTTCCTGTACGAGCTCGGTCCGGAGGATGCGCGGAAGGTCCTGGACGACCTGCAGGCGGCGCCCGTCGAGAAGCCCGACGTGCAGGACAAGTGGATCACGGTACCCGCCGAAGTCGGCGATGTCCGGGTTCGTATCGTCAAGCCCGTCGATGCCCGGGGCATGCTGCCGGTCGTTCTCTACGTGCACGGCGGTGGCTGGGTGCTGGGGAATTCCGGCACTCATGACCGTCTGGTGCGTGAGCTGGCCGTGGGCGTGGACGCCGCTGTCGTGTTCGTCGAGTACGACCGTTCTCCCGAGGCCAAGTACCCGGTCGCCATCGAGCAGGCGTACGCGACGGCGCGGTGGGTCACGGCGAACGGTGCCCAGGAGGGCCTGGACGCCTCTCGTATGGCCGTGGCCGGTGACTCCGTCGGCGGGAACATGACCGCGGCGCTGGCCATCCTGGCCAAGCGGCGCGGCGACGTGACCTTCGTGCACCAGTCGCTCTACTACCCGGTCACGGACGCCGCCCAGGACACCGAGAGCTACCGGGATTTCGCGGACGGGCCGTATCTGACCGCGAAGGGCATGGCCTGGTTCTGGGACTGCTACACCACCGACCTCGTCCAGCGGGCCGAGATCACCGCGTCGCCGCTGCGGGCCAGTCTGCAGGACCTGGAAGGGCTGCCGCCCGCCCTCGTCATCGTCGACGAGAACGACGTGCTCCGGGACGAGGGCGAGGCCTACGCCCGCAAGCTGACCCAAGCCGGTGTGCCCACCACCAGCATCCGCATCAACGGCATCCTGCACGACTTCATGATGCTGAACGCCGTCCGGCCCACGCAGGCCGCAACTGCGGCGATGCAGCAGGCCGTTCACACGCTGCGTACCGCCCTGCGCACAGTCTGACGCACGTCCGGCGGCTCGGCGCGCAGCCGCTGCCGTCCACGGCCCCCTGCTCTCCACCCACCTGAGTTCGGTGTGCGGCAGTGCGCTGCCCCACACCACGCCTGTCCGCGCATGCGGACACGGCTGGACACACACACCTTCGAAAGGCCTGTCATGAACCGTCGTTCTTTCTACCGACGTGCCCGCACTCCGCTCGTCCTCACGGCCACGCTGACCGTTGCCGCGGCTCTCCTTGCCGCCACGGTCGCCCCGGCGAGTGCCGGCAAGGGTTCCTCCTCGCAGAGCCGTATGCCGACCGTGGTCCTCGTCCACGGAGCCTTCGCCGATTCGAGCAGCTGGAAGGGTGTTGTGAAGAGGCTGATGGACGAGGGCTTCCCGGTGGTGGCCGCGGCCAATCCGCTGCGCGGACTCAGCAGCGACGCCGCCTACCTCAAGCACATCCTGGCCGACATCGACGGGCCCGTCGTACTGGTCGGCCACTCCTACGGTGGTGCGGTCATCAGCGACGCCGCGGTCGGCGCGGACCACGTCAAGGCGCTGGTCTACATCGCCGCGTTCCTGCCCGAGAAGGGTGAGAGCGCCACTGAGCTCGCCGGCAAGTTCCCCGGCAGCACGCTCGGCGAAGCCCTGCTCCCCGTCCCGATCACCCTGCCCGACGGCTCCCAGGGCACGGATCTCTACATCGAAGAGTCCAAGTTCCACGACCAGTTCGCCGCGGATGTCCCGGAGAACACCACCGACCTCATGGCGGTCACCCAGCGGCCCGTGACCAGTGCCGCACTGGAAGAGGGCGCCTCCGAGCCCGCCTGGAAGACCATCCCGTCCTGGGTCCTGGTGGCCACGGAGGACCGCAACATCCCCAGCAAGCTCCAGACCTTCATGGCCGAACGCGCCGAAGCTCACACGGTGCAAGTCCGGGCATCGCACGCCGTGAGCGTCTCCCGCCCCGACGCCGTCGCCCGGATCATCGAGGACGCGGCGCGATCGACCCGCTGACCGACCGGCACCGAGGGGCGGGGGGGCTCTTTTGCCACCTCGCCCTCACGCTCGGCCGCCGGCCCGCGAACCTGATCCGTCCACTGGGTGGGCGGCCGACCGCTTCTTCGCTCGCAGCCCGTTCGCTCCGGCGGCGGGCGAAGAGCGACGCATCGTCCGGATAGGCCCCGACGGCCTGGAGCGCGCCGCGGCCACGCACCACGGGTGCTCCACACACACGTTGTGGAGCCGGTACCACAGGGCGATGGGTGATCCCCGCACCTACCCGCGCGCGCTGCTCGCTCGCCCGGGGGCGGTCCATCGTGCGGTGCAGGACACCCTCCGACCGAAACTCGGCCGCCATGCTGTCAGGGAAGGCAGGAGGGAGGTCTACGGCCTCGTACTTCCCGGTGACGAGAACCAGTGATACCGCGGCCGCCGGCCGCGCCCGGAGAGAAATAAAGGCCTCCTGTACCGTTCAGGGAGCCAACCTGATGGTTGTCGGCGTTCCCTTCCAGGCCATCTTGGCGTAGGGGCACAGTGCGTCGGCCTTCTCCAACAGGGGAGCGGCGACCTCCGGCGCGGCACCTGGCCAGTTGACCACGAGGTCGACACGCAGCAGATAGCCACCGTCTGCCGGATCCCGTCCGAAGGCCACGGTCGCGTCCACGGAGATCGCGGCAGGATCGAGTGCTTCCTGCCGCGCCACCAGGCTGAGGGCCCCGTGGAAGCACGCCGCGAAGCCGGCGGCGAACAGCTGCTCGGGGTTGGTTCCCTGGCCGTCGCCGCCGAGTTCGGCAGGCATGCGCAGGCTCAGGTTCAGGACCCCGTCGGCCGACTGGGCCAGCCCCGAGGCTCGCCCGTGCGCGGCCGCACCGCCGCTGACGGTCACGGTCGTGGAGTAGATCGTGGAGAAGGACGCCCCGTCGAAGTCCATGTCGGTGGACAGATTGGGCAACCGGAACTGCTCGGTCACAGCATGACTCCGACGTCGTGGCATCCGCTTCGGTACGTCCCCGGCAGCACGCCGAGAGCGGGCAACACGGAGGGGCGTGCGGGCTCAGTGTGTGCACGGGTTCTCGCCCGGCGGGTAGGACCGTACACCCGTCCGCAGACAGGGGGCAGTGCGCCGCTCATGATCATGACCATCGTCACGTCGTGTGTCCTTGAAGTAATGGAGAAATCTTCGTTCCGGATAACCGGTTGACCGGCAAGTCACTCCTCTTGTGACACGTCGTCCATCGGCCCGGATCCGCCGAATCCCGGCCGGCGGCCAGAAGCGGGGCGAAAGGCACCGACGTACCTGGAGACGCGCGATCGTCCGATGACCAGAATCTTCGGGGCGCCGCGCACCCCGCCGCCGGCGAGCTCCAGCAGTACTCCGGCGGCGGGAGAGGGACCTGGCCTCCACCTTGTCGGTGGAGGCCTCCGGCGGGAGTTCGTCTGCCTCGGCCTCGCCGGCCTGCTTCAGCCGGCAGGTGTCACTGGCAGCAATCTGTGGGACCGGCTCAGCTCTGCCGGCCGTAGCGCTCGCGGGCCTGTGCGACCGTCTCCGGGCGGACCGCTCCTGTTCGTGCCAGCTGGTCCAGGGCCGCCACGACGATCGACTCGGCGTCCACGCGGAAATAGCGGCGCGCCGCGTCCCGGGTGTCCGACAGACCGAAGCCGTCCGTCCCCAGGGACGAGTAGTGCTGCTCGACCCACTGGCTGATCTGGTCGGGCACCTGCCGCATCCAGTCGCTGACGGCCAGGACCGGTCCTTCGGCATCCGACAGCGCGCGGGCCACATACGGGACGCGCTCCTCGCCGCGCAGCCGCGCCCGGTCGACGCTCAACGCATCACGGCGCAGTTCCGTCCAGGAGGTCACCGACCAGACGTCGGCCTGCACTCCCCACTGGGACTCGAGCAGTTCCTGCGCGTCCAGAGCCCAGTGGATCGCTGTACCGGAAGCCAGCAACTGGATCCGGGGCCCGGCATCGGGGGACTCCGCCCGCCGGAACCGGTACATGCCCCGCAGGATTCCCTCTTCCACCAACGGCCCGGAGGGCATCGGCGGCTGCTGCTTCGGCTCGTTGTAGACAGTCAGGTAGTAGAAGACGTCCTCCGGCTGCTCGCCGTACATGCGCCGCAGACCTTCCCTGACGATCACCGCGATCTCGTAGGCGAACGCGGGGTCGTAGCTCACCGCTGCCGGATTGGTGGATGCCAGGAGATGAGAATGCCCGTCGGCGTGCTGCAGACCCTCGCCCGTCATCGTCGTACGACCGGCCGTCGCCCCGATGACGAACCCGCGCCCCATCTGATCCGCGAGTGCCCAGAACTGGTCACCGGTTCGCTGGAACCCGAACATGGCGTAGAAGATGTAGAAGGGGATCATGGGTTCGCCGTGCGTGGCGTACGAGGTCGCCGCAGCGGTGAACTCGGCCATGGAACCGGCCTCGGTGATGCCTTCGTCGATGAGCTGGCCGTTCCTGGCCTCTCGGTAGTGGAGCAGCTGATCCGCGTCGACCGGTTCGTACGTCTGCCCCTGCGGCGAGTAGATTCCGGCCGTCGGGAAGAGGGACTCCATACCGAACGTACGGGCTTCGTCGGGGATGATCGGCACCCAGCGCTGCCCCGTCTCCTCGTCGCGCATCAGGTCCTTGACCAGACGCACGAGCGCCATGGTCGTGGCGACCTCCTGCTTGCCGAAACCCTTCCGCAGGGTTTCGAAGGGGCGCGACGGCGGCTGCTTCAGTGGCTTGACGACAACGGTGCGTACCGGAGCGGGCCCTCCCAGGGCAGTACGTCGGTCGTGCAGGTACTGCACCTCGGGCGAATCCTCACCGGGGTGCCAGTACGGCACCAGGTCCCCGCTGAGGGCACTGTCCGGTATGGGCAGTTCCAGCACGTCCCGCATCTGACGGAACTGTTCCATGGTCAGCTTCTTCATCTGGTGGTTGGCGTTGCGCGACTCGAAGTCCGGCCCCAGCGCGTGTCCCTTCACCGTCTGGGCGAGGACGACGGTCGGCTGCCCCCGGTGCTCGACCGCGGCCCGGTAGGCGGCGTAGACCTTCAGCGGTTCGTGCCCGCCGCGCGAGTTCCCGAACAGATCGGTGAGCTGGGAGTCGTCCAGGCCCGCGGCGATGACGGAGAGCTGGTCGCCGGTGAAGAAGTGCTTGCGGATGTAGGCCGCGTCCCGAGCCGCGTACGTCTGCATCTGGCCGTCGGGCACCTCACCGAGGCGGCGGACCAGAGCGCCGCCGGTGTCCTGCCGCAGCACGGGGTCCCAGGCCTCGCCCCACAGAGACTTCACCACGTGCCAGCCTGCTCCGCGGAATCGGGCCTCGAGTTCCTGAACGATCTTTGAATTTGACCGTACGGGACCGTCCAGGCGCTGCAGGTTGCAGTTGACGACGAAGGTGAGGTTGTCGAGACCCTCACGGGCGGCGAGCGCCAGCGCGGCTGTCGATTCGGGCTCGTCCATCTCCCCGTCCCCGAGGAACGCCCAGACACGGGATCCCGAGGTGTCCTTGATGCCGCGGTCGTGCAGATAACGGTTGAACCTGGCCTGGTAGATGGCTGCGAGGGGACCGAGACCCATGGAAACGGTCGGGAACTCCCACAGCCACGGCAGGCGCCTGGGATGCGGGTAGGACGGCAGTCCGTGGCCGCCGGCCTCACGGCGGAAGCCGTCCAGCTGCTCCTCGCGCAACCGTCCTTCGAGGAACACCCGCGCATAGATGCCCGGCGACGCGTGCCCCTGCAGGTACAGCTGATCGCCGGAACCGTCCCGGTCCTTCCCCTGGAAGAAGTGGTTGAATCCGATCTCGTAGAGCCATGCCGCCGAGGCGTAGGTGGAGATATGTCCGCCGAGGCCCAGGCGGGAGCCACGCGTCACCATCGCCGCCGCGTTCCACCTGTTCAGAGCGGTGATACGGGATTCCATGGCGATGTCGCCGGGAAAGACCGGCTGGGCGGACGCCGCGACGGTGTTGATGTAGTCCGAGGAAAGGAGCGGAGGAAGGACGATCCCGGAGCCGGCCGCGTACTCGTGCACCCGTCGCAGCAGGTACACCGCCCGTTCCGGCCCCGCGTTCCTGATGACGGCGTCAAGTGATGCCTGCCATTCCGCGGTCTCCTCGGCGTCAGGGTCGGGCAGTTGGTCGAGTTCACTCGGTGCGGAGGACTCTGCGGGCCGAGCCGGATCACTCATGGCGGCCTTCCTGTTCAAGGCGTGCGGTCCCGTACCCTCCATGGGTCGGTGACCCTGCTGGTGTCGTCGTGACGGCGAAGTCGGCCGTTCATGGTGTACGACCGTGGTGACGCTGTCGTTGTGACACTGTTTCCTCGGCCCTCGCCACCACTGCTGTGCCCGCCCCGGGTGCCGACGCTTCCGCTGGGCGCGCGAGGACGGCAACGCGCTGTCGCACCGCACCCTTCGTGCGCCGCGAACGCCGCGGCCGCCCGAGTCAGCCGCCGAGGGCGGAGAGCAGTTGCAGGCGCTCGTGGCTCTCCGAACCCGGAACCGCTGTGAAGACCAGGAGCCGCTGCGCCTGATCCGGGTCGACCAGTGTCTGGCAGTGCAGTTCCAGCCGTCCCAACTGCGGGTGCTGGAAGCGCTTCGGCGCACAGTAGGGTCCGAGCACCGGGTGCTCGGACCAGAGCGCGGCGAACTCGGGGCTGGCCGTGTGGAGCGCGTCGACGAGTTCGGCGGTGCGTGAGTCACCGCCGTCACGTGCGTAAGCGCCGTAGAGATCCGCCACCAGGAGGCGGCTGTGCACGGAGTGGTCGCCGTTGGGATGGGTCAGGCGGGTGCCGGGATCGGTGAACCACCGGAAGTGGAGACTGCGCGCCAGTCCGGTGAAGGCCGTCTCGTCGCCCAGCAGCGCTACGGCCATCCTGGTCTGTCTCAGCGTTTCACCCAGGTGGTTGACCACCTGCGCCGGAGTGTCCTCCAGCCGGTCGAGGATGCGCATCATTCCCGGATTGATGTGATCGCCGCGCCGGACCCGTCGGGGCGTGGCGTAACCGGCGAGCTGAAACAGATGATCGCGCTCCTCGAGCGCCAGATGCAGGCCGCGGGCGAGCGCGGCGAGCATCTGCTCCGACGGGTTCGGTCCGCGCGGTTGCTCGATCCGGCTGTAGTAATCGACCGACATGTCGCACAGAGCCGCCACTTCCTCCCGGCGCAGCCCGCCGGTACGCCGGCGGCGCCCGCGGGGGAGCCCGACGTCCTCCGGTTGGAGGGCCTCACGCCGCGCCCTGAGAAAGGCCGCCAGTTCGGCTCTGTCTGCCATGGCACTGTCCTGACCGGTCGAAACGGATACCTGAACGATGCTGTTGCCTCAGACGGCCGCGAACGTGACGCCCGTGAGACGCTCGGCGATCTCCCAGAGCCGGGCCGCGTCGGCTTCGTTCCGGGCCGACTTGTAGATCGCCAGCTGTGTGGGGCCGCCGGTGAACTGGCCCAGGCCGTCGGGGCCGTACAGGCGTCCGCCATGCGCGTCGGGGCTCGTGACCGCGTACAGCAGGGGCAGCAGCCCGGCGTCGACGGAGTGCACGAAGATCCCCCAGCGCGCCAGCCGCCTCATGATCGCTTCATGGGGTGCGGGGCGGGTGCGCCCGAGATTGGGCCCGGACGCGTAGAGGTTGGTCAGTGTCGTGCCGGGGTGGGCGGCGTCGCTGACGATCCCCCATCCGCCCGCGGTGCTGCGTCGGTCCAGTTCGAGGGCGAACAGTAGATCGGCCAGCTTGGAGAGGTTGTAACTACGCACCGGTGAATAGCGCTGTTCGCTCTGCAGGTCGTCCCAGTTGATCCGGCCGCTGCGCGCGGCGCTGCTGGTCACGGTGGTCACCCGAGCCCTGCCCGCCCGGAGCAGCGGCATCAGACGCCCGGTGAGCGCCACATGCCCGAGATAGTTGGTCCCGAACTGCAGCTCAAACCCGTCCTCTGTGGTGTGCCGGGTGGCCGGTGCCATCACTCCCGCGTTGTTGACCAGCAGGTCGATCGGCCTGCCCTCCGCGTTCAGTGCGTCGGCGAGGGTCTCGACGGACGCCAGCGAAGCCAGGTCGAGGACGCGTGTGGAGACCTTCGCCTCGGAAACGCTCGAGCGGATGCGTTCCACGGCAGCGGCACCTTTGGACATGTTGCGCACCGGCAGGACCAGTTCGGCGCCCGCACGAGCGAGCCGTTCGGCCAGCCCCAGGCCGACACCGTCGCTCGCCCCGGTCACCACCGCGAACTTTCCTCGCAGGTCAGGCACGTGTACGTCAACCATTTCACACTCCCAGCGGTGCGGCCCTCTTACCGGTCACCAGAGTTCATGAACCCGGCGGCCGGATCCATGTGGTGCTGAAGCATGGATCGGCAGGGCATGGATCACCACACTGACCAGCAACACCGTGTGACCCAATGTTGTTCCGAGTACTCTGGATGCGCACTTCGCACAGTGACCGGAGTCACCGAGGTGACCCGGCGCGTGACGCCCGGATGAAAGGACGTGAGCATGGCCGACGTCTCGGAGCTCGTCTCCCGGCTGGGCCTCCAACCGCACATCGAGGGCGGCTGGTTCAGGGAGACCTGGAAGACGGCCGCCGAGGCACAGCCCGGTTCGTACGACGGCGCACGCGCCTTCGCCACCGGCATCTACTTCCTGCTGCACCCCGGCGAGGTGTCCCGGTGGCACCGGGTCCGTTCCGACGAGCTGTGGCTGTGGCACCGGGGCGGACCGCTGCGGATCCGGCTGGGCGGGGACGGTGACGCTCCCGACGAGGCGGCCGCAGAGCCCGTGGTGCTCGGCGCCGGCGTCGAACACCACGAGACACCCCAGTTCGTCGTCCCGGGCGGTGTGTGGCAGACCGCCGAACCCGCCGACGACCAGCCGGTGCTCGTGACCTGCGTCGTCGCCCCCGGATTCGACATGCGGGACTTCGAGATGCCGTGACGCGCCGCTCGGACGGCGGGCAGGAAGCGAAGTGCGAGCCGCAGGATGGTAGAGAGGTGGCATGAGCACCTCGTACGACACCACCCGCGCGGCGGGCGTCCGATGACCGCCGGTATCGACACCCCGGACCGCCGGGGCCGTACCGGACTCGACAGGACCGGGCTGGACCTCAGCGGCAATCCGCGGGTGAAGGTCCGGAACGTGAAACTCCTGTCCAGCCACTGGTACGTGGAGCGCGCCACCACCTTCGACCTCCAGCGGTCCGACGGGACCTGGAGCACCCAGCAGCGCGAGACGCACGACCGGGGAAACGGTGCCACCCTGCTCCTGTACGACACTGAGCGTGCGACCGTGCTGTTGACCCGGCAGTTCCGCTTCCCCGTCTACGTCAACGGCCACCCCGACGGCATGCTGATCGAGACGCCGGGCGGGCTGCTCGACGACGAGGACGAGCACCCGGAGATCGCGGTGCGGCGCGAGGCGGTGGAGGAGACCGGGCACACCGTCGGCGACGTCCAGCACGTCTTCGACGTCTATATGAGCCCAGGCTCGGTCACCGAGCGCGTCAGCTTCTACGCCGCCGCCTACGGACCGGCCACCCGCACCCACGAGGGCGGGGGACTGGACGAGGAGGGCGAGGACATCGAGATCGTCGAACTGCCCTTCCAGCGGGCCCAGGAGATGATCCGCACCGGGGAGATCGCCGACGCCAAGACCATCATGCTGCTCCAATGGGCCGCGCTGGAAGGGCCGTTCGCACGCCCTTGACCCCGCTGCCGTGCGGTCACCCCTTGTTGGAGCCCAGGGTCAGACCGCTGACGAACTGCCGCTGGAGCGCGAAGTACACGATCAGCGTCGGGATCGCGGTGAGCAGGGCGCCGGCGGCGACCAGGTTCGGGTCCGTGAAGTACTGGCCGGAGAGGTTGTTCAGGGCCGAGGTGATCGGCATGTTCTCGCCGGTCGAGATCAGGACGAGGGCCCAGAAGAAGTCGTTGTAGATCCAGATCGACAACAGGGTCGCCAGGGCCGCCATGGCGGGGCGGCACAGCGGCAGCGTGATCTGCCAGTACAGCCGCCACACCGAGGCGCCGTCGACGAGCGCGGCCTCGGTCAGCTCATGGGGCAGCAAACGCATGTAGTTGCTCAGCACGAAGGCGCAGAATCCGGACTGGAACGCCACATGGATCAGGACCAGGCCGAGCGCGGAGTCGTACAGTTTGCCGCTCGCAGTGATGCCGGGGAGGTTGGTGAGCAGGTACAGCCGGTACAGCGGGGTGATGATGACCTGCTGGGGGAGCAGGTTGCCCGCCGTGAAGACCAGCATCAGCGCGAGGTTGAGGCGGAAGTCGAAGCGGCTGACGTAGAACGCGACCATCGACGACAGGAACAGCGTCAGCAGCACGGCCGGCACCGCGATCAGCACCGTGTTGCCGAAGTAGTGCAGCATGTCCGACTGCACGAACGCGTTCTTGAAGTTGTCCAGGCTCAGCTTGTCCGGCCAGGACACATAGCCCTTGGCACTGGTCTCGCTGTACGGGCGCAGTGCCGAGAAGATCGCCCACAGCAGGGGGGCGAGCCACGCCAGCGCCGCACCGGCGAGGAAGACGTGCAACAGGATCCGGGCGGGGCGGATGGGGGTGCGCTGCTTGCCGAGCGCGCTCACGGTGCTCATGATCGCCGCTCCTTCCGGAAGGTGGCCACCAGGTACGGGATGATCACGGCTAGCGAGATCACCAGCAGGACCACCGCGATCGCGGATCCGTAACCGATGCGGCTGGACTCACCGATGATGTTGTTGGTCACCAGGATCGACAGCAACTCGGTGCCCTGGGCGCCCTTGTTGAAGACGAACACCAGGTCGAAGGCGCGCAGGGCCTCGATGATGGTGACGACCAGGACGACCGTGTTGGTGGGGCGCAGCGTCGGGAAGATGACGTTCTTGAACGTCTGCCACTCGTTTGCGCCGTCCAGGGCGGAGGCCTCGCGCAGGGACGGGTCCACGCCCTTCAGACCGGCCAGGTAGAGGATCATCATGTAGCCGGTGTGCCGCCAGGAGGCGGCGATGAGGACGGCCCAGAGGTTGAGCTTCGGGTCGCCGATCCAGTCGATGTAGTGGCCGGGCTTGTTGGCCCCGATGAGGCTGTTGATCAGGCCCGTGTCCGGGTTGTAGACGAGCTGCCAGACGAAGCCGATGCACGCCATCGAGATGACGACCGGCAGGAAGAAGGCCGTCTGGTAGACGCGGCTGAAGCGGATCTTCTTGTCCAGCTGGACGGCGAGGAAGAGGCCTAGCGGCGTCGGGATCAGGATGAGCACCACGAACCAGATGACGTTGTGCTCGACGGCGGGCCAGAACTGCGGGTTGTCGGAGAACAGTTGCTTGAAGTTCTCCAGGCCCACCCACTTGATCGAGTCGAAGCCGATGCCGTCCCAGGTGGTGAAGGCGAGGGCGATCGAGGCGAGGGCGGTGACCCAGACGAGGGCCACGTGCAGGACCGTGGGCACGCCCGCCATCAGGGCGAGCGTGAATCGGTCACGGCGGGTCAGCAGGCGCCGATGGCCCTGCGTGACCCGCTTCTTGTCGGATGCGGCGCCCGGAGGCGGCACGGCGGCCGCCCCCGGGGTCTTCGTAGTCATGTCGGTGGTCATGCGGAAGCGAAGATCGTCTTCTTCTGGCGCTCGATCGAGGACAGCAGGCTGTCGACGCCCTTGGGGTTCTGGAGGAACTTCTGCAGCCCGGGCTGCATCACCGTGGAGGTGAAGTCGGGCCGGCTGTCGCGGTCCATGAACTGGGTGAGGCTCTTGGCGCCACTGATCATCGTGAACGCCTTCTTCTGCAGCGCCGAGTAGGAGGAGGTGTCGGCCTTGCTGGAGGCGGCCACCACGCTCGGGTCGGTCTTGAGGTAGACCTGTTCGGCCTCCGGCGTGCCCAGGTACTCCAGCAGCTTGACGACACCGTCGTGGTTCTTCGGGGACTTGCTGACCATGAAGCCGTCGGTGGGCGCCTCGACGGTGTCCTGCCCGTACGCGGAGTTGATCTCCGGGAAGGCGAAGAAGTCGAGGTCGTCCAGGTCGGCCTTGTTGGTGAACTGCTGCGCCACGAAGCTGCCCAGCAGATACATGCCGGCCTGCTTGGACACCAGGGCCTGCGCGGCGTCCTGCCAGGTGCGGCCCATGAAGCCGTCCTGGTGGTACGGGAGGAGCTCGGACCAGTGGTCGAAGGCGGCCTTCACCTTGGCGTCGGTCCAGGAGGCCTTTCCGCCCATCAACTCGACGTGGAAGTCGTAGCCGTTGAGGCGGAAGTTGATCTGGTCGAAGGTGCCCATCGCGGGCCAGGCGTCCTTGTCGCCGAAGGCGATCGGGACCAGGCCGTCCTTCTTCATCTGCTTGCACAGGGCGATGAACTGGTCCCAGGTGGTGGGGACCTGGTAGCCGTGCTGCTGGAAGACGCTCTTGCGGTAGAAGACCGCCCACGGGTACGTGGTCAGCGGCACGAAGTAGTACTTGCCGTCCTCGCCCTTGCTGAGCTTCTTCATCGCGTCGGGGAAGTTGTCCCCGATCTTCGCCCACACGTCGTCGATGGGGCTGGCGAGCTTCTTGGCCGCGAAGAACTGCATGCGGAAGCCGGCGAACCAGTTGAACACGTCGTCCGGCGTGCCCTGGAGGTACGAGTTGATCTGCTCCTGGAAGGTGTTGTGGTCCTTCGTGTTCACGTCGACCGTGATGCCGGACTGCTTCTTGAAGGCCGCGTAGACGTCCGCGAAGGCCTTCTTCGGCACCGCGTCCGAGGCGTTGGAGCCCAGGGAGACGGTCTTCGGGTCGGAGGAAGTGCCGCTGCCGCCGCAGGCGCTCAGCAGGGGTATGCCGGCACCGGCGAGAAGGGCCGCGCTGCCCGCTCCGCGGAGCAGGGATCGGCGGCTGGGACCCGGGACGGAGAGACCGGAAGGGGACAGGCGCATGGCGGCTCCTGAAGGCAGGGGTTCGGCCAAGGGGAGAGCAGGCCCCCAAAAGGTCGTCGAAACCGATCAGAAACCAACTCGACCGAACATCGTGGCGTAATAACAGCCCCATGTCCGCTGACGCGTCAATAGCTCCCGTGCGTCTCTTGCCCGAAACGTAATCGACACGATCACCAGCGAGTTCTGTTCAGAATCCAACAGTCGTGAGAGCCGGCGCGACAGGGACGCCGTGCGGCGGGCGGACTGCTGTCCTCCGCTTAAGGCCTGACCAGCAACTGGAAGTTGAACGCGTATCAGGATGCTTGGTAGATGTGCGTCCCGAACTCGACCGGGCGGCCCGTGTCGTCGTACGCCGTGCGCTGCATCGTGAGCAGTGCGGCACCTTCCTTCTCGTCGAGGCGGGCTGCCTCCTCGGTGGTGGCCGAGCGGGCGCCGATGGTCTGCCGGGCGCTGTGCAGGGTGATGCCGGCCGAGCGCATCATCCGGTACAGGCCGGTCGACTCCAGCCGCTCCGTGTCGAGTTGGAGGAGTGCCGCGGGCAGGTGGTTGCACAGGAGCGCCACCGGCCGGCCGTGCGTGAAGCGCAGCCGCTCCAGGAGCGTGACCTCGCCGCCCTCCGGGACGCCGAACGCGGCCGCGACGTCCGCGGTCGCCGGTACGGCCTCGTTGCGCAGTACCCGGGTGGTCGGGCCCTGGCCGGCCGACTCCAAGTCGTCGTACAGGCTGCTGAGTTCCAGTGGCCGCTTGACCTGACTGTGCACCACCTGGGTGCCGACGCCGCGCCGGCGGACCAACAGCCCCTTGTCGACCAGGGACTTGATGGCCTGCCGGACCGTCGGCCGCGACAGACCGAGCCGTACGGACAGGTCGATCTCGTTGCCCAGGTGGTTCCCCGGGGCCAGCGCCCCGTGCTCGATGGCCGCCTCCAGTTGCCGGGCGAGCTGGTAGTAGAGCGGCACCGGACTGGTGCGGTCCATCGTGATCAGATCGTAGGTTCGCTGCGCCTCTGTCATGTGCGGCGATCCCTAGGCTGTTCCTCGGACGGGCCCGACGCCTCTCAGGTGTGGATCTGCGGGGTTCCGCCGTCAATGATTTGTACTTACATTCTGACCTGAATGTGAAATGATGTCTTAACAAAATATTGACAGCGGGCGTCACAAGGGCTTGGATCGCGTCCCAGCACTCTGCATCCTTTCCCCTGTAGCACAGCGAGGTGCCGGAAAGATGGACCGCTCTTCTCACACCCGTTCCCGCAGACTGGCCCCCGTCGTGGCCGTCGCCGCCGCGGCAGCACTGACCCTCGCCGGCTGCTCGAGCAGCTCCGGCGGAAAGAAGTCAGAGGACGGCGGCTCGAACGCCTCCGCGGGCAAGGCCACCACCCCCCGCATGACGGTCGCGCTCGTGACGCACCAGGCCCCGGGGGACACCTTCTGGGACATCGTCCGCAAGGGCGCCGAGGCCGCCGCGGCCAAGGACAACATCAAGCTGATCTACTCGGCCGACCCGAACGCCGGCAACCAGGCCAACCTGGTGCAGAACGCGGTCGACCAGAAGGTCGACGGCATCGCGATCACCCTCGCCAAGCCGGACGCCATGAAGGGCGTCGTCGGCAAGGCGAAGGCCGCGAACATACCCGTGGTCGGCCTCAACTCCGGTGTGAGCGACTGGAAGAAGCTCGGCCTCATGGAGTTCTTCGGCCAGGACGAGACCGTGGCGGGCGAGGCGCTCGGCAAGAAGCTGAACGAGCTCGGCTCCAAGAAGGCCGTCTGTGTCATCCAGGAGCAGGGCAACGTCGGTCTGACCCAGCGCTGCGACGGCGTGAAGAAGACGTTCTCCGGCACGACCGAGACGCTGTACGTGAACGGCACGGACATGCCGTCCGTGAAGTCGACGATCACCGCCAAGCTCAAGCAGGACAGCGCCATCGACTACGTCGTCACGCTCGGCGCCCCGTTCGCGCTGACCGCCGTGCAGTCGGTGTCCGACGCGGGCAGCAAGGCGAAGATCGCCACCTTCGACCTCAACAAGGAACTGACCGGGGCCATCTCCAAGGGCACGATCGAGTTCGCGGTGGACCAGCAGCCGTATCTGCAGGGCTACCTGGCGGTCGACTCCCTGTGGCTCTACAAGAACAACGGCAACTACAGCGGCGGCGGTGAGCAGCCCGTGCTGACCGGCCCGGCCTTCGTGGACAAGACGAACGTCGACGCCGTCGCCCAGTTCGCCGCGAAGGGCACTCGGTGAGCAGCATGTCCCAACAGGCTGAGCCGGCGGTCGGAACACCGCCGGCCCCCGGCCCCAAGCAGACCGACGGCCGAACCGCCGAGCGTCCCCTGGTGCTCAGGCTGCTGGCCCGTCCCGAAGTGGGCGTGTTCCTGGGCGCCCTGGCCGTGCTCGTCTTCTTCCTGATCGCGGCCCCCTCTGTCCGCCAGGGCAGCTCGATGGCCACGGTGCTCTACCAGTCGTCGACCATCGGCATCATGGCCCTGCCGGTGGCCCTGCTGATGATCGGCGGCGAGTTCGACCTCTCGTCCGGTGTCGCCGTGATCACCTCGGCGCTCACCGCGAGCATGCTCAGCTACCAACTCACCATGAACATCTGGGTCGGTGTGATCGTCGCGCTCGTCGTGTCCCTCGCGATCGGCGCGTTCAACGGCTGGATGGTCGTCAGAACAGGCCTGCCCAGCTTCCTCGTCACCCTAGGCACCTTCCTGATCCTGCAGGGCGTCAACCTCGCGGTGACCAAGCTGATCACCGGCAACGTCGCCACCGACGACATCAGCAACATGGACGGCTTCGACCAGGCGAGGAAGATCTTCGCGTCGTCGTTCGACGTCGGCGGCGTCCAGGTGAAGATCACCGTCGTGTGGTGGCTGGTCTTCGCCGCGATCGCGACGTGGGTCCTGCTGCGCACCAAGTACGGCAACTGGATCTTCGCCGTCGGCGGCAACAAGGACAGCGCCCGCGCCGTCGGTGTCCCGGTGAACTTCACCAAGATCACGCTGTTCATGACCGTCGGCTTCGGCGCCTGGTTCATCGGCATGCACCAGCTGTTCTCCTTCAACACCGTCCAATCCGGCGAGGGCGTCGGCCAGGAGCTGATCTACATCGCCGCCGCGGTCATCGGTGGCTGTCTGCTCACCGGCGGAAACGGCTCCGCGATCGGCCCCGTCTTCGGCGCCTTCATGTTCGGCATGGTCAACCAGGGCATCGTCTACGCCGGTTGGAACCCCGACTGGTTCAAGGCCTTCCTCGGCGTGATGCTGCTCGGCGCCGTCATGATCAATCTGTGGGTCCAGCGCACGGCGACCAGGAGGTGACCCGATGACAAACAACGGAACCGGAACCCACGGCGCCGTCCTCCCGGACACCGCACCCCAGAAGGACGGCTCGATCGTCGAACTGCGCGGCGCCGGCAAGTCGTACGGCAACATCCGCGCCCTGCACGGCGTCGACCTCAAGGTGTACCCGAGCCAGGTGACCTGCGTCCTCGGCGACAACGGCGCCGGCAAGTCCACCCTCATCAAGATCATCTCGGGCCTGCACCAGCACACCGAGGGCGACTTCCTCGTCGACGGCGCGCCGGTGCGCTTCACCAGCCCGCGCGAGGCCCTCGACAAGGGCATCGCCACCGTCTACCAGGACCTGGCCACCGTGCCCCTGATGCCGGTGTGGCGGAACTTCTTCCTCGGCTCCGAGATGACCAAGGGGCCCTGGCCGGTCCGCCGCCTGGACATCGCCCGCATGAAGGAGACCGCGGACCAGGAACTGCGCAACATGGGTATCGTCCTGGACGACCTGGAGCAGCCCATCGGCACGCTCTCCGGCGGCCAGCGCCAGTGCGTGGCCATCGCCCGCGCCGTCTACTTCGGCGCCCGCGTGCTGATCCTGGACGAGCCGACCGCCGCCCTCGGCGTCAAGCAGTCCGGCGTGGTCCTGAAGTACATCGCCGCCGCCCGCGACCGCGGACTCGGCGTCATCTTCATCACCCACAACCCGCACCACGCCTACATGGTCGGCGACCACTTCAGCGTACTGCGCCTCGGCACCCTCGAACTCAGCGCCGAGCGCTCCGCGATCACCCTCGAGGAGCTGACCAACCACATGGCGGGCGGCGCGGAACTGGCCGCCCTCAAGCACGAGTTGGCGCAGGTCCGCGGGGTCGACACGGAGGAACTGCCCGAAACGGAGGACCTCACCGCACCGGTGGTGAACTCGCCCGAGGCAAGCTCCTGACCATCGCGTAAGCCCTCGACCGTGGCGCGGGGCGATGCACCGCGGTGGTCACGTACGCCCCGTCGCCGTCGACAGGCGGCGGTCGGCGGGCGCTCCTATCCTGGATGGACTGGGCCGTCCGGTCTTCCGAGCCCGCCGCGTTGCATGACGTCCGCGGGCCTGTTCCGGTGTGTCGTCATGCGGGAGTGGCCCATGTCGCACGCGTCGAAGCGGTTGCGCAGGGTGGCCGTCGTCGTCACGGCGGTGGGGACGCTGGTGGCGGTGCCGTCCGCGGACGGCACCGCCACCGCGACCGCGGCACCGCCGTACGCCACCGGCACCGCGGCTGTCACCGAGGCCGACCCGCCCTCTCCGTCCGCCTCGGGCGACGAGGTCCGCAAGCTCACGGCCGCCATGGAGCGGAAGCTCGACGCGACCGTGCAGCGGGTCATGCGGGAGACGAAGGTCCCAGGGGGGATCGTCGGCATCTGGATGCCCGAGCAGGGGCGGTACGTGAACTCCTTCGGCGTCGCCGACAAGACCAGCCGCCGGCCCATGTTTCCCGACCTGAACATGCGCATCGGCAGCGAGACCAAGACGTTCACGGTCACGGCGCTGCTGGAACTGGTCGACAAGGGCGCGGCCAGCCTGGACGACCCGATCGGCAAGTACATCAGCGACGTACCGAACGGGGACAAGATCACCCTGCGCGAGCTGGCGGGCATGCGCAGCGGGCTGTTCAACTACACCCAGGACGACGACTTCTTCAAGGCCTTCACGTCCGACCCGCAGCGGCCGTTCACCCCGCAGCAACTGCTCGACTATGCGTTCAAACACCCCGTGCTGTTCCCGCCCGGCGAGAAGTTCGACTACTGCAACACCAATCTGATTCTGCTGGGCCTGGTGATCGAGCAGGTCAGCGGTCAGCACCTCGGTGACTACCTCCAGCACAACGTCATCGACCCGGTCGGGCTCAAGGACACCCTCTTCCCCGTCGCCAATGAGTTCCCGACCCCGCACTCGCAGGGCTACACCAACCAGACCGCGACCGGAAAGGTCGAGGACGCGGCCGACTGGAACCCGTCCTGGGGCTGGGCGGCCGGTGCGATGATCTCGGACCTGGAGGAGCTGCGGGTGCGGGCGCGCACGGTGGCCACCGGCGAACTGCCGAACGGCGACTTCCTGATCAGTCCCGCCACGCAGAAGCAGCGGCTCACCATGTCCCCGACGACCATCCCCGGCGCCGGGTACGGCCTCGGCATCTTCAATGTCCGGGGCTGGATCGGGCACAACGGCTCCCTGCCCGGCTACGAGTCGCTGACCGTCTACCTTCCGTCGGCGGAGACGACCCTGGTCGTCCTTCTGAACACCGACATCGACTACAAGGGCGCAGAGCCCAGCACGGTCTTCGGCGAGGCGATCACGAAGCTCATCTCCCCGGCCCATGTCTTCACCCTGCCCGCGGAACCCGCGGCGCGGTGAAAACGTTCAGATGACGCAGGGGGTGTGCGGAAGATGACGGGGAGGACGAGATGACGAAGACACGCAAGAACGAGCGGAACACGGACGGCACCGACGGCACGGACGAGGGCCTGCGCCGAGCCCGGTTCGGTACGCTGCCCGAGCGGGTCCGCCCGGAGGACACGGTGGAGACCAGCCCGGCCACGCTGCCCGACCCGGCACGGGACACCTACAACCCCGACGAGTGGCTGGTCCGCTACTGCCTGTGACGTCCGGGGATTACAGCAGTCGTACGGCGTCGACGACGAGCACTACGCACCCTTCGTCGACGCCCTCGCCGTACTGCTCGACGCAGGCGCCGCCGACGGCTCACTGAAGAACGGCCTCGACCCGGCGTCTCAGGCCGCCCCGCGCACCTCCTCGATCGTCACCGGCCGGTGCTCGGCGAGGGACAGCGTGCAGGCCTCGGCGATCCAGCCCGCCTCCAGGGCGTCCGCGACCGTGCAGGGGGACGGGCGGGCGCCGGCCACGACCTCGGTGAACGCGGTGAGTTCGGCACGGTAGGCGGCGGTGAAGCGGTCCATGAAGAAGTCGTGCGGGGTGCCCGACGGGAAGGTGACCCCGGGTTCGACCGAGCGCAGTGGCAGCTTGTCGTCCAGGCCGACGGCGATGGAGTCCCGGAAGCCGTGCAGCTCCATGCGGACGTCGTAACCCCGGGCGTTGTGGCGGCTGTTGGAGACCACCGCGATCGTGCCGTCGTCCAGCGTCAGGATCGCGCCGGTGGTGTCCGCGTCGCCGGCCTCCTTGATGTACTCGGCCCCTCGGTTGCCGCCGACCGCGTACACCTCCTTCACCTCGCGGCCGGTCACCCAGCGGATGATGTCGAAGTCGTGCACGGAGCAGTCGCGGAAGATCCCGCCGGAGGCGGCGATGTACGCGGCCGGGGGCGGCGCCGGGTCGAGCGTCGTCGAGCGGACCGTGTGCAGCTTGCCCAACTCACCGCCGCGCACCGCCTCCCGCGCGGCCATGAAGCCCGCGTCGAAGCGGCGGTTGTAGCCGATCTGGATGGGTACGTCGCTGTCCGCCACGGCCTTGAGGACCGCCACGCCCTCCTCGACGGTGCGGGCGACGGGCTTCTCGCAGAAGACCGGGACGCCGGCCTCGACGCCGGCCAGGATCAGGGACGGGTGGACGTCGGTGGCCGCCGCGACGACGAGGCCGTCCACCCCGGCGGCCAGGACCGCCTCGGGCGAGTCCGCGACCTGTGCCCCGAACCGCTCGGCGGCGGCCTTGGCCGCATCCGTGAACGGATCGGCGACGACGAGGGACTCGACGGCGTCGAGTCCCGAGAGGGTCTCGGCGTGGAAGGCGCCGATACGGCCGAGGCCGAGGATTCCGATGCGCATGCGGGTGTTGCTCCTTGGAGTGCGGATGTCGTGCGAGAGGAGGTCAGTCCAGCCCGCCCAATACGTTCTGGTCCCAGTCGATCACCGAACCGGTCACCACCCCGGACCGCTCGGACAGCAGCAGGACCACGAAGTCGGCGATCTCGTCCGGCTGGCCCAGCTTGCCCATCGGCAGCCGGGCCGCCGCCTGTTCGCGCCAGTCGTCCCCGGCGCCGTGGAAGGCCCGCTGCGTCGCGTCCTCGCCCTCGGTCGCCGTCCAGCCGATGTTCAGGCCGTTGATCCGGATCCGGTCCCAGCGGTGGGCGTGCGCGGCGTTGCGGGTCAGGCCGATCAGCCCGGCCTTGGAGGCGACGTACGGGGCCAGGAACGGCTCTCCGCCGTGCGCGGCGGACGTGATGATGTTGACGATCGTGCCCGGCGCTCCGCGCCCCACCATGTCGGCGACCGCCGCCTGCATCGCGAAGAACGGCCCCTTGAGGTTGATCGCCACGTGCGCGTCGAACAGCTCGGGCGTGGTGTCCAGCAGCGTGCCGCGGGAGGTGAGCCCCGCCGAGTTGACCAGGCAGTCGACCCGGCCGTACGCGTCGACCACCGCGGCGACGGACGCCTTGGCCTGCTCGGCGTCCGCGAGGTCGGCGCGGACGTACATCGCCTTGCCCCCGGCCGCCGACAGCTCGGCCACCAGCGCCTCACCGGGCTCGGGACGGCGGCCGGTGACGGCCACCACCGCGCCCTCACGGACGGCGGCCCGCGCGATCGCGGCGCCCACCCCCTGGCTGCCGCCGTTGACGAGGACGATCTTTTCCCGGAGAAGTCCTTCGAGAAGTCCCATGCGTTTATTGCCCCTTCAGCTCTCGCGCCGGCCGACGCCGGCCCGCAGCTCGTGCCGCAGCGCCCGCGGACTCCACCCCTCGCGCACCGCCCGCCGTACGACATCCGCCTGCGAGGGCGGCGCCAGACCGTCCACCGGCGGGTCGCTGTCCAGGTTGGTGGGGAACGGGTAGCCCTCGGCGCTCGCGGCGATCACCCGCTCCAGCCACTCCTCGCCCACGCCCTCGGCCTTGCGCCGCAGCAGCACCGGGAAGACCGCACCCGCCACCGCCTCCCGGTCCACCGTCTCCATCGCGCGCCCGAACGCCGACGACACCTGGAGGAGGTTGGCCATCCGGCGGATGTCCGCGGTGTGGTTGGAGCCGGCCGCGTGGAAGAGGGCCGGGTTGAAGAAGGCCGCGTCGCCCTTGGCCAGCGGAAGTTGGACGTGGTGCGCCTCGAAGTACGCCTGGAACTGGGGGAGTCGCCACGCGAGATAGCCGGGCTCGTACTGCTGGGAGTACGGCAGGTACAGCGTCGGCCCCGACTCGACCGGCATGTCGCAGTGGGCGACCGCGCCCTGGAGCGTGAGCACGGGGGAGAGGCGGTGCACGTGCGCCGGGTAGCGGGCGGCGACCTCGTTGGTGAGGAAGCCGAGGTGGTAGTCGCGGTGCACGGTCTGTCCGGCGCCGCCCGGATTGACCACGTTGATCTGCGAGGTGACCTGGTAGCCGGGGCCGAGCCAGGCCGTCGAGACCAGGGCCAGGACGTCGTTGGCGTAGTAGTCGGCGAACGCCTCCGGGTCGTACAGCGCCGCCTTCTCCAGCGCGTTCCACACCCGGTCGTTGGCGCCCGGCTTGGCGAAGTGGTCGCCGGCCGCGGCCCCCGAGGCCCGCTGCTCGGCGATCAGCGCGTCGAACACCTCGGTGGCCCGGTCGACCACCGTCGGATCCGGGAAGGCGGTCCGGAAGACCACGATGCCGGGGCCGTCGGTCAGCGCGCGGACGAGTTCGGCCTGGACCGCACGGCGGTCACCGGCGGCGCGGAGCCGCTCGCTGTCATAGACGAGGACGTTCTGCTCCACCGACGCGGCGTGCGGGTAGTCGGCGAGGTGCGTGGTCCGCCCGACCAGGGCGCGGAACGCGTCGAGGTCGCAGTCCTGCTCGGCCGGCCAGGCACGGCCTTGCGCGGTGGTGAGGGACATCTGCGTCCTTCTTTCGGTCACGGAGGTGACGTGGTGCTGTCATTCTTGTCAGTACAAACCCATCGAACAACCAGCAGGAAGCCATCAAAAACCCCTCAAGAGGCCGAGGAGTCCGCACCCATGGGCCACCCCTTCCCCATTCGTGAGATCGCACGTCAGGCCGGTCTGAGCGAGGCCACCGTGGACCGTGTGCTGAACGGCAGGGGAGGCGTGCGGGACAGCACCGCGCAGGAGGTGCGCCGCGCCATCGCCGACCTGGACCGCCAGCGCACCCAGGTCCGGCTCGTCGGCCGTACCTTCATGGTCGACATCGTGATGCAGGCGCCCGAACGGTTCAGCACCGCCGTACGGGCCGCCTTGGAGGCCGAACTCCCGTCGCTGCACCCGGCCGTGCTGCGCTCCCGCTTCCACTTCCGGGAGACCGGACCGGTGGCCGAGCAGGTCAGGACCCTCGACCGGATAGCCCGGCGCGGCTCGCAGGGCGTCATCCTCAAGGCGCCTGACGTCCCCGAGGTCACCGCCGCCGTCGGCCGCCTCACCGCCGCCGGCATACCGGTCGTCACCTTGGTCACCGACCTGCCCGCCAGCGGCCGGCTCGCCTACGTCGGCATCGACAACCGGGCGGCCGGCGCCACCGCCGCCTACCTCATGGGCCAGTGGCTCGGCGACCGGCCCGGCAACATCCTCACCAGCCTCAGCAGCGGCTTCTTCCGCAACGAGGAGGAGCGCGAGATGGGCTTCCGCGGCGCCATGCGGACCCTCCACCCGCAGCGCACGCTCGTCGAGATCACCGAGGGGCAGGGCCTGGACGCCACGCAGTACGACCTCGTCCGGGCCGCCCTGGAACGGGACCCGGAGATCCGCGCGGTCTACTCGATCGGCGGCGGCAACATCGCGACGGTGAAGGCTTTCGCGGACCTCGGCCGCGAGTGCGCCGTGTTCGTCGCCCACGACCTCGACCACGACAACACCCGTCTGCTGCGCGAGCACCGGCTGTCCGCCGTCCTCCATCACGACCTGCGGCACGACATGCGCGAGGCCTGCCACCTGGTGATGCGCGCCCACGGCGCCCTGCCGCCCGCGGGGCCCGCCCTGCCGTCCGCGATCCAGGTGGTCACGCCCTACAACATGCCTATGACGTCGGTACGTTGACCCACGCGCCGCTCTCCGCCGAGCGCGCCATCGCGTCCAGTACGACGGCGCTGTGCACGGCGTCCGCGAGGGTGGTGCCGTACGGCGTGCCCTCGGCGACCGAGCGCAGGAACCGGTACGCCTCGATCACCTTCAGGTCGTCGTAGCCCATCGCGTTGGCCGCGCCCGGCTGGAAGGCACCGAACTCGCCGTCCCCCGGGCCGACATACACCGTGCTGACGGGCTGGTCCTGGTACGTCGTACCGCGGCTGACGCCCAGCTCGTTCATCCTGCGGAAGTCCCAGAACACCGCGCCCTCGGTGCCGTGCACCTCGAAGCCGTAGTTGTTCTGCTCGCCGACCGAGACCCGGCAGGCCTCCAGGACACCGCGGGCGCCGGAGGCGAAGCGCAGCAGGCAGCTGACGTAGTCCTCGTTCTCGACCGGGCCGAGCTCGCCGCCGGAGGCGAGCGCGTGTCCCGCGGTGGCGCCGACCGGACGGGCCCGCTCAGGGACGAAGACCGCGGTGTCGGCGGTCAGGGACGTGATGTCGCCGAGCAGGAAGCGGGCCAGGTCGGCGCCGTGCGAGGCCAGGTCGCCGAGGACCCCGCTGCCGCCTCGCTCGCGCTCGTACCGCCAGGTCAGGGCGCCGTCGGGGTGGGCCGCGTAGTCGCTGAACAGACGGATGCGCACATGGGTGACCGCACCGATCCCACCGGCGGCGATCAGGTCCCGGGCCGCCTCCACGGCAGGCGCGTTGCGGTAGTTGAAGCCGACGGCCCCCTGGACGCCCGCCTTGGCGACGGCGTCCGCGACCGCGCGGGCGTCCTCCGCGGTCAGGCCCACCGGCTTCTCGATCCAGATGTGCTTGCCCGCCTCGGCCATCGCGACGCCGATCTCGCGGTGCAGGAAGTTCGGTGCGGTGATGCTGACAGCGCGGACGCGCGGGTCCGCGGCCACCTCGCGCCAGTCGCGGGTCGTCGAGGCGAACCCGAACTGCGCGGCGGCCTCCTCGGCCCGGCCCGGCACCTCCTCGGCGACCGTGACAAGGCGCGGCCGCAGCGGGAGTTGAGGATAGTGGTGCGGGACGCGGGCGTACGCCTGGGTGTGCACCCGGCCCATCCAGCCGAACCCGACGACGGCGACACCGAGCGCATCCACCATGACAGCCCCTCTTTGGACCGGTCCATTCCCTGTCCAAGCTACACTGTGAGGTGAACTTCCCGGTGTCAAGCCCTTTGACAAGCCACTACGCCGCATGGAACGGTCCAACCCATGAAACCGCCGACGATCCGCGACGTGGCCGACCGGGCCGGAGTCTCCAAGTCGCTGGTCTCGCTGGTGCTGCGCGGCTCCGGGCAGGTACGCCCCGAGAAGCGCGAGGCCGTGCTGCGGGCCGTACGGGAGCTGGGCTACCGGCCCAACGCGGCCGCGCGCAGCCTCAGCGAGCAGCGCACCCGAACCGTCGGCGTCCTCCTCAACGACCTGCGCAATCCCTGGTACGTCGACCTGCTCGACGGCCTGAACTCGCTGCTGTACGAAAACGGCCTGCACATGCTGCTCGCCGACGCCCGCCTGAACCGCCGTATCGGCCACGACCTCACCGGCCCGTTCCTGGACCTCGGAGTCGACGGCCTCGTGGTGGTCGGCACCCTGCCCGATCCAGGCGTGCTCGGCACGGTCGCCGAGCGGATCCCGGTCGTCGTCGCGGGTGCCCGCGAACCGGTACTGCCCGGCGTCGACGTCGTGGCCGGCGACGACGAGGCCGGGGCGCGGCTGGTGACCGAGCACCTCATCGGGCTCGGCCACCGCCGGATCGGGCACATCGCGGGGTACGGCGCGGTGGGCGAGCTGCGGCGGCGGAGCTTCGAGGCGACGATGCGGGCGCATGGCGCCGAGCCGCTGGTCGAGCCCAGCGACATGACGGAGGAGGGCGGCTACCGCGCCACCGTCCGGCTGCTCAGCCGCCCCGACCGCCCCACCGCCGTGTGCGCCGTGAACGACATCGCCTCCGTCGGTGCCCTGTCGGCGGCCGAGGAACTGGGCCTGCGCGTACCGCGCGACCTGTCCGTCACCGGCTACGACAACACGAGTATCGCCCGGCTGCGCCACGTCTGGCTCACCACCGTCGACACGGCCCCGCTCGAGGTGGGCCGACGCGCCGCGCGCTGCCTCCTGGAGCGCTTCGAGCGGCCCGGGGAAGCGGGGCGGACCCAGCTGGCCGTACCGACGCTTGAGGTCAGGGGCACCACGGCGGCACCCCCGGACCTCACAGGCTGATCGCGTAGGCCTTGCGCAGCGTCTCGTGCACCGTCCACGTCGTACGGTCGCCCGCGCGCAGGACGGCCAGGTCGCCGGGCCCGACCCGCAGCGTGGGCCCGCCCTCGACCTCGATGGTCGCCGCACCGTTCCTTGGGTTCGGTCAAGCATCAGCAGTTCCGAACCCCTGAGCACCACGAACAGCTCGTCCGCCTCGGTGTCCGTGACGACGCCCGGGGTGATCTGCCAGATGCCGCGGATCTGCCGGCCGTCCGCGGACTCCCAGACCACTTTCCCGGTCACCTCGGGCGTGCCGGAGACGATCTGCTCCGGGTCGAGCGGTTCGGGTTCGAGCGCGGCGTCGGGGACGTGGAGAGCGAAGCTGTGGGTCATGGGGTGACCCTGGCGAGCGTGTCCGTGGTCCGGCCGTCGACAGAGTGTGCGGCATCGGGCCTGGTGGGAGGACACTTCGTCGGGCCGCGTCGTCGGGCCGTGCGAGTGGCGGTGGGGCCGGGCGCGGGTGATCATGGTGGGCATGCCCGACTCCGCGGCGGCCGAGGGCGAGCCGCACCGGCACGACACCCGCGAGGCCGTGCTGTTCGGCGGGGTCTACGGTGCCGTCCTGGCCAGCTCGATGGTCGCCGCGCTCACCATGCACGGGCACAGCACGGCCGCCTCCCGCCGCTACGACGCCCTGTGGCTCCTGGTCACCGCGTTCGCCTCCGCCCTCGCCCACGGCTACGCCCACTACATCGCCGAACGCGGACCGCACCGCCGCTGGGACGTCCCGCGCACCCTGGCCGAGGAATGGCCCCTGGTCGTGGCCGTGGTGCCGACGGTCGTGATCCTCGCCGGAGCGGGCTGGGGCTGGTGGCCGCCGAACGGCGTCGAGTACCCGGCGTTCGCCCTCAACATCGTGATCCTGTGCGTGCTCGGCGTCGTCACCGCGCGCTGGTCGCGCCGTTCCTGGCCGCGCACCGTCGTCATCGGCGCGATGGACGCACTGCTCGGGGTGGTCGTGGTGGTGGCGAACGCGCTCATCAAGTAGGCGAGGGAGTTCGGCGTTCCGAATCCGTTCCGGTTCGCCCGCTTCGACCTCGTACGCGAACCCGCGTGACGGAGTGTGCCGCTCTCAGCGGGTGGCGCGTACGCCGTCCAGGGCGATCGCCAGGACGCGGTCGCGCTGGGCGTCGTCGTCGAAGGATGTCGCCATGATCCCGGCGACCATGCGCAGCAGATCGCCGAAGGTCATGTCCGACCGGGCCTCGCCCGCGCGCTGGGCCCGCTCCAGCAGCGGGCCGCTGGCCGAGTACATCGACTCGCGGCAGGCCTGGAAGATCTCCGACTCGTCGTTCAGGGCCTCGCGCACCGCCCGCTTGGTGACCATGTAGCCCGCGAACCGCTCCAGCCACGCCGTCAGCGCCTGCCACGGCGGCAGTTCGGCGACGTCCTCGGCAACCCGGCACAGGGCGTTCACCTCGCTCGCGTAGACGCTCTCGAAGAGGTCACGGCGAGTGGGGAAGTTCCGGTACAGCGTGCCGATGCCCACGCCCGCGCGCCGGGCGATGTCCTCGAGGGAGGCCTCGGCGCCCTTCTCCGCGAAGGCTTCGCGCGCGGCGGCGAGCAGGGCGTCGTAGTTGCGGGCGGCGTCCTTACGGTGCGGCCGCTGGGACGCGACGATCTCGCTGACGGGGAACGGCGTGGCCGTCACTACTGCCTCCCGGGGAGCGGGTTGAAGCGGAGGTATGCCTCCGCTACAGTGGAGGGGTACCTCCACTTTAGCAGTCCGGAGCGGCTTCGCCCTGGGCAGACGTGCCCACGCCGCGAAACCCCCGCATTCTCACGCCACGGGCCTGCGCCGATCGCACCGCCCGCCCCCCAGATCCACCCTCCGCGTACGTCTTCGGAGAGGCACCTTCATGCCCCGGAAGTCCACCCCCCTCACCTTCGCGGTCCTCGCGACCGGTGCGGGCGTGTTCTCCATGCTGCAGTCGCTGATCGCGCCGGCCCTGCCGACCGTCCAGCACGCGCTGCACACCTCGCAGTCCACCGCGACCTGGGTGATGACGGCGTATCTGCTGTCCGCCTCGGTCTTCACCCCCATACTCGGCCGGGTCGGCGACCTGGTCGGCAAGAAACGCACGCTCGTCGCCGTCCTGTTGGCCGTGCTGGCGGGCTGTCTCGTGGCCGCGCTCGCGCCCACCATCGGCGTCCTCATCGTCGCCCGCGTCATCCAGGGCATCGGCGGCGCCCTGTTCCCGCTGTCCTTCGGCATCATCCGGGACGAGTTCGCCGCGGCCCGGGTCAGCGGCAGCATCAGCAACCTGTCCGCCGTGATCGCGGCCGGCGGCGGCGTCGGCATCGTGGCCGCCGGTCCCATCGTGTCCGCGCTCGACTACCGCTGGCTGTTCTGGATCCCGGTGGGGATCGTCGCCGCGACCACGCTGATCGCCTTCCGTTACGTGCCCGAGTCGCCCAAGAGGGCCACCGGCAGCGTCAGTTGGCTCGGCGCCGTACTGCTGTCCGCATGGCTGGTGGCGCTGCTGCTGCCGCTGAGCCAGGCGGGCCAGTGGGGCTGGGGTTCGGCGAAGGTGATCGGGCTGTTCGCCGCCGCCGTGGTCCTGTTCGCGCTGTGGCTGTCCGTCGAGGCCCGCTCCCGCACCCCGCTGATCGACCTGCGCGTGATGCGGCTGCCCGCGGTGTGGACCACCAACTCCGCCGCCCTGCTGTTCGGCGCGGGCATGTACGCGATCTGGTCCTTCCTGCCCGGGTTCGTCCAGACACCCGGTTCCGCCGGCTACGGCTTCGGCGCCAGCGTCACCGGGTCCGGTCTGCTCATGCTGCCCATGCTGCTCGCGATGTTCCTCTCCGGCATGATCGGCGGACGCCTCGCCCACCTCATGGGCCCCAAGGTGCAGCTCACCGCCGGCGCCGCACTGGGCGCGATCGCCTGCGGCGTCCTCGCCCTCTGGCACGACGAGCAGTGGCAGATCGCCTTCGTCTCCGGCGTGTTCGGCCTGGGCATCGGCCTGGCCTTCGCGTCGATGGCCAACCTCATCGTGGGTAGCGTCCCGCCCGAGCAGACCGGCGCCGCGACCGGTATGAACGCCAACATCCGCACCATCGGCGGCTCCATCGGCGCCGCGCTCACCAGCGTCCTGGTCACCGGCCGGCTGCAACCCTCGGGCCTGCCCTACGAGTCCGGCTACACCCACGGCTTCACCCTGCTGGCGCTGCTCCTCCTCGCCGCCTCCGGCGCCGCCCTCCTCGTCCCGGCCCGCCGCCCCGACCGCCCCGGCGAGCCGGTCACGGAGCGCCCGGCGCCGGCACCCGTACGCGTGCGGTAGGGTTGACCTGCGCGATCACGCGGAACACACCGCGTGGCACCGCACCGGGACGTGGCGCAGCTTGGTAGCGCACTTGACTGGGGGTCAAGGGGTCGCAGGTTCAAATCCTGTCGTCCCGACGGTGCGAGGGGCCTTCGCAGGCGAGAGTCTGCGAAGGCCCCTTTTCCGTGGGCCGGCGCCCGGCATCGCCCAGCTGCCCGCCGTCTTTGCCTCCGCCCTGCGCGGCTGACCAGGAAAGCCCGCACTTGAACCTCGCCGACGTCCTCACCCGCTCCGCCCACGTCCACGGCGACCGCTTCGCCGTCGAGCTCGACGACCAGCACCTCACGTGCGCCGAACTGCACACCCTCGCCGGGCGCACGGCCGCGCTCCTCGCCGCACGCGGGGTCCGGCCCGGCGACCGGGTCGGCCTGATGCTGCCCAACGTGCTGGAGTTCCCCGCCCTCTACTACGGCATCCTGCGCGCCGGCGCCGTCGTGGTACCGATGAACCCGCTGCTGACGGGGCTGGGCGTTCGCCGATCAGTCCCGTGCCGCCCACAGGCCGCGGACGTGGCCGAGGTGGCGGGTCATGATCTCGTGTACGGCCCTCTCGTCGCGGTCGAGCAACGCGTCGAGGAGTTCCAGGTGTTCCTCGGCGGAGGAGAGCAGACGGCCCGCCTGCACGAGTGCGGTGAGGCCGTAGAGGCGGGAGCGGCCGCGCAGGTCGGCGACGACCTCGACGAGGTGGGCGTTGCCCGCGAGGGCCAGCAGGCCGAGGTGGAAGCGGGTGTCGGCCTCGACGTAGGCGATGAGGTCGCCCGCCACGGCCGCCGTGACGATCTCCCGTGCGGCCGGGCGCAGCGCCTCCAGCGAGACCCGGTCCGCCGTCCGGGCCAGCTCGGTGACGGTGGGGATCTCGATGAGCGCGCGGATGTGCGTGTACTCGTCGAGCTGCCGGTCGGAGACCTCGGTGACCCGGAAACCCTTGTTGGGCACCGTGTCGACCAGGCCCTCCTTGGCCAGGTCCAGCATCGCCTCGCGCACCGGCGTCGCCGAGACCCCGAAGCGGGCGGCGAGCGAGGGCGCCGAGTAGACCACGCCCGGCCGCAGTTCCCCCGCGATCAGTGCGGCCCGCAGGGCGTCGGCGACCCGCTCCCGATAGCTGCTCCGCCGGCCGCCCAGCCGGGGGAGTTCCGGGCCCTCCGCCGACTGCGGCCGCTGTGCCATGTCACGCATCATCAGAGTGTATGCGGCTCCTAGAGGACGAAGCCCTCGGGGAACGGGTCACTGGGGTCGAGCAGATACTGGGCCGTCCCCGTGATCCACGCACGCCCGGTGAAGCTGGGCAGCACGGCCGGGATCCCGGCGACCTCGGTCGTGCCCAGCAATCGCCCCGTGAAGTGGGTGCCGATGAAGGACTCGTTCACGAACTCGGTGTGCAGTGGCAGTTCACCCCGTGCGTGCAGTTGCGCCATGCGCGCGCTCGTGCCCGTACCGCAGGGCGAGCGGTCGAACCAGCCGGGGTGGATGGCCATCGCGTGCCGCGAGTGCCGGGCGGTGGAGCCGGGCGCGTACAGGTGGACGTGATGGCAGCCGCGGATCGACGAGTCCTGAGGGTGAACCGGCTCCGCCTCGGCGTTGATGGCCTCCATCAGCGACAGGCCCGCCGCGAGGATGTCGTCCTTGCGGGACCGGTCGAAGGGGAGGCCGAACTCGTCCAGCGGGAGGATGGCGTAGAAGTTCCCGCCGTACGCCAGGTCGTACGTCACTGTGCGCCCGTCGGCGAGCACGGCCTTGCGGTCCAGGCCCACGCTGAAGGACGGCACATTGCGCAACGTGACGTTCCTGGCGGCACCGTTCTCCACCGCGACCTCGGCGACGACGAGCCCGGCCGGCGTGTCCAGACGGATCGTCGTGACCGGCTCGACGACCTCCACCATGCCGGTCTCGACGAGGACCGTCGCCACGCCGATCGTGCCGTGCCCGCACATCGGCAGATAGCCGGAGACCTCGATGTAGACCACGCCCCAGTCACAGTCCGGGCGGGTCGGCGGCTGCAGGATCGCGCCGCTCATCGCGGAGTGCCCGCGCGGCTCGTTCATCAGCAACTGCTTGATGCCGTCGCGGTGTTCACGGAACCACAGCCGGCGCTCGTTCATGGTCGCGCCGGGGATGGTGCCGATGCCGCCGGTGATCACGCGGGTGGGCATGCCCTCGGTGTGCGAGTCGACGGCGTGCAGGACGAGTTTGCTGCGCACGGAACGGCCTCCTTGTCGGGCTTATCGGGCGAGCCCCGCGGCGAGGGCTTTCTCGGTGGCCGCGCGGACGGCGGCCTCCTGCTCGGGCAGCAGCGGGACGCGCGGCGGGCGCACCGGGCCGCCGTACCGGCCGGCGATGTCCATGGACAACTTGATGGCCTGCACGAATTCGACCCGTGAGTCCCAGCGCAACAGCGGGTGCAGCTGCCGGTACAGGGGGAGCGCGGCGGCGAGGTCCCCGGCCACGGCGGCCCGGTACAGCTCGGCCGACGCGGCGGGCAGCGCGTTCGGGTACCCCGCCACCCAGCCCTTGGCCCCCGCGACGGCCAGCTCCAGCAGGACGTCGTCCGCGCCGACCAACAGGTCCAGTTCCGGGGCGAGTTCCGCGAGGCGGTAGGCGCGGCGGACGTCGCCCGAGAACTCCTTGACGCCCTGGACGTATCCCTCGCTGTACAGCCGGGCGAGCAGTTCGGGAACGAGGTCCACCTTCGTGTCGATCGGGTTGTTGTACGCGACCACCGGCAGTCCGGCGCGGGCGACCTCGGCGTAGTGGGCGAGCACGGACCGCTCGTCGGCGCGGTAGGCGTTCGGCGGCAGCAGCATGACCGACGCGCAGCCCGCCTCGCCCGCCTGCTCGGCCCAGCGGCGGGCCTCGGCGGAGCCGTAGGCGGCCACGCCCGGCATCACCCGCGCGCCGCCGATCGCCGCCACCGCCGTCTCGACGACCCGGGCGCGCTCCTCGGGCGTCAGCGTCTGGTACTCGCCGAGGGACCCGTTCGGCACGACGCCGTCACAGCCGTTCTCGACCAGCCAGGTGCAGTGCTCGGCGTACCTGTCGTGGTCCACGGTGAGATCGTCGCGCAGGGGCAGGGCGGTGGCGACCAGGACGCCCCGCCAGGGTCGGTGCTGCGGGTCGGACATGAACGGGCCCCTCTTTCAATAGGGTGTGACATAGCACTGACGCTCGATGGCTTCCGGTGGCTGCCCCGACTCACTCCAGATGTTTCTCGGACAGTCCCGCGAGCACGCCCAGCGGCACCGGCCGGGCGAGCGGTCGCCGCGCAGGCGTGAGCGGGCAGCCGGTGATGCCGGCGACCGCCGGGCCGCACATCCGGCCCTGGCACCAGCCCATTCCGGCCCGGGTCAGCAGCTTCACGGTGCGCAGATCACCGGCCCCCAACTCGCCTGTGGCCGTACGGACTTCACCGGCGGTCACCTCCTCGCAGCGGCACACGACCGTGTCGTCGGGCACCCGCTCCGCCCATCCGGCGGGCGGTGCGCAGACCGAGTCGACCGCTGCGAAGAACGTACGGAGCCGGGTCCGGGCGCGGTTCGCCGACGCCCAGGCGCGCGGGTCGGGCGCCGTCCCGTGCAGCCGGGCGGCGATCGACCGCCCCGCGATGTGGCCCTCGGCCAGCGCGAGCGCCGCACCGCCGATCCCGGTCGTCTCTCCGGCCGCCCAGACACCCGGGACGTCGGTGCGCTGCTCGTCGTCGACGCGGACGTCCGTCCCGTCCAGGGTGCAGCCCAGCGACTCGGCGAGGTCGGTGTGCGGCAGCATGCCGTGGCCCACGGCCAGGGTGTCGCAGGGGATACGGCGCTCGCTGCCGGGCCGGATGCGCCCGTCCGCGTCGAGCCCGGCGACGGTCACCGCCTCCAGACGGTCGGCGCCGTGCGCCTCGACCACGGTGTGCCGGACCAGGGCGCGTACGCGGTGACGCAGCAGCCGGGCCGTGTACCAGGCGCCCTCCGCGAGCTTGTCCGGCTGCGCGGCCAGGGCCGACGGCAGCCGCAGCAGCGCCCCGGGAGCGGCGGATTCGACGAGTGCGGCCACCCGCGCGCCCGCTGCGGCGAGCCCCGTCGCCACCGGGAGCAGCAGCGGGCCGGTTCCGGCCACGACGGCCGTACGCCCTGGCAGCACCAGCCCGCCCTTGAGCATGGCCTGCGCACCGCCCGCGGTGACGATGCCCGGGAGGGTCCAGCCCGGGAAGGGCAGCACCGTCTCGTAGCCTCCGGTGGCGAGCAGCACGGCATCGGCGCGCACCACGACACCGTCGTCCTGTGCCGGACCTGCCAGCGCGTGCACGGCGAATCCCCGCTCCACGCACCACACATGATGGTCCGTCAGCCGTTGGATACGCCCGTCCGCCAGGTGTCGGTCAAGCCCCGTACGCAGCCGCTCCCACGTGCGCCACTGGTGGTGCAGGGCCTCTGGGCGGCGTGCGCCGAGCGCGGCGGCAGGCTGCCGGTAGAACTGTCCGCCCGCCTCCGCAGCGGCGTCGATCAGGGTCACTCGTACGCCTCGTGCGGCCGCCGCGAGCGACGCGGCCAGCCCCGCCGGACCCGCCCCGATCACCGCGAGATGCGGTCGCTCAGTCATCGTGGCCCGTTCCCTCCTGCGTACGGATCATGTCGCCGGCCCGTACCGGAACCAGGCAAGCGCGTTGGTTCGGGTGGCCGTTGACGGTCACCAGACAGTCGAAGCACACGCCGATCCCGCAGAACACCCCACGTGGGCGGCCCCCTTCGCGCGTGGTGCGCCAGGCGGTCACGCCCACCGCCCACAGCGCGGCGGCGACGGTCTGGCCGGGCAGCGCCTCGATGCTCCGGCCGTCGAACGTGACCGTGAACGCCGGGCCGGGCCGGGCCCGAACCAACTCCATCGGATTCAAGCGGAGTTCACCTCGTCTCCCGTGAAGCGGTGTGGCCGGAACGGCGTGAGGTCCAGGTCCGTCGCCTTCCCGCCGAGCGCCTGGGCGATCAAGTGACCGGTGCCGGTGGCGAGTCCGATGCCTGCGCCCTCGTGCCCGCAGGCGTGGAACAGCCCGGGCACACGCGGATCGGGGCCGATCGCGGGCAGGTGGTCGGGGAGGTACGGCCGGAAGCCCACGTACGTGCGCAGCGCCCGCACCCGCTCCAGGAAGGGGAACAGTTGGGTCGCCCCGAGCGCCAGGGCCCGTACGACGGGCAGTGAGAACGACCGGTCGAAGCCCACCCGTTCGCGGCTCGCGCCGATCAGGACCGGACCCGCGGCCGTGCCCTCGACGACCGGTGAGGTCTGCAGCGCGGCCGAGTCGCTCGCCACGTCGGCCACGTAGTCCGCGGCGTACACCTTGTGCCGGATCAGCCGGGGCAGCGGTTCGGTGACCAGGACGAAACCGCGGCGGGGGAGCACCGGCAGGCGCGCGCCCGCCAGAGCGGCCACCTGGCCGCCCCAGGTGCCGGCGGCGTTGACCACGGCCGGCGCGTGGATGTCCCCGTGGTCCGTGCGGACTCCGCGCACCGCGCCCTCCGTCGTGCGCAGCACACCGGTCACGGTCAGGCCGGTGTACAGCCGGGCCTCGGAGGCGCGTATCAGGTAGGTGGCGGCCAGCGCGGGCATGACCTGGGCGTCCTGGGGGTAGCGCACGCCACCGGCGAGGCCGGGCGCCAAGTGGGGCTCCAGCTCGTGGAGTTGGCTCCCGTCCACATTCTCCGCCACGACCCCGGCGGCCCGTTGGCCGACCGCGAAGTCCGTCAGCGACGTCAGCGCGTCGGTTGTGGCGGCGACCACGACACCGCCCTTGGGCTCGTACTCGACCGCGTCCCCGAACTCCTCACCCAGCTCTGCCCACAACCGGCCGGAGAGCAGGGCGAGTTCCAGCTCGGGACCCGGTTCCTTGTCGGAGACGAGCAGATTGCCCTCACCTGCGCCGGTGGTGCCGCCGGCGACCGGGCCACGGTCCACCACGACGACGTCGAGACCCGCCCGCGCCGCATACAGGGCGCAGGCCGCGCCGGTCATTCCGGCGCCGACGACCACGACGTCGCAGGTCAGTCCATTCCCCACGCCAGTACTATGTCACATGTTTCTGACCCCTGGGGAGGTCGTGTGCGCGGACCACCGACAGCCGTCAGTCGAACTCGCTCGGGTCCGGCGACGGAGTCTTCCCGGCGAGCACGTCCCGCAGACGCTGCGCGCCCTGCTGAGCTGCCCTCGCGGTGCTGTCGTGATCGGCGCCCGACAGACCGCCGTTGGTGACGACGGCTCCGGATGCTCCGACCCGCAGCGCGGCGACGTCCACGGTGAGCGTGGTCGGGTTCCCGTCCGTGGTGCCCTGCACCATCACCGTCAGTGCCTGCTGGGCGTCGCCCGTCTTGGGCAGCGAGGCCCCGACGACCTGGACCGTCCGCTTGCCGCCGTCGGAGCCGGTCGCGGTGAACTGGTCGCACTTCTGCGGGAGGCTCTTGATCCAGGCGAGGGACTTGTCCAGCGAGGCCCGGCCGTAGTCGCCGACCTGGTACAGCAGCCGGGCGTCGCCCGCTGTGAACCCCTTCAGCGCCGAGGCACCGGTCGCCCGGCCGAGCAGACTGTCGGAGTAGAGGCTGTCGAGGAGCTTCTGGCAGTCGGCGGCGTTCGTCTTCGCGTCCAGGAAGTCGGCGACGTCGACCTTGCCGACCAGCATCTGGTTCCGCCAGGAGGCCGCGTTGTTGGCCTTGGTCCAGTTGTCCTCGATGTCGGCCTCGGTGATCAGAGCTGCCTTCGCACCGGCGCCGGTGAGGGTACGGGTCGCAGAGGGACTGGGGGACTTGGTCGGTGTCCGGTCCGGGGACTTGATCGGGGAGCGGTCCGGAGACTGCTCGACCATCGGCGAGGCGGACACGGCGTCGGAGGCGCCGCCGTCCGAGCAGGCCGCCGTGGTCAGCAGCGTCCCCGCCGCCAGGGCCGACGCGAGAACACGCACAGGACGGGACGGACGGTTCATCGCGACTGCCTCCTCGGAACACGGTACGTGCTTCCACGCCACCACCGCCGACGGCCTCCGACCAGCGCAACGGGCCGTTCGGGTGACGGGGCGGGAGGGGCGGTCGGGCCGATCGGACCCGCGTTCAGGCGGAGCCGTCGCCGTCCTCGGGTGCGGACACCCGCACCCGGCGTCCGCCGCAGCGCGGGCAGACCGCATCGGTGAGGGGTGAGCGCATGGCGCGGCCCGCCTCGTCGACGTACTCCTGCGTGTTCAGCCCGGTCGGGTCGGTGAAGAACACGGCCTGGAACCGGACCTGCCAGCCATGTCCGCAGTCCCGGCACTCGAACACGAACGTCTCGGGCACGGCACCCGGCACCGGCCCGGCCTCCGGAGGCGGCTCCTCGGTCATGGATCCCGGTCCTCTCGCGTGACGGACTCCTGCGGGTCCTGCCCGGCAGGGTCGATCACCACGTGTTCCCGGCACCAGGGCTCGTACGCCCGCTCGGTCCTGTCCCGCCGAAGGCCCGCCGGGCCGGCGTGGCCGAGGATGTCTCCCTCCCCCGAAGGCGACATCCTCGGCCGCTCCCCCGGCGCCGGACAGTTGGTCCGAGCCCCCCGCGTGCCGTGGCCTGTGCTGTCACCAGCACATGACGGCCGTCTCTCCCGAACCCCATGTGGAGTACAGGCGCACGCGGACGAAATAGCGGCGGCCCTTGACGAGCCGGACTCCGAGTGTGGCGTCGTGCGTTGCGCTCCCGTCGTCGTGCCCGGCGAGGAAGCGCGGTTCGCCGTCGCGTTCCTCGAAGACCACGACGACCCGGTCGCCGTCGCCGAAGGTGCCCACTGTGTACGTGCGGGTCTCCGGCGGCTCGACCGTGAAGTCGGCCTGCCCGCCCGGGCCGAGGCGCAGCGGCGCCGAGCGGTACGGCACCAGCTCGTCCGGCCGGGACGGGCCGGCGGGCGGGTACCAGCGGAGCGCGAGCTCCTTGTCGGCCGGGGACAGTGTGCCGGCCGGATGCAGCCCCCCGCGGTACTGCTCCGGCTCCAGGATCAGCCCCGGCGCGAAGGGATACCCCATGATCGACTGCGGGTCCCACACCGAGCCGTTGGCCTCGGACGGATCCAGCTTGCGCAGGATGTTGATGTACGTCCTGTCCCGGCTCCAGAAGTTCGGCGGGCCCGCCAGCTCGGCGTACACGGCCTCGTCGTCCCAGTGGAGCCCGGCGAACGGGCTCTGGTGCTCGTGCAGCAGCCCGAGCGCGTGCCCGATCTCGTGCAGGGCCGTCCCGCGCTCACCCGGCGCGGTCAGGTCCCAGCCCAGGTTCATCGTGCGCTCGTTCATACCGGCCGTGAGCGCGTCACGGCCCACCGCCGACCAGGAACCGGCACCCGGCTGGAACCCGATGCGCAGCTCCGCCTCCCGGCGGTCGCCGACCTCGGCGAACCGCACTCCGATGCCGAGGTCCTGCCACTCCTGGAAACACTCCCGTACGACGTCCTGCTGCTCCTTGGCGCCGGCCCATGGCATCCGGCGCGTCCCGCCCGTCCCCGGTACGGGGATCACCGAGCTGTCGTCGCCACCGTTGTCCGCGTCGAAGAAGTAGTAGTGCAGGACCGTGCCGTTGACCCACATCCGCCGCCCGCCCAGCAGCGCGCTCAGCCGCTTGGCGGTCAGCCCCGGTGCGAAGGAGGGGGCCGACTGCTGCGGGAGCGAGCAGTAGCGCTGAGTCATGGGGCAAGCCTGCCGTCGGTCCCGCGTGGACGCCTGAGTCGGGGGCTACTCAAGTCACCCTGTATCAGGCGTGAGTAGTCGAGCTCTCCTTCATGTGACGACTTACGCACAGCAGCCCAAGACCCTGGAACTGCCCTGGCCGTTCACCGGCCGGGAGCAGGAGTTGGGGCTGATACGCCGCTCCCTGGCCGCGGGGCGGCACGGCATCGCGGTGACCGGACCGGCGGGCTGCGGAAAGACCAGGCTGGTCACCGAGGCCGTGCGGGGCACCGACTGCGCCCGGGTGACCGGCATGCCCGAGTCCGGCGGGCTGCCCTTCGCCGCGTTCGCCCATCTGCTGCCCGAGACGGTCTCGCTGCACCGCGCCGTGCAACTCCTGTCCGGGGTACGGCTCCTCGTGGTCGACGACGCCCATCTGCTCGACGAGGCCTCCGCCGCCCTGGTCCATCAGCTCGCGGCGCACGGCCGCACCCGCTTGATCGTCGTCGCGGCCGACGACGCGCCGGTGCCGGGCGCCGTGTCCCGGCTGTGGACCGGCGAACTCCTGCCGCGCCTCGCCCTGGAGCCGCTGCCCCGCGAGGAGACGGCCCAACTGCTCGCCATGGGCACCCCGTTGGAACCACTCACCGTGAACCGACTGCACCGGGTGTGCCGGGGAGACCTGCGCCTGCTGCGCGACCTGCTGGGCGCCCTGCGGGAGTCCGGGCCACTCAACCCCCTCCCGGGCACGGGAGAGTGGGCGTGGCGCGGCCCGGTGCCGGTGACCGCGACCGTGCGCGAGCGCATGGCCCCCGCCCTGGACCGCTCCGGACCGGGTGAACGCGACGCCCTGGAACGCCTCGCGTTCGCCGAACCGCTCCCACTGCACCTGGACGGCCTCGACCTCGATGTCCTCGAACGCCTGGAGGCCGACGGCCTGCTCCACGTCGACGACCACGGCGGCGTCCATCTCGCCCACCCCCTGCACGGCCCGGCCCTGCGCGCCACGGCCGGCCGGCTGCGGGCCCGGCGACTGGCCCGCACACCGGGGTGGTGCGGCCCGGCCCTGGCGGCCGAACAGCGGGAGCTGACAAGCCGGATCGAGGAGTGGGATGTACGGCCCCTGCCGACGCCCGTGGGGGAGTGGCTGGCGGCGGAGGGCGCGCCAGTACCGGCCGGATACGCGGCCGTACGGGCCAGGTTCTCGCGGCTTCGGGGGGAGCTGCGGGAGGCGGCGGCGTGGGCGAGGGAAGGACTGCGGGAGGCGCCGGGGGACGCGTCCTGCAGAGCCGAACTCGCTCTCGCTGCCGCGCAGTCGGGGGACGTGGCCCCGCTGGAGGAGGACACGGTGAGCGAGGCGGAACCGGCGGCCGGCGGTACGGCCGTCTGGGCCGCGGCCGCGCGGGGTGACCTCGACGGTGCGGTCGGGGCCCTGTCCGAGGACGGTGTGTACGCCCTGTACGACGTCGTGCGCCTCGGCGCTCCCGAGCGCGTCGCCGGCCGGCTGCCGGAGGCCGGGGTCCTGGCCCGGCACGCCGACGCGCTGCTCCGAGGTGACGGTCCCGCCCTCGACCGTGCGGCGCGGGCGCTGGAGGAGCGCGGCTTCCTGCTGTTCGCGGCGGAGGCGCACGCCCAGGCCGTACGCGCGCACCGCGACCCGCGCGCCGCCCGCACGTCCCGCACCCGGGCGGTGGCCCTCGCCCGCCGCTGCCAGGGCGCCCGCACCCCGGCCCTGTCCGGACTGGTCCTCGGCGAACTCACCGCCCGCCAACGGCAGATCGTCACCCTCGCCGCAGCCGGTCTCAGCAACCGCCAGATAGCCGAGCAGCTCACCCTGTCGATCCGCACGGTCGGCAACCACCTCTACAGCGCGTACGCCCGCCTCGGCGCCAGCGATCGGGGCGCCCTGCCCTGGCTGATGGACCTGCCGGAGACGGCGTCCGCCTGACCTGATCGATCTGTCGACCGGGCCCGCCCGTCACGCCGCCCCGAACGCCGCGAACGCCCAGCCCGTCGCCCGGTGGACCGCGTCGTCCGGTACTGCGGCGCGGGCGTCGCGCAGGGCCTCGGCCAGGGACAGGCCCGTGTCCAGGCCCTTGTGCAGGGCGAGCATCAGGGGGACCACGGCGGCGTCGTTCACGGGCGCGCTGCTCGCCACCACCCCCGCCGTGCCCAGCGGAAGCAACGCCGTGACCAGACCCAGCAGTTCGTCGGCGCCCACCGACGCCAGGCGCGCGGTGTCGCAGCTGGAGAGGATGATGCGGTACGGGCTGCGGTCCAGGCGCTCGAAGTCGTGGACGATCAGCGGGCCGTCGGCCATCCGCAGCGACGAGAACAGGGGGCTGTCCGCGCGGAACGTGCCGTGCGCGGCGATGTGCGCGAGCGCCGCCCCGTCCAGCTCCTCCAGGACCCGCGGCACCCGGGCGTCCTCGTGCGAGAGGACCGTCGCCGCGCCGTACCGGCCCGCCAGCTCGGGGACTTCGGCACCGCCCGTGGCCAATCCGGGCCCGCGCACGAGGACATGACGCCCGCCCGGCGGCGGCTCGGTCTCCCGGGCCCGCAGCCAACTGCCCGCCGACGGCGACACACTGAGCACCCGGTCCCGCAGCGAGGGCAGCAGGGCCCAGGGCACCCGGTGCAGCGCGCCGGGCGGCACCACCACGACCGGTCCGTCCCCCAGGTGCGCTACGGCACCGCCCAGCAGCAGCTCCTCCAGCCGCCGCCCCGCCGCCTCCACCAGCGGCAGTCTGCCCTCCGCCCCCGGATGCGCCAGCCGCCTGAGCCCCGCCTGGACGTGCTCGGCCTCGGCCACCGCCTCCGCCAGCGGCCCGCCCTCGAACCGCCGCACCCGCCCCTGACCGCACAGCAACACCTGCACGCGCCCGTCCAGCACGGCGAGTTCGACCAGCCGCCCCTCACCCAGGCGCTCCAGCAGCCGCCCGGCGTCGAAGCGGTTCCCGTCGCCGAGGGAGTCGCCGCGCATGTGATGGGTGCGGGAACGTATCTCCCGCTCCAGACGCCGCTGTTCACGCTCGAGCGCGGGCACCGGCCGCCCCTCCATACGGGCGGCCTCCGCGCGGGCGGCGATCTCCCGGAACGCCGTCAGCCCGCTCAGCAGCACCGGGTCGGCGGGCGGCCGGGTCGGCGGCGCGGACAGCACGGTCGCCCGCCAGCGCTCGCTCCACTCCAGCAGCCGCCGCGGCCCGCCCCCGGCCAGAGACGCCTGCTGGGCCAGCGCCGCCAGCTCCGCGCCCTGCGCCGTCGCCCGGGCGCGCAACTCCGAGGCGCCGAGCGTCATCCGGTGGTCGTCGAGCACGTCGAGCCCGCGCCGGCACGCCTCCAACACGCCCCGCGTCGAACCCGCCGCCCGCGCCCGCAGCGCCTGCGCCGCCCAGCCCGTCATCCGGGCCAGCGGCGGCCCGCCCGACCTGCTGCGTGCGGCCACCGCGAGATGCCGCTCCGCGTCCACCGTCCAGCCCAGGTCGAGCGCGATCCGGCCTGCCAGCAGCGACGCCTCCGGCGCGCTGGGCGAGCCGAACGCCGCCAGCCGGTCGGCGACCGCCGCCGCGTCCGCGACCAGCCGTCCCGAGGACCGCCCGGTCGCCACCCGGGCCTCGATCAGCACCAGCCGGGCGTGCGTCTCCCACCAGGTGCGCCGCTGCCCGGCGAACAGCCGTACGGCGACGGCCGCTCGGGCGATCGCCGTGTGCGGGTCGCCCGCCGACCGGGCGGCTCGCGCGGCGGCGAGCAGCAGTTCGGCCTTGCGGGTGGACTGCCCGCCGATCCGGTCGAGCGCCGCGATCGCCGCGTCCGCCTCCGCGAGCGCCTCCGGGGCCAGCCCGGCCGCCATCAGCACCTCGCAGCGGCGGATGTAGAGCATGAAGGTCGGCGTGCCCAGCTTGGCGTACCGCTCCTCGGCCTCGTCGAGGAGCCGCAGCGCGACCGGGATGTCGCCCGACCGGAACGCGGCGAGGCCTCGGCTCTCCACAGCGTCCGCCTTGTCGTGCTCCTGGCCTGTCGTCTCCCACAGCCGCTCGGCCGCCGCGAAGTCGGCGTCGGCCCGCTCCACTGCGCCCAGTGCCAGATGCACCGTGGCCCGCAGCGTCAGTGCCCGCGCCGTCCAGATCACGTCGTCGGCCTGCCGCAGCACCGGGATCGCCCGCCGTACGTCCTCCAGGGCCTCCCGGTGATGCCCCAGCACCCACCACACATACGCCCGCCGGTACAGGACCCGGGCCCGGGTGTGCCCGGTGCCGCGCGCGACACCCTGCTCGAACGCCGTCAGCCCCTGCCGAGTGCGCCCCGCGTGCACCAGCGCGACCCCGAGCGTGGCCAGGACGTCGGCTTCCCGCTCGGGCGACTCCGCGTGGGCCGCGAGCGCGCGGGCACGCCGCAGATGGCCCAGGGCGATCCGCATGTCGCCGAAGTCCCGCTGCCAGATGCCGATCACCTGATGGGCGACGGAGGCGTGCAACGGCGCCGGATCGGTCTCCAGTACCCGCTCGGCCCGCGCCAGCGCGTCGCCCGGGGCGGCGAACACCATCGGCAGCAGTTCGAGAACCGATTCGCTTCCCGCTGCTGTCACCCCTCGGATAGTACTGGCCTCGGGATTTGTGTCACACGGGTTTGGCACGGTCCGTCCCTGCTGTATCAAACGGTCCGTCCCAGCTGTATCAACCCGACGCCCCGCGGCTCTGATTGACGACCACCGCACCAGTGGGAGGACCTGTCATGCCACCTCAGCGATTCCACGAGCAGTTCGACAAGATCCAGCGCTCGCTGCCCGACGTCCCCCTGGCGATGGGGCCGGACGACTCGGCCGAGTTCATCTATGAGAAGGGCTTCGTCCTCGCCCGCGACGGCGAGGAGGCACGGGTCGTCGAGGACACCGTGCGCACTCACTTCACCGAGGCTCCCGACCTGGTCGCGGACCATGTGCGGCGAGTGAGCCCCGAGACCAACCGGACCGGCGTCACCCGGATCCAGGTCGGCGACCCGGGCCAGGGCGACCGCGCCGGTGACCCGGCCGTCGGCCACGCGCTGCGCGCCCTGCGGGAGGCGGAGGGTCGCCACGGGCGCCGACTGGTCAGCCGTAACCACGTGGTGTCGATCGCGGTCAACGCCTGCCCCGGCGACGAACCCGTCCCCGCCCCGCTCACCGAGCCGCCCAACCCCGCGGCGGCCGAGGCCGGTCACGACCCGGACACCGCCGTCGGCGTCCTCGTCATCGACACCGGCCTCATGCACGACTATCGCTCCTACCCGCTGCTCGCCCACACCGAGGGCGACGCGCAGCTCAGGGAGACCGACGACCAGGGCGTCCTCCAGCAGTACGTCGGACACGGCACGTTCATCGCCGGGCTCGTGGCGGCCGTCGCGCCCAACACCGACGTCACCGTACGCAACACACTCACCGACGCCGGCGCCATCCTGGAGTCCGACTTCGGCGCCAAGCTCTTCGCGGCGGTCGACCAGGGCGGCTGGCCGGACATCATCAGCCTTTCGGCGGGCACCTCCAACGGCCGCACCGACGGACTGCTCGGCCTCGACGCCTTCATGACCGAACTGCGCGACCAGGGCACCCTGTTGATCGCCGCGGCCGGCAACAACGGCAGCGCCGCACCGTTCTGGCCCGCCGCCTACGCCACCCTGCCCGGCTACGAGGACGTCGTGCTGTCGGTCGGCGCGCTGCGCGGCGACGGCGAGTTCGGCGCCTGCTTCAGCAACCACGGCTCCTGGGTGCGCGTCTACGCCCCCGGCGAGCGGCTCACCAGTGCCCTCACCGGCTTCGGCGCGCCGGTGCCGTACGTGTACCAGCACTCCACCTACGACGCCTGCCGGTACGGCTTCACCTACGCCTGCACCTGCCAGTCCCCGCGGCACACGGGCGTGTTGAGCGAGGAGCGGGAGACCACCTCGGGCAAGCCCGACCAGGTGATGTTCGACGGCCTCGCGCAGTGGAGCGGCACCTCGTTCGCCACCCCGGTCGCCGCCGGGCTGGTCGCCGCGCACATGACGGCGCACAAGGAGTCCGACCCGCGCGCGGCAGGCAGGCAACTGCTGGCGAACAACACCGAGTTCGCCGAGGTGCGCGGGGCGCACGTGCCGGCGCTCAGGCCGGCCACCTGGCGCCCGGTCCCGGTCGTGCGACGCGGCCACCCCGCATGACGGCGGGAACCCTCCCCTCCACGGCGTACGATGTCATGCCGTACACGAGGGGTGGGACCGTGGACCGTACAGAGGTCGGCGTGCTGGTCCGGGCCGCGGTCGACGGTGACGCGGCCGCCTGGAAGGCGCTGGTGGAGGGGCTGAGCCCGCTGGTGTGGTCGGTGGTGCGCGCGCACCGGCTCTCCGACGCCGACGGGCACGAGGTGTTCCAGACCGTGTGGCTCCGCTTCGCGCAGCACCTCGGCCGGATCCGCGAACCGGAGAAGGCCGGGTCCTGGCTGGCGAGCACGGCGCGGCACGAGTGCCTGAAGGTCATCAAGGGGCTGACGCGGCTCATGCCGACGGACGATCCCCAGGTCCTCGACCGGGTCAGTGAGGAGCGCACGCCGGAGCAGACACTGATCGACTCGGAGGAGGCCGCGGCCCAGGCCGAGCGGATCCGGCGTCTGTGGCAGGAGTTCGAGGAACTGGGCGAACGGTGCCGCCAGTTGCTGCGGGTCCTGATGGCCGCACCGCCGCCGAGCTATGTCGAGGTCTCGGCCGCGCTGGGCATCGCGGTGGGCAGCATCGGACCGCTGCGCCAGCGCTGTCTGCGCAGGCTGAGGGCGCGACTGGACGCACGGGGGGCGGTGTGAGGGACATGGACGACATGAGCGGGGAGAGGTTCTCGGACGAAGGACCCGAGGGGCTCGACGGGCTCGAAGAGGCCTTCGACGACGCGGAGTTCGACGCCACGCTCCTGGAGGAGGAGTTGCGCCAGGCGGCCGCCGTCCTGGACCCGGTCCCGGCCGAGCTGCGCCAACTGGCCATCGAGGCCTACGCGTTGCACGACCTCGACGCCAAGATCGCCGAGCTGACCTTCGACTCTCTGGTGGACGCCCTCCCGGTGAGAGGGGTGACGGACGCGCCGCGGATGCTGACCTTCCGCGCGGGCGGGCTGACCGTCGACGTCGAGGTAACCGGTCAGGGCCTGATGGGGCAGGTGCTGCCGCCGCAGTCGGCCCGGATCGAGGTACTCGGCGGTCGGCAGACGGCGGCCCCGGTCCCGGTCGACGCCATGGGCCGCTTCACCAGCGACACCCCGCCCTTCGGCCCGTTCGCGCTACGGGTGCGGACCGGCGGCGATGTGATCGTCACGGAGTGGTTGCGGGCCTGAGCCCGGACGCGGGCCCTGCCCCAGGTGACCGGCAGAGGCGGTGCCACCAGGTGGCCGGCAGGGTCCGCGGGCCGCGGACCGCGGATCATGGTCTTGCGCCGCGGTCGGCGACGCCGTCGGCCAGGGCGGCGAGTGCGGAGGCCAGCCGCCCCAGTCCCGGCCCGGCCGGCCCGCCGGGCTCGGTCATGTACGTGTCCCGGCGGATCTCGACCATGAGCGCGCCGACCCGGGGCTCCTTGCCGTAGAACTCCAGAGGCACGTACGCCCCGGCGAACGGGCTGTCGAGTCCCGTCTCCCCGCACCCGGCGAACGCCTCACGGGCCAGGTCCGCCAGCCACGCCGGGGTGTGGAAGGCGTCGGTGCCCACGCAGACAGGGGGCCGCGGGCCCGCGCCGTGCAACTCGTAGGGCAGCCGGCGCGTGGGATACGAGTGGACGTCGATGACGACGGCCCGCCCGGTGCCCGCGAGCCGGTCACGCACCGCCTGTGTCATCGCCTGCGCGTACGGCCGGAAGTAGCGGCCGACCAGCGGCTCCGGATCGGTGTCCGCGGGCCGCAGCGGGTCGCCGTGCGTGGTCCGCGTGTAGACGGCGCCCATCCCTACGGCGAGCATCTCCTCCCGCTCGTCCGGGAACCGCTCCGGATCGACGACCAGCCGCGACAGCCCGTTCACGAACCGCCAGGGCGTGACCGGGGCCAACCGGGCCGCGTCCTCGGCGAGTCGGGCCGTATGCGCGTCGGTGATGTGGTCCAGCTCCCGCTCCAGCGCGGCGTCGTCCAGCACGATCCCCGCGCGCACCGCGGCGGGTATCTCCCGCGCCGAGTGCGGCACATGAAGGATCACCGGTGAGTCGCCGGCCCCGGGCAGGAGCTCGAAGGAGGGTGCGGCAGGGGTCATGGGGCTGCTCCCGGGGCGTTGTCAGTGGCGTGCGGCAAGATCAAAGGTGCCACATCGACCGCCGACTCCAGCGGGGGGAACAGCATGCCCGTCAGCAACCAGCAGGTGACCGCTCATCCGTTTCTCCGGGTCATGTACCGGGACGGTTACTACCCCGACCACGTAGTGGACAAGGGCAGGGAGATCCTGGTGCGCCTGTGCGAGCGCATCGAGGCGGAGCGGCCTGGCGACCTGGCCGCGCTGTACGTCCTGACACAGGCGGCCACGGACGAGTTCAACGACCTCCAGGAGGCGTTCCTGGAGGCCGACAGCGAGATCGAGACCGTGGCCCGCGAGGCGATAGCCGAGGACTTCTGGTTCATCGCCGAGGCCTACGGATTCGCCGACGCCGACGCGGAGGAGCTGATCGCCACCCGGGACTGGTGATGTCCTGCCGATTCAGCCCGGTCGGCGCGGTTGGTGGCCCCCATCGGCACGCCCATACGAAGATGCCCCCGCCCGGCAGGGGCGGAGGCATCTCTCAGGGAACCGCGGGGCGTCAGCTCAGGGACGCGAGGGTCTCGTTCCAGGTGGCCGACGGGCGCATCACGCCGTCCGCCTTGGCCTTCTCCGGCTTGTAGTAGCCGCCGATGTCGGCCGGGGAGCCCTGCACGGCGAGCAGCTCGTCGACGATCTTCTGCTCGTTCGCGGCGAGCGTCTCGGCGAGCGCCGCGAACGCCTTGGCCAGGTCTGTGTCCTCGGTCTGTGCGGCCAGCTCCTGCGCCCAGTACATGGACAGGTAGAAGTGGCTGCCGCGGTTGTCGATGCCGCCCACGCGACGGGTCGGCGACTTGTTCTCGTTGAGGAAGGTCGCCGTGGCGCGGTCCAGGGTGTCGGCGAGGACCTGGGCGCGGGCGTTGCCCGTGGTCTTCGCGTACTGCTCGAAGGACGGCACCAGGGCGAAGAACTCACCCAGCGAGTCCCAGCGCAGGTAGTTCTCCTTGACCAGCTGCTGAACGTGCTTCGGGGCGGAGCCGCCGGCGCCCGTCTCGAACAGACCACCGCCCGCCATCAGCGGGACGACCGACAGCATCTTGGCGCTGGTGCCCAGCTCCAGGATCGGGAACAGGTCGGTCAGGTAGTCACGCAGCACGTTGCCGGTCACCGAGATCGTGTTCTCGCCGCGGCGGATGCGCTCGATGGACAGCTTCGTCGCCTCGACGGGGGGCAGGATCCGGATGTCCAGGCCCTCGGTGTCGTGCTCCGGCAGGTACCGCTTGACCTTCTCGATGATCACGGCGTCGTGGCCGCGGTTCTCGTCCAGCCAGAAGACGGCCGGGTCGCCGGTGGCGCGGGCTCGGGTGGCGGCCAGCTTGACCCAGTCACGGATCGGGGCGTCCTTGGTCTGGGCGCCGCGGAAGATGTCACCGGCGGCGACCGGCTGCTCCAGGACCACGTTGCCGTCCTGGTCGACCAGGCGGACCGTGCCCGGGGCCGGGATCTCGAAGGTCTTGTCGTGGGAGCCGTACTCCTCGGCCTTCTGCGCCATCAGGCCGACGTTCGGGACCGAGCCCATGGTCGACGGGTCGAAGGCGCCGTTGGCCCGGCAGTCCTCGATCACGGCCTGGTAGACGCCGGAGTAGCTGTGGTCCGGCAGGACGGCGAGGGTGTCGTGCTCCTGGCCGTCCGGGCCCCACATGTGGCCGGAGGTGCGGATCATCGCCGGCATGGACGCGTCGACGATGACGTCCGAGGGGACGTGCAGGTTGGTGATGCCCTTGTCGGAGTCGACCATCGCCAGCTCGGGGCCCGCGGCGATCTCGTCGTCGAAGGACGCCTTGATCGCGTCGCCCTCGGGCAGGGCGTCCAGGCCCTTGAGGATGGTGCCCAGACCATCGTTCGGGGACAGACCGGCGGCGGCCAGCGTCTCGCCGTACTGCTCGAAGGTCTTCGGGAAGAAGGCCCGGACGACGTGGCCGAAGATGATCGGGTCGGAGACCTTCATCATCGTGGCCTTCAGGTGCACGGAGAACAGGACGCCCTCGGCCTTGGCGCGGGCGACCTGCGCGGCGAGGAACTCGTTGAGCGCGGCGGCGCGCAGCACGGCGGCGTCGACGACCTCGTCCTTGAGGACCGGCACGGACTCGCGCAGCACGGTGGTGGTGCCGTCCTCGCCGACCAGTTCGATGCGCAGCGTGCCGTCGGCGGCGATGACCGTGGACTTCTCGGTGGACGCGAAGTCGTTCTCGGCCATCGTCGCCACGTTCGTCTTGGACTCGGAGGTCCAGGCGCCCATGCGGTGCGGGTGGGTCTTGGCGTAGTTCTTGACCGAGGCGGGGGCGCGGCGGTCGGAGTTGCCCTCGCGCAGGACCGGGTTGACGGCGGAGCCCTTGATCTTGTCGTAGCGGGCGCGGATCTCGCGCTCCTCGTCGGTCTTCGGGTCGTCCGGGTAGTCCGGCAGCGCGTAGCCCTTGCCCTGGAGCTCGGCGACGGCGGCCTTGAGCTGCGGGATCGACGCCGAGATGTTCGGCAGCTTGACGATGTTGGCCTCGGGCGTCTTGGCCAGTTCGCCCAGCTCGGTCAGCGCGTCGGCGATGCGCTGGTCCTCCTGGAGGTACTCCGGGAAAACGGCGATGATGCGGCCCGCCAGCGAGATGTCGCGGGTCTCCACGGCGACACCGGCCTGCGAGGCGTACGCCTGGACCACCGGCAGGAACGAATGCGTCGCCAGGGCCGGGGCCTCGTCTGTGTAGGTGTAGATGATGGTCGAGTCAGTCACCGGGTGCTCCGCTCCACGTCTGCAACATTGCTCGACATCAAGATATCTCCTGATCGACCCGGGCTCGACAGGGGTCCACCGGCCTTCTGCGCGGGGCAGGGCCGGGGGGCCGCGCCGGGGACCGCGGGGGAGCCGGGGTCGGGGCCGTACTCCCGCGTACGATCGCCCGCGTGACCGAGTTCTCCGTCGTGGTCTGCCTGCCGCCGACCGCACCAGGGACGGTGCACGCCGCGGTGGCGGCCGCCCTGGCTCCGTACGACTTCAACGCCACCCCCGACGGGAACCCGGCGGGCGAGTGGGACCGGTGGATCATCGACCGCGATCCGGCGGTCGAGGTCCCCTTCCGCGTCCTGCCGGCCCATGACGGCGACCCCCGGCTCCTGACGGCCGCCCGCCTCCCTGCCGACGACGTGCGTCCCCTGGGTCCGCTGGAGTGCCACGGCGGGCCCAGGGGGCTGCTCGACTTCACGGGGATGCGGCGGGAGGCGGCGCTGCGGCACGAGGCCTTGGCAGCCACGCGGGAGGAGGCGATCCGGACGGCGCTGCCCGGCTTCGCCCTCGTCACGCTCGAGGGCGAGTGGATCGACGCGGACGACGACGGCTACTGGGAGCGCGCCGACAGCTACCTCGACCGCCTGGCCGCCGAAACCGTCGTCGTCGGCCTGGCCTGCCACTGCTGAACCCCGGCCGGACTACTCCTGGCCCGCGGCCCTCGGGCCCGTACGGTCCGCCGGCACGTCGTTCCCGCCGCGCTGCTGCGGGATCACCACCGTGCCCTGCTGGAGCGCCACCGTGCGGGCGGGGGCCGGGATGCTGATGCCCTCCTCGCGGTAGCGACGGTGCAGGCGCTTGATGAACTCGTGCTTGATCCGGTACTGGTCGCTGAACTCGCCGACGCCCAGGATCACCGTGAAGCCGATGCGGGAGTCGCCGAACGTGTGGAAGCGGATGGCCGGCTCGTGCTCAGGGACCGCGCCGGTGATCTCGGTCATGACCTCGGTGACCACCTCGGAGGTCACGCGCTCGACCTGGTCCAGGTCGCTGTCGTAGCTCACCCCGACCTGCACCAGAATCGTCAACTGCTGCTCAGGGCGTGTGAAGTTGGTCATGTTGGTCTTCGCCAGCTCCCCGTTGGGGACGACCACCAGGTTGTTGGAGAGCTGACGGACCGTCGTCTGGCGCCAGTTGATGTCCACGACGTAGCCCTCCTCGCCGCTGCTCAGCCGGATGTAGTCGCCGGGCTGGACGGTCTTGGAAGCGAGGATGTGGATGCCCGCGAACAGGTTGGCGAGCGTGTCCTGGAGCGCGAGGGCCACGGCCAGACCGCCGACGCCCAGGGCGGTCAGCAGGGGCGCTATGGAGATTCCCAGTGTCTGCAGCGCCACCAGGAAGCCGATCGCCATCACCAGCACCCGGGTGATGTTGACGAAGATCGTGGCCGAGGCGGCGACACCGGAGCGGGACTGAGTGACGCCCTGCACCAGACCGGTGATCACCCGCGCCGCCGACACCGTCACGGCGAAGATCAGCAGCACCTGGAGCGTCTGGTTGGTCTGGTGCTGGACCGCCCGGGTCAGCGGCAGCACCGCCGCCGCGGCGGCCCCGCCGGCCGCGATCGCCCCCCAGGGGAGGGCGGTCCGCAGCGCGTCCACGATGACGTCGTCGCCGCTCCAGCGGGTCCGCTTGGCGTGCTTGGCCAGCCAGCGCAGCAGCGCCCGCGACAGGAACGCCGCCACCAGGCCCGCCGCCACCGCGATACCGGCGAGGATCAGGTCGTCCAGGGTGAGCGCGCGGTTCACCGGTCACCTCCGGGGACACGAACTGCGGCGTGCTGCGCCGCCGACGGCCGGATGTGAAGTCTCGTCACGTTGTCCACCTGCTCGTTTCCGGGATGTGCGATCGCGGCGGCCGTACGACGGTCGAGATGACATCGACGACCGGCCGCGACCGCTCATCCTGCCGTATCAGGAACAGGAGTTCGCGCCCGGCGGGGTGTGCGGACCGACAGGGCTGGGCCGGTGTGACTCACATATACGTCCTGTGTGACTCACATGTCCCTGAAGGAACCGTGTCGTCCCGCGCCCCCGGCGAAGCGCGCCGCGCCTTCCAGGCCCTCCGCCAACACGCCCATGCCATGGCGGAGTTCGCCCCTCAGCGCCGCCGTCTCATCCAGACCCTCCTGCTCCAGCACCGACGCCCGGTCGCCGCGCAGGCACGCCTGTGGGAACTCCGCGATGGCCGCCGCCAGTTCCTCCGCCTCGGCGCGGGCCCTCCCGGCCGGGACGACGCGATTGGCCAGGCCCATCTCGTAGGCCTCGCGCGCCGGCACCGGGCGGCCCGTGAGGATCATGTCCAGGGCGCGGCTGGTGCCGATCAGCCGCGGGAGCCGTACCGTGCCGCCGTCGATGAGCGGCACGCCCCAGCGGCGGCAGAACACGCCGAACACGGCGTCCTCCTCCACCACCCGCAGATCGCACCACAGCGCGAGTTCGAGGCCACCGGCGACGGCGTGCCCCGAGACCGCCGCGATCACCGGCTTGGACAGCCGCATCCGGGTCGGGCCCATCGGGCCGTCGCCGTCCTCAGCCACCCGGTTGCCGCGATCGGAACCCATCGCCTTCAGGTCCGCGCCCGCGCAGAACGTGCCGCCCTCGCCCCACAGCACCGCCACCCGGGCGTCGTCGTCGGCCTCGAACGTGCGGAACGCGGCGGCGAGTTCGGCCGCCGTCGGACCGTCCACGGCGTTGCGGACCTCGGGGCGGGACAGCACGACCGTGGTGACATGCTTCTGGCGTTCCAGCCGGACCGGCATGGCGAACTCCTCTCCTCGGGCGGACGACGGACCCTCGTCGTACGACGGATCCGCGTGCGTACGACGGATCCGCAGGCGTACGACGACTCCTCGGCCGGACGACCGACCGAGGAGTCACTGTGCCATCCGATGGCAGGCCCGGTCAGAGGCGAGGTCAGATGACCTTCAGCCGCACCAGCGCGCCCAGCGTCAACGCCCCAGGCACCAGCGGCAGCCAGACGGTGATGATCCGGTACGCCAGCACCACCGCCGTCGCCACGGCCACCGGGCTGCCCGCCGCCACCAGCGCCACGACGAGCGCCGCCTCGACGGAGCCGAGCCCGCCCGGCGTCGGCACCAGGGCCACCGCGACCGTCGCGGCCAGATAGGCGACCGCCATGTGCGCGGGCGGCACCGGCAGCCCCAGCGCGAGGCCCACCAGGACCAGCCCGGCCGCCTGGAGCGCGGGGAAGGCCAGCGAGCCGCCCCACAGGGCGAGCGCCCGCGCCGGCCGGGTGTGCACCAGACGCGCCTCGCCCAGCGCGGTGCGCAGGAAGCCGAAGACGGCCGTCCGCAGCCGCCGTACGAGCAGCAGCACGCCCACCGCCACGACCGCCACCACGCCGATGCCGGCCAGCAGGGGCCCGCCCACGCCGTCGGGCAGCAGGCCGCCGATCCGCAGCGCGTGCGGGAAGACGGTCAGCAGCACGGCCAGCAAGCCCACCCGGGCGACGGACTCCGCGAGCAGAAACAGCGCGAGTGCGGCCGAGGACCGCGCCAGCGGCACCCCGCACACCGTCATGAACCGCAGATTGACCGCGCCGGCGCCCAGCCCGGTGGGCAGCAGATGATTGGCGGCGCCCGCCGCGAGCTGTGTGGCGAGCAGCCTGCGCCGGGGGAGCGGTTCGATGACCGCGCCCTGCCGGGTGAAGGCGGCGGCGACCCAGGTGAGGCAGGTCGCGGCGGCCGCAGCCAGCAGCCACGGCCAATCGGCCTCCCGCAGATGCCGGAAGCCCTCGCTGAGCACGGGCCAGTGCTGCGCCGCGATCACGGCGACGAGCAGGACCGGGAGCAGGCACAGGATCTGCCGCACGGGCAGGCGCCGCAGGAACCGTCCCGGGCCGGAGTGGGGGAGTCGTACCGCTGTCACGTCCGGAGAGGTTTTCCGCGCCACACCAACTGCGGGTTGCGGGATCACGGACAGGGGCTTACGGATCGGAAGCGGTCGCACGTTGACCTTCGAAAGCGGTGGCACCTTGACCTCAACGACGCTCGAGGTTCTACGTTCTCTTCCATGAGCATGGAGACCACAGCGTGGACACAGCTGCACAGCGTGATGACCGCCCAGCAGGAGCGCCGCCCCTTCGACCGTGCGACGCTGCGCCGCATCGCCGCCTTCGCCCGCCCGCACCGCCGCCGTATCGTCCACTTCGTCCTTCTCGGGGTGGTCACCGCGCTGCTCGCCGTCGCCACCCCCGTCCTGGCCGGCCGCGTCGTGGACACGATCGTGTCGCACGGCGACGCGGGCACGGTCGTACGGTTCGCGCTGCTCATCGCCGTCCTCGCGATCGCGGAGGCAGCCCTCGGCATCCTCGGGCGCCGCCTCTCGGCGACGCTCGGGGAGGGACTCATCCTCGACCTGAGGACGGCCGTGTTCGATCATGTCCAGCGGATGCCGGTCGCGTTCTTCACACGCACTCGTACGGGGGCACTCGTCTCCCGACTCAACAACGATGTCATCGGCGCGCAGCGCGCCTTCAGCAACACCCTCTCGGGCGTCGTGAGCAACGTGGTCACGCTGCTGCTCACCCTCGCCGTCATGCTCACCCTGTCCTGGCAGATCACCCTGCTCGCCTTGGTGCTGCTTCCGGTGTTCGTGATCCCGGCCCGCCGGATGGGCAGCCGGATGGCCCGGATGCAGCGGGAGGCGGCCGCGCTCAACGCGGAGATGGGCACCCGGATGACCGAGCGCTTCTCCGCCCCCGGCGCGACCCTGGTCAAGCTGTTCGGCCGCCCCGAGGAGGAGTCGGCGGAGTTCGCGGCCCGCGCCGCCCGGGTCCGGGACATCGGCGTTCGTACGGCCACCGCCCAGTCGGCGTTCATCACCGCCCTGACCCTCGTGTCCTCCCTGGCCCTCGCCCTGGTCTACGGCCTCGGCGGCTGGTACGCGCTGCGCGGCACCCTGGAGGCGGGCGCCGTCGTGTCGCTGGCGCTGCTGCTGACCCGGCTGTACGCGCCCCTCACCGCGCTCGCCGGGGCCCGCGTCGAGGTGATGAGCGCGCTGGTCAGCTTCGAGCGCGTCTTCGAGGTGCTCGACCTGAAACCGCTCATCGAGGAGAAGCCCGACGCGCGCGAGGTGCCCGAGGGCCCGGCCGCGGTCGAGTTCGACGACGTCCGCTTCGGCTACCCGTCCGCCGACAAGGTCTCCCTGGCCTCTCTGGAGGAGGTCGCCACGCTCGACACCCGGGGTGGCGCCGAGGTCCTGCACGGCATCTCCTTCCGCGCCGAACCCGGGCAGACCGTAGCCCTTGTCGGCTCCTCGGGCGCCGGGAAGTCGACCATCGCCTCACTGCTGCCGCGCCTGTACGACGTCGACGGGGGAGTCGTCCGCATCGGCGGCACCGACGTCCGCGACCTGACCGCTGCCTCCCTGCGGGCCACCCTCGGCATGGTCACCCAGGACGGCCACCTCTTCCACGACAGCGTCCGCGCCAACCTGCTGCTGGCCCGCCCCTCGGCGAGCGACGACGAGCTGTGGGACGCGCTGACCCGCGCCCGCCTCGACGACGTCGTACGGTCCCTGCCCGACGGTCTGGACACAGTGGTCGGCGAACGCGGCTACCGCCTGTCCGGAGGCGAGCGTCAGCGTATGACGATCGCCCGGCTGCTGCTGGCCCGCCAGCGCGTCGTGATCCTCGACGAGGCCACCGCCCACCTGGACAACACCTCGGAGGCGGCAGTCCAGGAGGCGCTCGCCGAGGCGTTGGAGGGGCGGACCGCGGTCGTCATCGCGCACCGGCTGTCGACCATCCGGGCCGCGGATCTGATCCTGGTGGTCGAGGCCGGCCGGATCGTGGAGCGCGGTACGCACGAGGAACTGCTCGCGGCGGACGGCCGGTACGCGGAGCTGCACCGCACGCAGTTCGCCCAGCGGGACGACGAGGTGACGGCGGTCTGATCCGCGGGGGTTGGGAGGGGGTGCGGCCCGGCGGGTTACCGCGCACCCCCTTGACGTCAGTGGTCCGGACCTTTAACTTCACGCCTTAATCAAAGACTCCGGATGCACCCAACACCCAGTAGTCACTTGCGTGTTGGGCCCGTGTTCCGGCACCCCCCACGTGAAAGGCCGCCCCCGCATGGCCAGACCACTGACTGCAGCCGTCTCCCTCTCCGCCCTGTCCCTCGCCGCCGGCCTCCTGACCGCCGCCCCGGCCCAGGCCGCGACCGGCACCATCACCGGTCTGGCCGGCAAGTGCCTGGACGTGGCCGGGGCGAACTCGGCCGACGGCACCGCCGTCCAGCTCTACGACTGCAACGGCACGAACGCCCAGCAGTGGACCGTGGGCACCGACGGCACCATCCGCGCCCTGGGCAAGTGCCTTGACGTCACCGGCAATTCGACAGCCAACGGCGCCAAGGCCCAGCTGTGGACCTGTACCGGCGGCGCCAACCAGAAGTGGACCGTCACCTCCGCCCACGACATCGTCAACCCCCAGGCCGACAAATGCCTGGACGTCACCGACAACTCCTCCGCCAACGGCGCCCGCGCCCAGATCTGGACCTGCACCGGCGCGAGCAACCAGAAATGGACCGCACCGGCGGCGGGCGGCACCACTCCGGCCGCGCCGATGGCCGTCGCGCCGTACCTCTACAACGGCTGGGGCAGCCCGCCCAGCCCGACCACGATCACCCAGGCCACCGGCGTGAAGTGGTTCACCCTCGCCTTCGTCCTCAGCAATGGCTACTGCAACCCGCAGTGGGACGGCAGCCGTGGACTCACCGGCGGCGTCGACCAACAGACCGTCAACACCGTGCGCGCGAACGGCGGCGACATCATCCCGTCCTTCGGCGGCTACAGCGGCAACAAGCTGGAGAGCTCCTGCTCCAGTGCGGGCGAACTCGCCGGCGCCTACCAGAAGGTGATCAACGCCTACGGGCTCAAGGCCATCGACATCGACATCGAGGCCGACGCCTACAGCAACGGCACCGTGCAGCAGCGCACGGTCGACGCGCTGAAGACCGTGAAGGCCAACAACCCCGGCCTGAAGGTGTACATCACCATCGGCACCGGCACCACCGGCCCCGACACAAGCCTGATCAACCGGGCCGCGGGCTCCGGTCTGAGCGTGGACGCCTGGGCCATCATGCCGTTCGACTTCGGCGGCGCCGGCCAGAACATGGGCAACCTGACGGTGTCGGCGGCCGAGGGACTGAAGAACGCGCTCAAGAACGCGTACGGCTACAGCGACGACCAGGCCTACCGGGACATGGGCATCTCCTCCATGAACGGCATCACCGATCAGAACGAGACGGTGACGGTCAATGACTTCCGCACCATCCTGGCGTACGCGCAGCAACACCATCTGGCCCGCCTGACGTTCTGGTCCGCGAACCGCGACCGGCCGTGCACCGGCGGCCCCGCCGACAGCTGCTCCGGCGTCAGCCAGTCCGCCTGGGACTACACGCGCGTCTTCGCCGGCTACACCGGCTGACCGAGGCCCCCACCCCCCCACCGTCGGCCGACCCTGTCGGCAAGGAGGACCCGTGCTTCGACTCCTGCGCCCCGCCACCAGATCCATGGCCGCCACCCTGGTCACGGTGGCGGCGGCGTCCTTCCTCACGGCCGCGCCCGCACCGGCCGCGACCAGCCAGGCCGCCGCGCTGCCCAGCGGTGCGTCCACCCTCGTCAACGCCGCGAGCGGCAAGTGTCTGGACGCCAAGGCCGCCGCCACGGCCAACGGCACGGTCGTGCAGCAGTACACCTGCAACGGCACCACCGCCCAGCAGTGGACCTTCACCGCGACCAGCGACGGCTACGTCCGCATCAACAACGGCAACAACGCAAACCAGGTCGTGGACGTCACCGACGTCTCGACGGCCGACAATGCCCCCATCCAGCTGTGGGCCTACGGCGGCGGCGCCAACCAGCAGTGGCTGCCCGTCGACGAGGGCGGCGGGGCGTACCACTTCGTCAACCGCAACTCCGGCAAGTGCCTGGACGACCCGGCGGCCTCGACCGCCGACAGCGTGCAGTTCGTGCAGTACACCTGCAACGGCACGGCCGCCCAGCGCTTCCAGGTGGCCCCCGTGACCCCGCCCTCCGACTCCGTGGACCTCGGCCCGAACGTGGCCGTCTTCGACCCGTCGATGTCGTCGTCCACGATCCAGAGCCGACTGAACTCGATCTTCCAGCAGCAGGAGACGAACCAGTTCGGCTCGCAGCGCTACGCCGTCATGTTCAAGCCGGGCACGTACAGCGCCGACGTCAACGTGGGCTTCTACACCCAGGTGTTGGGCCTCGGTCTGACGCCCGACGCGGTGACCGTCAACGGCAAGGTGCACGCCGAGGCCGACTGGTTCAACGGCAACGCCACGCAGAACTTCTGGCGCGGCGCCGAGAACCTGTCGGTCAACCCGACCGGCGGAAGCGACCGTTGGGCCGTCTCGCAGGCCGCGGCCTATCGCCGGATGCATCTGCGCGGCAACCTCGCGCTGGACGACGGCGGATGGTCAAGTGGCGGCCTTCTCGCCGACAGCAAGATCGACGGGCAGGTCAACTCCGGCAGCCAGCAGCAGTGGCTGACCCGCAACTCGCAGCTCGGCAGCTGGACCGGCTCCAACTGGAACATGGTCTTCGTCGGCAGCCAGGGGGTCCCCGCCACCAGCTTCCCCAGCCCGCCGTACACGACGGTCGCGCAGAGCCCGGTGACCCGTGAAAAGCCGTTCCTGTACGTCGACGGCTCGGGCAACTACCAGGTGTTCGTCCCGGCGTTGCGCACCAACTCCACGGGGACCAGCTGGGCGAGCGGCAACCCCGCCGGCAGCTCGCTCCCGCTGAGCCAGTTCTACGTCGTGAAGCCGGGCGCCACCGCCGCGCAGATCAACTCGGCCCTGGCGGCGGGCCAGAACCTTCTGGTCACGCCCGGCGTCTACCACCTGAACCAGACCCTGAAGGTGACCCGCCCCGACACCGTCGTCCTGGGCCTCGGCCTCGCCACCTTCGTGCCGGACAACGGCGTCACCGCGATGACCGTCGCCGACGTCGACGGAGTGAAGATCGCCGGCGTCCTCTTCGACGCGGGCACCACCAACTCGCCCAGCCTGCTGGAGGTCGGTCCGACCGGCTCCTCCGCCTCCCACGCGGCGAACCCGACCTCCCTGCACGACGTGTACTTCCGCGTCGGCGGCGCGGGCGTCGGCAAGGCCACCACCAGCCTCGTCGTCAACAGCGACAACGTCATCGGCGACCACATGTGGATCTGGCGCGCCGACCATGGCAGCGGCGTCGGCTGGACCAGCAACACGGCCGACACCGGGCTCATCGTGAACGGCGACGACGTCACGATGTACGGCCTGTTCGTGGAGCACTACCAGAAGACCCAGACCGTCTGGAACGGCAACGGCGGCCGTACGTACTTCTTCCAGAACGAGATGCCGTACGACCCGCCCAACCAGGCCGCCTGGATGAACGGCTCCACCCAGGGTTACCCGGCCTACAAGGTCGCCGACTCCGTCACCAGCCATCAGGCCTACGGCCTCGGCAGCTACTGCTACTTCAACGTCAACCCGAGCGTCACCGCCGCGCACGCCATCGAGGCACCGAACAACGCGGGCGTCCGCTTCACCAGCATGGTGACGGTCTCCCTCGGCGGCACCGGCACCATCAGCCACGTCATCAACAACACGGGAGGGCCGTCCAACTCCGGCACGAACGTCGCCAATCTGAAGAGCTATCCGTGACCGTCACCAGGTGAGGGGCAGGCGCCGGCCGAGTTCGGCGAACCCCATGCCGTAGGTCTCCCGTACCCGCACGCCGGCGGGGCCGGTGTCGAACACCCCGTGGTCCCTGTAGACACGGGAGACACAGGCCGTGCCGGTGAGCGGGTACGTGCACATCGGGACCAGCTTGGGGCTGCCGTCCCGGGCGAACAGCCACGCTCGGCGCTGCGGCGCGCGATCGGGACGGAGGCCGTGCCCTGGTGGGCGTGGCGTGTCGATGCCGGGCGTGCGCTACGACCCTGATAGCCCGGCAGCAGAGGCTCAGAGGCGGCTGTACTGCTCGATGTCCTCGGTGAACTCCTCGATCGCCCGCGCCGTGAGCGTGGGCCGGGTGTCGGCGATGGCGTCGAGGTAGTCCTCGGTGGTGGCGGGCCGGCCCTTGCGATCGGTGACCTCGCGTTCGAACGCCGACTGCGCTCCCTTGCGAGCGGCGAACTCGATGTCGGCCGGCGTGAACAGCTCACTGGCCGCGACCAGCTGGTCCACGTCCACCGAGCCCGCGGTCGCCTTGAGATAGCGGGCCCAGATCGCCGCGCGGGCGGTCGCGTCGGGCGGCCCGATCGGGATGACGTAGTCGAAACGGCCCGGCCGCAGAAAGGCGGGGTCGAGGGACCGTACCGAATTGGTGGCGCAGGTCAGCAGCCGGGCGTCGTGCTCGCGGAAGCCGGGGATGAGTTTCAGCAACTCGTTGGTCACCCCGTGCCCGGGGTCGACCGCCTTCCCGGAGCGCACCCCGGCGATCTCCTCGACCTCGTCGATGAACAGGACCACCGAGTCCAGTTCCGCGAGGTCCGCGAACGTCTCGCGCAGCGCCGCGGCGAGCCCGTCGCTCGTGGCGGCCGCGAGCCGGGACGGGAACAGCTCGACGAACGGCCAGCCGAGCCGCGAGGCCACCGCCTTGGCGAAGCTGGTCTTCCCGGTGCCGGGCGGGCCGAAGAGGATGACCGCCTTCGGCGGGGCGACACCGTAGCGGTCGGCCAGTGCCGGCTCGGCGAGCGGGAGTACGACACGGCGCTCGACGACCTGCTTCTCCTGCTCCCTGCCTGCCATGTCGTCCCACAGCCCCTCGGGCAGCATGCGCCCGCCCAGATCCGTGAGAACGGCCGCGTGGGAGGGCCCGTACGGTTCGACCTTCTCGTAGTAGACGAGATCGTCGCGGGACTGGTAGCCGGAGTTCTCCAGGGCCTTCGTCCCCGCGGCGCGGGCGGGCAGGAGGGCACTGACGCGGCGTACCCCCTGCGCCCGCAGCCGCCGTTCCAGCTCGGTGAGGAGGGCGCTGCCGATACCGCGCTCGCGCCACCGGGAGGCGAGCGCCATCAACAGGACCCACCCCCGCCGCCCGTGCGCCTGGGCCACGGCCATGCCCACCAGCTGGTCACCGACCACGGCGACCACCGCCGTCTGCCCGGTCCGGGCCTCGGCCATCACCTCGGAGACCGGGAAGACCGGGGCCTCGTCGGCCCGGCGGCTCTCGTCCCATATCTGGACGGCCTGGTCGAGATCGTCGTCACGATAGTCACGCAGATGCCATGCGGGCATGGCCCACCTCACCGGTCCCGGGACACTCCATTGTCACCGCAGGGGCGCCGACGGGCGACCGGGCCGCGTCTCCCGCCGGAGACCCGGCCCGGTCAGCGAGACGGGGAGCGGCGTCAGCCGCTGTCGCTCGGTAGGGGGTGGGGTGGGGACGAAGACGAGGGCGTGGCCGAGCGGAAGCCGATCCCCGCTCGTGGCGGCAGCCGCACCGGTCGCGTAAGCGACAGTCATGCTCGCGGAAGTCGATCCGGCGCGCCCGATCACGTGAACAACGGCCGCCGGACGACGGACATTGCGCTCAGTCAGATGATCGCTGCTTGGCCGGTCCAGTATCCGGGTGACGCGTGGGCCGCGTTCGTCGGGCTCACCTCGTAGGAGCGGCACATCTGACCCTCGTGCGCGGAAATCCTGTCGAGCCTCGCCTCGGTCCCGCCTAACCTGGCGGTATGGCTCACGCGAAGACCTCGTACGTCTGTCTGCCCTGCCGGGCCTCGTACAAGCAGCCCTACAACCGTGACAGGCGGCACCGGATCTGCCCCCGCTGCGCGGAGCCACTGATCCACGTGGGGTCGGCCTTCGCTCCGCCCCGGCGCCGGGACACCGCGGCGTGGCGGACACTGTCCGTCCTGCTGCACGCGGGGGTCGGCTTCCACAAGAGCTGTTGTGGCGGGCCGGGTTACCGTCCGCGCACCCTGCGGGAGGTCCGCGAGCGGATGACGTACGCCCGACGCAGCGGCGAGCCGTTCGCCAGGGCGCTCGTACGGTACGACGTGCTGTAAAGGAGCCAGGGGAACCAGTTCCCGGTGTCGACGGGTTTCACGTCGATTCCTCGGCTTTCGCTCCTGTCGGCGCTGCCGCAGGCCACGCGCGGGGAAACGGCACGCGCAGGGATTCCGCCGCGACCGGCGTGTGCTCGGCGGTCGCGTGCAGCCGACCGTCGCACAGGACGATGGCGGCGCTGCGGAGCATCGTATCGACCAGTTCGGCGGCGAGTGCCTCATGGCTCGCGCCGAGCGGGACGTCCGTGCCCTGACGACGGTGGCCCGGGAACTCGGCCCACTCCTCGACGCGGCGGTGAGCAAGGACGACCGATCGGCCGCCCTGCTGAAGCGTGGCCGCGAAACTCCCGAGCCGGGGACTTCCAGGTGGTACACGGTCCGGAGGGGCCGTCATCCGGCCAGGCGCTCCACGAGGAGGAACCCGCCGATGATGATCATCATGGCGCCGCTGGTGCGTGTGACGACGCGTGCCGCCGCCGGGCGGGCTGCCAGCACGGTGCGGGCCAGCATGCCCACGCCGAGGTAGACGACGGCGCAGCTCGCCATGTGAAGGGTGCCGAACAGACCGGTCTGCGCGGCAACCGGCCAGCCTTCCGCGGGATCGATGAACTGGGGGAACAGAGAGAAGTACAGCAGCAGCGCCTTGGGGTTGAGTCCGCTGATTCCCGCGCCTCTCAGCATGACCTGCCAGCCGGAGGCGGCTACGGCCTCGGCGGAGGCGCTGGGTGTGGCCGGCCTCGCCAGGACGCCCCAGCCGAGCCACATCAGATAGGCGGCCCCGAGAACGGTCAGCGTCGTGAGGAGGCTCGCGGAGCTGGCGACGATCACCACGAGGCCGGCCACTGCGAGCAGGGTGTATCCGGCGTAACCGGCCACCAGCCCCGCGACCGCGGGGAACAGCGACCGGTTTCTCAGCCCTGCCGCGATCGCGTAGGCCCAGTCCGCGCCGGGAGTGAACACCAGGAGGAGGTCCACTGCCAGGAAAGCCGCCACGGTGCCCGTGTCCATACCGGATCTATCCTTCTGCCGCTCGTCTGTACGAGAGGGAAGAGTAGGAGTTTTCCGGGCGAAAGTGTTTCCAAAGATTCCCCGTTCTCTCGAACTTCTGAGAATAATCTTCTCCATGGACGACCTGGATCGGAAAATTCTTGCCGAGCTGCAGTTGAACGGCCGTCTGACGGTCACCGAACTGGCCGCCCGGGTGAAGCTCAGCGTCTCGCCGTGCCACCGGCGCCTGCGCGACCTCGAACGTACGGGCGCGATCCGCGGCTACCGCGCAGTCGTGGACCCGGCCGCTGTCGGCCTGGGCTTCGAGGCCCTGGTGTTCGCCACCCTGGGCTGGGAGGACCGGGATACGGTCACTGCCTTCGAGCAGGCCGTGAGCGCGGTCCCACACGTGGTGCAGGCCCAACGCCTGTTCGGTGAGCCCGACTATCTGCTGCGCGTGGTCACCACCGACCTGACGGCCTTCCAGCAGCTCTACGACCAGCGGCTGGCCACCTTGCCGGGTGTCCAGCGCCTGACATCCACCCTGGTCATGAAGCAAGTTGTCCACGACCGCGCGTTGCCCGAGTAGTACGCTCCGGAGACTGCCCTTGACCTGCAAAAAGCGGGCAGGGAGCAGACAAGGCAGGCGGCTGGCCGGCAGGCATCGGCCTTGCTCGCGTCGGCGCTCTCCCCCTGGCTTCCCCCAGGGCCGGCCTGCGTCGCCGGCCAGCGCCGGGACCGTAGTACCCCGGTACTACCCGCCCGGCAGGGTTCAGCCCCGGGTACCACCGGATCCGGGGGATCGCGGGCCTAGCGTTGCGGAGGAGGCGTCAGGCGTGCCGGACGCCGCAGCCCGAGAGAGAGAACGCGAATGATCGACGCACAGCAGCTCACCAAGAGGTATGGGGAGAAGACAGCCGTCGACGGTCTGGACTTCACCGTGAAGCCGGGCACCGTGACCGGTTTCCTGGGGCCCAACGGGGCGGGAAAATCCACGACGATGCGCATGATCGTCGGGCTCGACGCGCCCACGAGCGGCTCCGTCACGGTGAACGGCCACCGCTACGCCCGCCACCAGGCGCCGCTGCAGGAGGTCGGGGCGCTCCTCGAGGCGAAGTCGATCCACCCGGGCCGCTCGGCCTACAACCACCTCCGGGCGCTCGCGCTGACCCATGGCATTCCGCGCCGCCGGGTCGACGAGGTCGTCGAACTCGCCGGTCTCGGCAGCGTCGCGACGAAGCGGGCCGGTGCCTTCTCCCTCGGCATGGGGCAGCGCCTCGGCATCGCGGCCGCGCTGCTGGGCGATCCGCAGACGGTGATGCTGGACGAGCCCGTGAACGGACTCGACCCCGAGGGTGTGCTCTGGATCCGCAATCTGCTGACGTCACTCGCGGCCGAGGGACGGACGGTGTTCGTCTCCTCGCACCTGATGAGCGAGGTGGCGCTGGTGGCGGACCACCTGATCATCGTCGGCCGGGGGCGGCTGCTGGCCGACACGACCGTGCGCGATCTGGTCCGCGAGGCGGGCGGCGACACCGTGAAGGTGGCGACGCAGGACACCGCACGGCTGCGGGACGTGCTGGCCGGGCCGGGCGTGGAGATAACCGGCCGGGTCGGCTCCGAGGAGCTGCAGGTGACCGGGGTGAGCGCTCGCGAGATCGGGCTGAAAGCGGCCGAGCACGGGATTCCCCTGTTCGAGCTGACCACGAAGGCGGTGTCGCTGGAGGAGGCATTCATGGAACTGACCAGGGATGCCGTGGAGTACCACGGCTCAACCACCGGCGCCGACGCCTCCCGGAGGGCGGCATGAGCACTCTGACCGCAACCCCCGAGAGCCCCGGGACCGCCGATGTCGCTCCCGCCGCTCGTCCCGTCTACCGGGTGACCGGACGGCGTGTGCTGTCCTCGGAGTGGGCCAAGCTCTGGTCCCTGCGCTCCACCTGGATCACCCTCGGCCTGGGCCTGTTGTTCCTCGTCGCCTTCGGCGTCATCGCCGCCAGCCATTACAAGTCCGGGATCGACTCAGGCCGCCCCATGGACCGCGACTTCGCCTCCGCGACGGCGGTGAGCCTGTCCCTCTTCGGCACGAACTTCGCCCAGCTGGCCCTCGGCGTACTCGGTGTGCTGGTCACGGCGGGCGAGTACTCCACCGGCATGATCCGCTCGACCCTGGCCGCGGTGCCGCGCCGGCTCCCCGTGCTGTGGTCCAAGGCAGCGGTGTACGGGCTGGTCGCGCTGGTGATCGCCACCGCCGGTGCGTTCGTCGCCTTCCTGGTCGGCAGCCAGATCGTCTCCGGCACGCCCGCCGCCATGGGCCTCGGCCACGCCGGCGTCGTACGCAGCCTGCTCGGCGCCGGGCTCTATCTCGGTCTGGTCGGTGTGATCGGCACCGCCCTGGGCGCGCTGCTGCGGTCCGTGGCCGGCGGCATCTCGGTCCTGGTCGCCGCCCTCATGCTGGTCCCCGGACTGATCTCCCTGCTGCCCAGCTCGTGGCAGGGCAACATCGACCCCTACCTTCCGAGCCACGCGGGTGAGTCGATCTTCGCCCTGACCCACGACTCCACCACCCTGTCGCCCGCCGCCGGGCTCCTGGTGTTCCTCGGCTGGACGGCGCTGGCGCTGGCCGGGGCGGCGTACCGGCTGCTGCGCAGCGACGTCTGAGCACCTGCCCCCGCATCATGGGCCGGACCCGCATCATGGGCTGGTGAACTCCGTGACCACCGAAGACCTCAGCGGGATGGGGCCGCTGGTCGCCCGGCTAGGCCGGGCCGGCCAGCGGCTCCGGCACGCCGACCGGGCCCGTCCGTGGGTGCTGGACACCGCGGTGGTGGTCCTGGTCTTCCTACTGTTCTGCCTGCCGGACCTGCTGCACGGGGGCGGCGGGGACGGCGACGGTCCGCGCCGTTTCCGCCTGGCGTTCACCCGGCTGCCCCTGGCCGGCATGCTGGCCCTTCAGGCCGGGCTGGTGCTGCCGCTGCTGTGGCGGCGGCGGGCGCCCGCAGTGGCCTTCGGCGCCGTCACGGCCGTGTTCGTCCTGCAGTGGTCTCTCGGCGCCGCACTCCGTGCGGACGTCGCCCTCTTCGTCGCCCTGTACAGCCTGGCCCTGCACGGGCGGCTACGGCAGCTGCCGTGGGCCTGCGCGGCCATGGCGGGTGCGTTGGGCCTGGTCGCGGCACGGGTCTCGGCGGCGGTGTCGGTCTGGGACGCGCTCTTCTTTCTCCTCAGCACGGCGACCGCGGCCCTCGCGCTCGGCCTGATGATCCGCATCCGGCGGGCCCAGCTGGCCGGGCTGCGGGACCGTGCGGCCCGGTTGGAGATAGAACGCGACCAGCGCGGCAGGCTCGCTGTCGCGGCCGAACGGACACGGGTGGCCCGCGAGATGCACGACATCGTCGGGCACAACCTGTCGGTCATCATCACGCTCGCCGACGCGGGTGCCTATGCCACGGCCGTCGCTCCGGAACGGGGCAAGGAGGCCCTGCACCTCATCGGCGACACCGGCCGCCAGGCCCTGAGCGAACTGCGGCGCGTACTCGGCGTGCTGCGGGAGGCGGACGGCCCGCGCACCGAGCCCGAGCTGAGCCCGCAGCCCGGTCTCGCGGACATCGACGCGCTGTGCGAGGGGGTGCGCGCCGCCGGCCTGGAGGTCGTCTACCGTACCGCCGGTGACGTCGACGCCCTCGACAACGGGGTGCAGCTGACCGTCTACCGCATCGTGCAGGAGGCCCTGACGAACACCCTGAAGCACGCCGGTGCCGGCGCCCGTGCGAACCTGGCGATCGCCGTGGCGGACACGCGGGTGACCATCACCGTCCAGGACTCCGGCCCACCCGCCCCGGTCGGCCGGCGTGGACCGGCGAACGAGGAAGGACACGGCCTGGTGGGGATGCGAGAACGAGCGGCTCTCTACGGCGGACACGTCAGCGCCGGTCCCGTCGGCGCGGGATGGACGGTGCGGGCCGCACTCGACCTTGCTCCCCAGGGCGGTGCCCGATGACCACCGTGCTCGTCGTGGACGACCAGCCGCTCCAGCGGTACGGCTTCCGCATGCTCCTCGACTCCGTGCCCGAGACGGAGGTGGTCGGCGAGGCCGCGCACGGAGCGGAAGCGGTGCGCAGGGCCGCCGAACTCCGCCCCGACGTCGTCCTCATGGACGTACGCATGCCGGGCATGGACGGCATCGAGGCCACGCGCCGTATCGTCGCCGCCGGCGACCGCTCCCGCGTCCTCGTTCTGACCACCTTCGACCTCGACGAGTACGTCCACGCGGCCCTGCGCGCCGGAGCCAGCGGCTTCCTCCTCAAGGACGCCCGCCCCGAGGAACTCCTCGCGGGCATCCGCGCCGTGGCCGTCGGAGACGCGGTGATCGCTCCCGCACTTACCCGCCGGCTCCTCCACGAGTTCGCCCGGCTCGTACCACCTCGTGCCGACGGCTCCGCCGAGGATTCGAGGCTGAGCTCCCTCACCGACCGCGAACGCGAGATCCTCGTCGCCATCGGCAAGGGGTGGACCAACGGCGAGATCGCCACCCGCTTCGTCCTGTCGGAGTCCACGGTGAAGACCCACGTCGGCCGCGTCCTGTCCAAGATCGGCGCCCGTGACCGCATCCAGGCGGTGATCTTCGCCTACGACCACGGCCTGGCCCGTCCCCAGGCGGGGTGAGCCGACGAGTTCAGCCGTAGCCCGGCAGCGAAGCGAAGCGATCCATCGCACGGGATGAGATCAAATCTCCAGGCGGTAGTTCGCATTCCTTCGGGCGCAGCGGGACTGCCTCGTCGTGGAGGTGCAGCGGCGTGCCGGGCGGCGATGACGAGGTCGCCGCGGGGGATCGGCGTCGGCGTCCAGGCCCGTGCCGGTTCTTGGTCCCCGGTGGTCGGCCGGGGTCGGCCGGGGGTGGGCTTCTGTGCACGGCTGGGGTTGCGGCCGCTGGACGCAGGTTTGTGAACCCCTGCCGGACTCGTGCCGGCTGCGGAGCCTGGGGGCCGTCCGGCCGGGGGCTTGCTCATGGGTCGGTTCCGGGTCCGCTGTCCAGCGTCGTGGAAATAGTACGGTTGCGATCCCGAGCCTGGTCTACGGTGATGGTACGAAACAGTTCCGTACTAAAGGGAGCCTCGCGATGGCCCGTACCAGCGGTGATGAGCCGATCCGCCGTCCTCGGATGACCCCCGAGCGGGAGAAGGAGCTGCTCACCACGGTGATGGACGTGGTGCGCGAGGTCGGATACGACGAGTTGTCCATGGACCTGGTCGCAACCCGGGCGCGGTGCAGCAAGGCCACGCTCTACCGGATGTGGCCGGGCAAGCCGCAGATGGTCTCGGCGGCGCTTTACGCCACGCGGCCACTTAGGCCGGAGGAGATCGACACCGGGACGCTTCGCGGCGACCTGATGGCCATGGTCGATCTGTTCGGCCCGCACGCGGAGAAGGACTCGGCACTGATCGCCGCACTGGGACATGCCGTGCTCACCGACAGGGAGCTCGCCGAGGCGCTGCGCACCACGCTGGTGCAGCCCTGGTTCGCCGATCTCACCGGTGTCGTCGACCGGGCCGTCGAGCGGGGTGAGCTGGCTTCCAGACCCGCGGCGACGGAGTTTTTGCCACAGTTGCTCATCAGCGTGGCGCTGACCCGTCCGGTGTTCGAGGGCGTCCCCGCCGACGCGGAGCACCTCGCACGCTGTGTCGACCATGCGCTGCTTCCCGCGCTGCTGCACACCTGACCCGGCCACCTGACGGAAACGTCGCCGACCAGCCGGAGGACGCCGAGCCCCTGAGTACGGAGAACGACCGATAGGGGCAGAGTCTTGAGCCGAGAAACCACACCACCGACCATGCCCGTCGGCGCTCCCCTGGCGCCCGCCGAGCGCACGGAGGAGCAGCGTGAACTGCTCTCCGGAGTCCTGGGGGACGACGCACCGAATCTCTTCAGCACCGTGGTGCGCCACCCGGCACTGTTCCGGGCCTGGCTGCCTTTCTGCCTGCAACTGCTGGCGCACTCGGTGTTCCCGGGCAGGGAACGCGAGCTGCTGATCATCCGGACCGCCTGGCGCTGCGGAAGCGCCTACGAACTGGCGCACCACCTCGAACTCGGCGCCCGGGAAGGGCTGTCCGACCACGAACTGGCCGCGCTCACAGGCGAGGCCGCGGGGACCTGGTCCACGCGTGAGCGCCTGCTGGTCGCTGCGGCCGACGAACTCCATGCGAACCACGTGATCCGCGATGTCACCTGGCGTGAGCTGAGTGCGCTGCTGACCACGGAGCAGCTGATCGAACTGCCCATGCTGGTGGGCCACTACGTCCTGCTCGCCGGAACCCTCAGGTCCCTTGGGGTGCCGCTCGACGGCCCGCAGGCCGCTTCGACGTTCCCTCTCCAGAGCCTGTGAATCGCTGAGCCTCTGGAATCTCCGAACCACATCTCCGAACCGCTGAATCTCTGAACCTCCAGCAATCCTCGAGCCGAAGGAGGGCGCTGTCATGCGCCTAGGAGTCATCGCCAACCGCTTGGTCCTCATCGACAAGGACACCGCCGTCGATCTGGAGCAGGCCAGCAAGGGCCGCTTCCCGGCCGATCCCGAGCGTGTCTTCGACACCTGGGACGCCCTGGTCGAGTGGGCCGTCACGCACACCTGGGACGAGGAGCAGGAGCGTCTGCCTCTCGACGGGCTGGAGAATCCCGTACCGGCGCCGCGGCAGGTCTTCGGCATCGGCGCCAACTACCGGGACCACCTGGAAGAGGCCGCCCGGGCCCAGGGACACCAGGGGGAGGTCCCGGTGCCCGAGACACCACTGATCTTCACCAAGTTCCGCAGCAGTCTCGCCGGCCCGCACGACCCCATCCCGCTGCCCACCCGGAACGTCGACCGGGAGGTCGAACTCGTCGTCGTCATCGGCCGGCCCGCCGAACGCGTGGCGGAGAAGGACGCCTGGAGTCACGTCGCCGCCCTCACCGTGGGCCAGGACATCTCCGAGCGCGTGATGCAACTGGCGGGCATCGCACCGCAGTTCAGCATGGGCAAGTCCTTCCCCGGCTTCGGTCCCATGGGCCCCGTGCTCGTCACGCCGGACGAGTTCGACGACCCGGACGACCTGGAGATCGGCTGCAGCCTGGGCGGTCAGGTCATGCAGACGGGACGTACCCGCGACTTGATCTTCTCGGTCCCCGAGGTCATCGCGCACATCTCCGGGGTGTGCCCCCTGCTGCCCGGCGACGTGATCTTCACGGGCACGCCCGCGGGCGTCGGCGTGTTCCGCAGGCCGCCGGTCTTCCTCCAGCCCGGCGACACCCTCGTCACCTGGGTGAAGGGCCTCGGTGAACTGCACAACCCCGTGACGGCGGGCCCCGGTTACTCCGCCACGGACGACCAGAACGGAGACAAGTGATGACCACCTCGACACCCGATAGGTCCGGCACGGCACCAGAGCGGTACGACGTCGGCGGAGTGCTTCTGCCGCGCCCGTTCAAGATCCGGCGCTTCGGCCACTTCGGCTTCAACTCCGACCACCTCGACGAGTCGATCGCCTTCTACACGGACCTGCTGGGCTTCCGCGTCACCGACGAGGTCAACCTGTTCGAGCAGGTTCCGCCGGAGGTACGCCCCCTGGTGGAGGACGTCGTCAGCGACCCGCGGATGATCTTCACCAGCAACTCCTCCGACCACCACGCGCTGCTGCTGGCCCACCGCACCTTCGGCACCATGAACGGCAACGACCGCATCGCGAAGGACATCACCCTCAGCCAGATCACCTGGCAGGTCGGCAGCCTCCAGGAAGTGCACGACGCGGAGGACTACCTGCGCGCCAAGGGCGTGGCGTTCGGGCGCGTCGGGCGGGACATGCCCGGCGGGAACTGGCACATCTACTTCCGCGACCCGGACGACAACATGGTCGAGCTGTACTACGGCATGGAGCAGATCGGCTGGTCCCGCAACTCCAAACCGCACGCGATGCACTACCGGGGCTTCGACACCAGGCCGCCGCTGCCCCAGATGTCGGAAGCCGCGGAAATCCGTGAGGCGCTGGACAAGGGCATCGACATCCACTCGGGCTGGCGGCCCTCCGAGTCGCACCTGGAGGAGACTCACGAAGTGGGTGGCATCCTCCTGCCGCGTCCCTTCAAGGTCACCCGGCTCGGCCCGGTGTCGGTGTTCACCGAGCGCATGGACGAGATGGTCACGTACTACACGGAGTTGCTCGGCTTCGAATGCGTCGAGGAGTCCGAGTACCGCGGCAAGCGCATCGTGTTCCTGCGCAACGGCACCGAGCACCACTCCTTCGTGCTGGCGGACAAGGCGCTGCGCGGCATGCTCGGGCTGAGTGAGCACACCTCGTGCCTGAGCATGGGCATGGAGGTGGGCAGCTACCGCCAGCTGCGCGCCGCGGTGGACTTCCTGGTCGGCCACGGCCACACCCCGGTCGAGGGCGTTCCGCCGGAGCTGTACACGGGCATCGACTACGCGGCCCACCTGCGTGACCCGGACGGCCACCTGGTCTGCCTGTACTACTACATGGAGCAGGTCGGCTGGGACGGCAGGCCGCGGCCGCGCAGCGAGCGCCGCACCGTGACGGACACCTGGCCCGACGCACTCGAGCCGCTGTCGGACACGTACGTCGACCAGACCTACATGGGACCGCTGGGCTGACCGATGAGCGACGACACGACAACGACGAAAGGTGCCGCCACGCAGCGGCTGGACGCCGACGTACTGATCGCGGGCGCCGGCCCGGTCGGCCAGGTGCTGGCACTTCTGCTGGCCCAGCAGGGTCTGCGCGTGAGCGTGGTGGAGCGGTGGGCGCAGCCGTCCACGCACACTTCATCTCCTCGCTCGGAGTCCACATCGGGGACGGCCACCGGGCGGGGGGAGAGCGCGTGGGCAGGTCACCGGCACCTCTTGGCTGGACCGTCAGTGGGGCGGCCTGCCCGACTTCTTCGCCGACTTCCTCGGCCGGAGTCAGGCAACCGCCCTGTCGAGCGCGGAGCCCCCGGCCAGCCCGATGAACTCGATCTGGATTTGCCCCCAGCTCGACAACGGAGTCAACATCGTCATCGCCCAGCTGCGCGACCTGGTGAACCAACAGATCTTCCTGGCGCTGACCGCGGTCCACCCCGACGGCACGCACGTCGTCGCACCGACGATGCTGCCGGTCGAGGCCACCGACCCGTGGACCAGCCCGGTCACCGGCCGCAGCTATCCCACCCGGTGCGTTGTGCGCGCCCCGAAGATCGGCACCGAGCTGATCATCGAAGTGCCGTACAAGGAGCAGGAGATCGTGCCCAAGGAACCCTCGTTGACCAAGTTCGAAGGCGCGGCCACCGTCACCGGCACCTACCAAGGACAGCGGGTGGCCGGCCACGCCTACCTCGAACTCGTCGGCGACTGGTCCTGAGCGGGCGGCACCCCGCCCGGTGTCAGGCGAACCTGGGGAACAACCTGAGCGCGTTGTCGCGTTCCACGCCCCGGCGCTGGTCCTCGGTGAAGCCGTCGAAGCCGATGAGGTTGTCGATGTTGCGTACGACCGTGGGCTCCGGGGCCGCGGGCCAGTCGGTTCCGAAGAGGATGTGGTCCGCGGTGGTCACCTCCAGCGTCGGCAGCAGGGAGTTGCGGCTGCCGGCAAGTGCCGTCTCGTAGTAGAGCCCCCGCAGCACCTCGGCGACGTGGGCGGGATCGATGTCCGCGTCCTTTGGCCCCCGCCCCATGACGGTGTGTTCGCCGATCCGCCACCCGAGGGCGGGCAGCGCCCCGCCGCAGTGCGCCAGGATCAGCCGCAGCCCGGGATGCCGCTGGAAGACACCGGTGTACAGCGCGTTGGTGATGGTGCGCGCGGTGTCGAAGGGGAACTCGACGATCGAGCTCGGCCGCCCGAAACCGAGGACGTCGATGTGCGGGCAGTCCTCGGGGTGGACGAAAACCGGTACTTCGCGCCGCGCCAGCTCCGCGAGTACGGGTTCGAGGGACGGATCACCGAAGTAGCGCCCCAGCACGTTCGAGGTCAGCACCACTCCGTCGAGCCTCAACTCGTCCAGGGCGTACGCGACTTCCGCCAGCGCCTCGTCGGGACCGTCCGCCGGAAGCGTCGCGAAGGCTCCGAAGCGACCAGGATGCCTCGCGATCAGCTCGGCGTGCCCTTCGTTGATCAGCCGGGCAAGGCGCGTCCCGAAGTCCGGGTCGTCGTCCGCCCCCGCGAACGAGATCGGCATGGACACGAGCTGGGCGGCGATCTGCTGCCTGTCCATGTAGGCGAGGGCGGCCTCCGGTGTCCATCGCACCGAGATGCGGTATCCGCCGGTCGGCCGGAAGCCCCGGCCCGCGATCGCCATCATCGCTTCGTCCGACACGCCATGAGTGTGGACGTCAATCCGTTGACCAGGCACGACGGTGCTCCTCTTGCTCTGTGGTGTGCTGCCGACCCTAGGCAGCAAACTGTCATGCGTCAATTTATTCGCACTCACAACGGGCCAGATGGAACTCATATGGCGTCGTTCGCGGCTTCAGTAAATTGACGTTCGACACTTTAATGGCTACGGTCGAGGCATGCAGATAGGTGATGTGACAGTCGAACCCCTCACCGACGGCGTCATACCGATGCCGCCGAACCTGCTCTACCCGGACGTGCCGTTGTCCGTGTGGCAGGCCCTGCCCGGCGTCCTCGACCAGCACGGGATGCTTCAGGTCCCGTTCGGCGGATTCCTGGCCACCGACCGGCAGGGACATCGCGTCCTCTTCGACCTGGGCGGCGGGCTCGCCCCGCAGCTGCTGCCCGACGGTGAGCTGCCCCCGGTCTGCGAACTCCTGCCGAAGCGGCTGGAGAAGCTGGACTGCCCGCTCGGCTCTGTGACCGACGTGGTCCTCAGCCATCTGCACATCGACCATGTGGGCTGGGCCTCCACCGCGGGCGTGCCCACGTTTCCCCAGGCCAGGCACCACATCCATGCCGCGGACTGGAAACACTTCGTGGGCGGCGACGCCGATGACGCCGTACGCGACAAGGTCGCTCCGCTGCGGGACGCGGCCGCGTTGTGGGAGGGCGATTCCGTCTCGCCGTACGACTGGCTGCATCTCGTGCACGCGCCGGGCCACACACCGGGCGCCTCCCTCGCCCTGATCGGGTCGCAGGGACAGAGCCTCGCCCTGGTCGGTGATCTCTTCCACCATCCGGCGGCGCTGGACCACCCGCACTGGCGCTGCGGCTTCGACTGGGACGCACCGGCCGCTGCGGCCGCCCGGGCCCTCTGGCTGGAGACGCTGCGCGCCACGGACACGCCACTCGTCGGCCCGCACTTCCCCGAACTCCGGCCGGTCACGCTCCGATGAACCGGCCGCACCCTGCGAAAGGCTTGCCATGAACGGTGTGAAAGCGGCGGTGTGCCGGCCGGACAGCGACGATCCCTTCGATCTGGAAGAGGTGAGCATCGGCGATCCCCGCCCGGACGAGGTGCTGGTGCGCTTCACCGCGGCCGGGTTGTGCCATACGGACCTGGAGGTGGCGGCCGGACGTATGCCCACGCCCCTCCCGGTCGTCGCCGGGCACGAAGGGGCCGGTGTGGTCGAGGCGGTCGGCGCCGCCGTCACCGGGTTCGGGCCCGGCGACCGGGTAGTGGCCAGCTTCAGCTTCTGCGGCACCTGCCGGAACTGTCTGAGCGGACGGCCCGCGTACTGTCCCCTCCACTTCCCGCTGAACTTCGGTGCCCAGCGCGTCGACGGCTCGGTCGGGCTGCGCGACGCCTCGGGCAGGCCGGTGCACGACCACTTCTTCGGACAGTCGTCCTTCGCCGGGTACGGGCTGTGCCGGCCGAGCAGCCTGATCAAGATCGGCGAGACGGACCTGCCCGATCACGCGCTCGCCCCCCTCGGCTGCGGCATCATCACCGGCGCCGGCGCGGTCTGGAACCTGCTGAAGGTCTCGCCGGGGAGCACGGTGGCCGTCTTCGGCGCAGGGGCCGTCGGGCTGAGCGCGGTCATGGCGGCCGCAGCAGCGGGCGCCGCACGGATCATCGTGACCGACCGGCACTCCGCACGGCTCGACCTTGCCGCCCACCTGGGCGCGACCGATGTGGTCGACGCGACCGAGGGTCTTGCCGTCGAGCGGGTACGGGAGCTGACCGGCGGACCGGGCGTCGACTTCAGCGTGGAGTCCACCGGCGTACCCGACGTGATGTCGCAGGCCGTGGCCGCGCTCGCCCCGTTGGGAAGTGCCGCGATCCTCGGAGTCGCTCCGGACGCGGACCTGCGGACCAGCGCGTTCGCACTCCTCGAAGGACGGACCGTGACCGGCTCGATCGTCGGCCACCAGGCCCCGGCGGTCCTCGGTCCCCGCATCCTCGACCTCCACGGCAAGGGCCGCTTCCCGCTGGAGGCCTTGATCCGCACCTACGCACTGGACGACATCAACAAGGCCGTCGCCGAGGTGCGTTCGGGAGCGGCCGTCAAGGCCGTCCTCCTCCACTGAGCCGCCAACTCCCCTATCAGGCAAGGACGAAAGACAATGTCAGGGATTCGTCTGTCCGAGGTCGTGCTGCGGACGACCGACTACGACCGCCTCTGTGACTTCTACTCGCTGCTGCTCGGTCAGCCGCGCAGCGTGGAGATGACACCGCCCCCGTCCGACGACCCGGACGAGCCGTCGCGCATCTGCTTCTTCAACTTCTACTTCGATCACCCCTACACCGAGCGCATCGCCGTCTTCGAGTGCACGGACCTCGGGCCGGGCAGGTCCTCGCGCGGACTGCACCATTTCCAGCTGCGGACGCCGACCGCCGACGCCCTGCTGGATCTCTACAGCACCCTGAAGGCGGCCGGCTTCCTTCCGGTCGAGGCGTCCAACCACGGCCCGGGGACGAGCTTCTACTACCTCGACCCGGACGGGAACCGCGTCGAACTGTCGTCCCTCAACTTCTCCTCGCAACAGGAGATGCAGGACTTCATGGCGACCGAGGAGTTCAAGAGCAATCCCAACGGCTTCCCGCTCGACCCCGAGCGTCTGCTCAAGGGCCGCGAGGCCGGCCGGGACCTGAGCGCATTGGTCTGGGAACGATGACACTCACCTCGGAGCCGGGCCCCACCGGCGACCTCGCGGACGACACGACGTACGACGTGGTGATCGTGGGCGGCGGTCCCGTCGGCCTGGCGACCGCCGTCGAACTGGGCTCCCGCAGGCTGTCCGTGCTTCTCGTCGAGCGTGAGGACGGCGTGGTCCGTTACCCGACGGCGGAGTCCGTCGACACCGCGTCCATGGAACTCCTGCGCCGGTGGGGCATCGCCGACGCCGTACTCCGCAGCGGCTTCCCCGCGGATGCTCCGCGGGACATCTCGTTCGTCTCCCGCATGACCACCTACGAACTGGCCCGGTTCCCCCGCCCCTGCAACGCGGACCGGCGCGAGACCACGCACGGGCTGAGCCCCGAAGGGGGCGTGTGGTGGCCGAAGTTCTGGTTCGACCTCGCGCTTCGGGAACGCGCCGCCGCCGAGACCACGGTGGACCTGCGCTACCGGTGGACGTGCGACGCCTTCGACGACGGCACGCACGGCGTGACCGTACGGCTCTCCTCGCAGGCGTACGGCCGCAGGACCGTGCGGGCGCGCTACCTGGTGGCGTGCGATGGTGCGGCCTCTCCGGTCCGCAAGGCCCTGGGCATCGGGTCGCTGCGGGACTCGGCCGACGTCCGGGCCCGCTGGCAGGGGGCCTTCGTGCGGCTTCCCGGGCTGCGCGACCGAATTCCACACGCCCCAGCCGTGCAGTACTACCTGGTCAACCCCCGTCGCATGATTCTCGGTTCGCTCGACGGCGGTGAGCTGTGGCGCGTCACCTATCCGCTCGCGGACGGGGAGTCGCCCGCTGCCGCCGAGGTCCGTGCCACGGTCGCCGACGCGCTCGACTGCCCGGTCGCGGAGGTCGAAGTGCTCGACGCCCGGGGGTGGAGCGGCGACGCGGTGGTCGCCGAGTCCTTCCGCTCTGGCCATGTTCTGCTGGCGGGCGATGCCGCGCACTGGATGTGGCCCTCGGGCGGACACGGGATGAACACCGGACTCGGCGACGTGGCCAACCTCGGCTGGAAGCTGGAGGGCGTACTGCGGGGCTGGGCACCGGACACCCTGCTCGACACCTACACCGCCGAGCGCCGTCCGCACGCCGAACGCATGGTCCGCCGCGCCTGGCACAACTACCGCGCCGACAACGCGCTCCTGCCCGACCCGGCACTGGACGACCCGGTGCGGAAGGAGGCACGCGACCTGGCCGGCGAGCGGATTGTGACCACCCGATGGACCGAGTGGCGCTCCCTCGGCGTCCAACTCGGCTTGTGCTACCCGCAGTCGCCCCTCATCGTCTCCGACGGGACCCCCGAGCCCCCCGAGGACCCGGAGGAGTACGTGCCCACGGCACGCCCCGGGCATCGCGCCCCGCATGTCGCGCTGGCCGACGGGAGCTCCGTGCTCGACCTCTTCCGCGGGCACTTCGTCCTGCTGAACCTCGCCCCCGCCGTGGACAGCGGGGCTCTGGCCCACGCGTTCCGAACCCGAGGAATACCTCTCGACGAGGAGTGGATCGGCGCGGACGGCGCCCGCCAAGCGTACGGATCCGCCATCACGCTCGTACGCCCCGACGGCATCGTCGCCTGGCGCGGTGACACCTGCCCGGCGGACACCGACGCCCTCGTGGACCAGGTCATGGGTCGGTCGGCCGGCGACTGCGGAACAGCCAAGGGCTGAGGAACCGCCAAGTACGGAGGAACGGAGAAACACCATGTTGCTCGCACAGACCGGCGACGGCCTCGCACGGGTCGGTCCCGACGGACTGCAACTCCTCGACGCCCCCGGCCGATCTCTGGAGGACTTCATCGTCGCGGGCCGGCTGGCCGAGGTGCGAGGCTTGCGGCTCCGCAAGGAGATCAGCCGGGAGCACGCCACGATCGCACCTCCGGTGCGGCGTCCCGGCAAGATCGTCGTCATCGGCCTCAACTACCGGGACCACGCGGCCGAGACGGACAGCCCCCTGCCCGCCCGTCCCCGCTTCCACCTGATACCCGGCTCCGCCGTCACCTCCCCGGGTGCCGCCGTCCGGCTGCCGGACTCCGCGCCGAAGCGGGTCGACTACGAGGGTGAACTCGCCGTCGTGATCGGGCGAACCGGCCGCGACATTCCAGAGGCGGACGCCTGGGACTTCGTCGCGGGCGGGACGGTCGCCAACGACCTCTCGGCGCGCGACGTCCAGTCGGGAGAGAATCCGGCGCTGCCGATGGCCAGCCCGGCCCTCGCCAAGGGCTTCGACGGCTTCAAACCGCTCGGGCCCGCCCTGCTCACCACGGACGAACTGCGCCTGCACGACGCGCTGGACCTCACCACCGAGGTCAACAGTGTCGTACGCCAGCGCTCCTCGACGGCCGAGCTCATCTTCTCGGTCCCTCAACTCCTCGCGTACGTCAGCTCGTTCCTGACCCTGGAAGCCGGTGACGTGCTCCTCACCGGGACCCCGGGCGGGACCGGCGTCGCGGACGGGTGGTTCCTGACGGCGGGCGACGTGGTGTCGGTCACCCTCGCCAGGATCGGCACGCTGACGAGCACGATCGCCCCGCCGCAGGACGGGACTCGGCAGGGGCGGCCATGACGAGCGATGGATGCGTTCTCTGCCGACGGGCCGCGGCGCTCGCGGGCTCGGATCCTGGCTGGCTGGTGCGGACCGGGCACTGGGGAGTGTCCAGCACCCGGCGATGCCGGCACCGGGCTGGGTCGCTGCCCAGACGCTGCGGCACACCGAGGGACTCGCCGATCTGGACGACGCCGAGGCCGGCGAACTCGGCCCGCTGCTCCGCCGGTTGAGTGCGGCGGTGACGTGGGTGACCGACTCGGAACGTGTCTACACCTACTCCCTCGGCGAGGGCAGTCCGCACACCCACATTCTGCTGGGCCCGCCCCTGCCGGACCTGCGCGGCGCGGCGTTCATCACAGCACTGATGCGCCGCGACGCATCCCTGGCGGACGAAGCAGCCGCCCTCCGCGTCGCCCGCGATCTGGCCGGCGAACTGGCCACGGGAATCACTCGAACCATGGGAAAGCGGTGAGATCAATGACGCAGTCGACCGAAGTGGCGATCCCCAAGATCTTCACGTACTTCGAGACCGCCGAAAGCCCTCAGGGCCAGGCCCTCAAGTGGAAACTCGAGCGCCTGGCCAAATGCCACCTCGACGTCTCCGAGGACCTGGCGAAGGCCTTCGGGCGGGCCATGAACACCGGGGACCGGCTGGGCGACGCCTATGTCGAAGCGGCCTTCGCCTCGCCCAAGGGCAGGTCCCGTGCCCGGAAGGACGTCGAGCTGGCACTGCACGGCGGCATCAAGAGTGTCAGCGATCCGTCCCCGGAGCTGGTGGCGCTGTTCGAGCAGATCAACACCGATCCCGAGTGGGTGGACTGGGGGAAGGTCGAGCACGGTGCGGAGGTCTTCCGGCGGTACAAGGAGCTGTACCCGTACTTCGGCATGTCGACGTTCAACGCGTACGGTCTGGAGACCGTCGCCAAGCCGCTCGCGCTGACCGGCGCCTACACCGGAGGGTCGGCGTTCGGCCGGTTTTTGGAGACCTCCCGGCTCTGGACCGACACCACCGAGCCCGGCGCCATGCGACCCGGCGCCGTGGGACGCCGCTCCGCGGTGCTCGTGCGCACCCTGCACTCGATGATCCGGCACACCCTGCTGCCGCACCCTGAGTGGGACCGGGCCCGGCTGGGCATGCCCATCAGCCAGTTCGCGCAGACCGGGACCCTGCTGCTCAGCTCGTTCGCCCCCGGGATGCAGCTGAAGCTGCTCGGCTACCGTCCCACTGACGCCGACGTGGAAGCCATGATGCATCACTGGCGCTATGTCGGTTACCTCATGGGCGTCGAGCCGCCGTGGTACCCGGAGACGGTGGCCGAGGGCTTCAAGGCCAACCTCTTGCTCGGGCTTTCGGAGCAACCGAAGATCGACAAGGACTCCCAGGAACTGTGCCGGTCATTCATGGACACCTTCCTGCCCCCGACGGACGCGAAGGGACTGCGCCAGATCTACGGCAAGCTGCGCTACAGGGCACAGCTCGGTCATGCGCGCTTCTACCTGGGCGAGGAGGGCTACCGGAGCACGGGCCTGCCCGACGCCGGCCTGTGGCGCTTCGCTCCGCTCGCCCGGGTGCCCGGAAACCTGACGCGAGAGACCCTGCGCCGCAACGTCCCGGGCGTGTCCGGATGGATCGACGAGATCAACCGGCGCGATCGGCACGCATTCCTCAATACGAACCTCGAAGGCGGCGAAGCGAAGTTCAAGCCCGTCGACAAGCTCACGCGGTAAAGGAATAGCCGCCCTGTCCGCCCGGTACTCGTCTCCGCTCCTCCGGCCCCACGGAGGAGCGGAGGCACCGCTAGGCTGGCCCCATGCCTGATAATCCGCCCCGCGTCACCCGCCCACGAGGACGTCCACCCAAAGATGCGCAATTCGCCCCGACCGACCAGGTCATGGCCGCCGCGATCGAGGCTTTCTCAGTGCATGGATACAACGGCGTGTCGCTGCGGACCGTAAATGACGAACTGGGCGTCAGCCGCAATCTGCTCTATCAGCGCTTCGGATCGAAGGCGAATCTGTGGCGGGCGGCCGTCGACTGGGCCTTCCGTCCTCTCGTGGATTACCTGGTGGCTGCGGACGACGAATCGGCCGACCCCATGGTGCGGTTGAGAATGCTGATCCGGAATTTCATCGAGTACTCGGCAACGCGCCCCTATCTGGCTCGCCTCGTCACGTTGGAAGGCGTGGCCGCCACGGATCGCCTGGACTATCTCTACCACCATTACATCGAGCCCATCAGGTCGCGCTTCATCCCCGTTTTTGAACTCCTGCACGACCAGGGAAGAATCAAGAAAGTCCCCTACGAAACCTTCTATTTCCTGCTCACTTCGGGCGGATCCGCGCTCTATGGCCAGATCGCGCTCGCCTCGATGATGAACCCGGAGCTGACGTCGACGGCGGAGACGCGCGTGCGGCTCTATGCCGAGAACGTGGCCGAAGTGCTCCTCAACGGCCTGTCACTGTCCAACTCCAACTGAACGGGCGTGGGCCTCGGCGGTCTCGTTCGGATCAGTCAGTCGTTGGACCGGCGAGCCTCTCGTCCCGGGCGGCGGGGAGGTCCACCTGCAACGTCCCCGAAAACACCTCGGAACCAACCCATTGACTGTTTGCTATAGCAGGAGTCACGCTTACGGCCATGAGCAACCCCCTCGGTCCCATGGAGACCGCGTCACTGGCCGACCAGGCCTACCAGCGGCTACGTGACGCAGTGCGCGAGGGCACCTTGCGACCAGGGGAGAAGATCACCGAACGTGATCTCGCCGCCCGCCTCGGCGTCAGCCCCACCCCAGTACGCGAAGCGCTGCGCCAGCTGGTGCACGAGAAGGTCGTGGAGCGGGTCGGTACCCGGGCTCTGCGGATCGCGGACCATCCCCCGGCCGCGCGCTCAGAGGTCGTGGAGGCCGAAGTGCGCCTCTCCGCCCTGATGGCCCGCCTCGCCGCCCGCAACGCCACCGATGCCCAACTCGCCGAGCTGGCCGAGTTGCTGGACCGGGCCGACGGCTTGGTCGCGGAGTTGGAGCGGGTGCTGGCCCAGCAGGGGGCGGATGCTGCGGTGGCCGACCTGCTCACCGCCCTCTTCCGGATGCTGCGGCAGTTCCACCACCAGGTGGAAGCCTCCGTCGGCAATCCCGTCCTGGAGGGGCTGTTGCACCAGGCCCGCGCCTTCAGTGACGAGGAGCGTCTGGACCTGACCATGAAGCTTGCCCCCGAGCGGGCTGAAGCGTTCCGCCGCCGCTACCGCGAACACCGCGGCCTGCTCGACGCTCTCCTGGACCGGGATGAAGAACGAGCCGAGCAGCTCGCCATGCATCACCACCGCGAGGCACTGATCCAGCTCTCCAGCATCTGATCGCCCTCCCGGCCGCCTGCTCGTCAGTCCCGCGCGGGAGGAGGTCGGCCGACAGCACTGTTGCTATAGCATATGGCAAGGAGCCGCCATGATGCACGACACGCGTCCGCCCTCCCCAGGCGGAGCGCCGGCCACCCAGAACAAGGTGGCCATCACCCCCACCCGGATGAGCGCCGGCGCCGTCGCCTGGGTGGCGATCGCGATCTTCGCGCAGGAATCGGTGTGGAACTTCTACGAGGCCCAGGTGCCGGCGCAACTGCGTGGGTACCTGTCGTCCGCGACGCTGATCGGGTTGATCATGGGCATGGACACCGCCTTCGGTGTTTTCGTCCAGCCAGTCATGGGGCGCTTCTCCGACCTCCGGGCCCGGCACCGTTTCGGCCGGTGGCCGATCATCGTCGTCGGCGCGTGCCTGGCCGCGATCCCCTTCGCGCTGATTCCGTGGGCCACGAGTCTGCCCGCCCTGATGATGTGCATCGTGTGCTTCGGCCTGACGGCCAACGCGTTCAAGGGTGTCACCGAGACGTTGGTGTCCGACTACGTCGCCGCGGGCAACCGCAGCAAGGCGCAGGGGTTCATCAAGGCCGGTGTCAGTCTCACCATCGTCGTCTCCTCGCTCATCAGCCTGCTGGTCGTCGACCACAGCCTGAAGGCCGCCTTCGCCATCCCCCCGCTGCTGATGCTCATCGCGATAGGCCTGTCCAGCTGGTTTCTGGGCCGCGACCACGCCCGTCGGCGCCTGCCCTCCCAGAACGAGGCGGATCCCGGTACCGCCCCTCAAGGGCTGGACGAATCGGCCTCGCCCTGGGCGGTCATCAAGGATGTCGTCCGCGACCCCAGCCGCTCCCGGCTGCTGCTGATGGTGGGCATCTTCTGCTTCGCCGGGATGTGGTCGGCACTGCGCGCCATGACCACCCCGTACGGCATCGAGGTACTGGGGATGTCCCGAGGCCGGGCCGGAGCCATCGCCCTGCCCGGTGCCGTCGCCTTCCTCGCCACGGTCGTCCCCATCGCCTACCTGTCCGGCCGCATCGGCCAGGTCCGCGCCATCCGCTACGGCGTGGCACTCTTCGTCGTCGGCCTGCTGACCGGCTTCGCCGCGCCCAACGCGCCCATGACCGCGGCAGCCATGGCGATCTCCTCCGTCGGCTACGCCGTCTTCGCCGTCAACGCCCTGGTCGCCCTGTGGAACCTGGCCCCCAACGACCGGGTCCTCGGCGCGTACACGGGCCTGTACACCATCGCTTCCGCATCGGGGATCTCGCTCGGCCCGGCACTGCTCGGCGTCACCGTGGACCTGACCGGCTGGCGCTACATGCTCCTGAACGCAGCGGTGTTCGCCGCGATCACCTTCGCTGTCTTCACCAGCCTCACCCGCCGCACAGCAACCGCCGCGCGGACCGCCTGAACCAGGCCGGCGGAGGGCCACTTCCGCACGCACAGAGAGACAGCACCCATGGAATTCCGCATCCTCGCCCCCACCGGCGCCCTCGGCGCCGGCTTCGACGCCGACGCCTTCCACCGGGGCGTCGAAGCCCGCCCGCATGTCATCGCCTGCGACGCCGGATCCACCGACAGCGGCCCCGCGGCCCTCGGCTCCGCCACCCCGAAACTCTCCGCCCAGGCCGTCACACGGGACCTGCGTCTGCTGCTCAAGGCCCGTGACACGCTCCAAGTACCGCTGATCATCGGCTCCTGCGGCACCAGCGGCCGGGACGCGGGCGTCGACTGGGTCGCGGGGCTCACGCGGGCCCTCGCGGCTGAGCAGAACGTCCACTTCAGGCTCGGCCTGATCTACTGCGACCAGCCGGCGGAGCGCCTTGAGAAGCTGTACGACGAGGACCGCATCCGGCCGCTGCCCCATGCCCCGGAGATCGACCGCGAACTCTTCGCGCGCAGCCACACCGTCGCCATGATGGGCGTGGAGCCCATCCAGCAGGCCCTGGCCGACGGGTGCGACGTCATCCTCGCCGGACGGGCCAGCGACACCGCGCTGTTCGCCGCACTGCCGCACATGCGGGGTGCGGAGCCGGGCCTGACCTGGCACATGGCCAAGACCGTCGAATGCGGCGCCGCCTGCGCGATCCCGCCCTCCGCCAATGGCCTGCTCGTGCATCTGCGCGACGACCACTTCGACGTGACCACGCTCGCCGAAGGCAGCCGTCTCACCCCGCGCTCGGTCGCCGCCCACACCCTGTACGAGAACGCGGACCCCTTCCATATCCTGGAGCCGTCCGGTGCGCTGGACACCACGCACGCCACCTACAAGGCCGTCGACGAGCAGACCGTCCGCGTCCGCGGCGCCCGGTACGTGCCGGCGGACGGCTACACCAACAAGCTGGAAGGCGCCGAGCTCGTCGGCTATCAGACCGTCGTCATCGGCGGCGTACGCGACCAAGTCGTCATCAGGCGGTTGCCCGACCTTCTGTCGTTCGCCGAGAAGTACTTCGAAGAGAAGATCCTCGACGTCTTCGACGGCCAGGTCGACCCCGGCACCGTCGACATCGACTACCGCCTCTACGGGGCGGGAGCCGTCCTCGCCGGCCACGAACCCGACGAACTCGACCCCGCCGAGATCGGCGTGGTCATCACGGTCACCGCCCCGGACCAGGCCACAGCGCACGCCATCTCCACCTTCGTGGCCCATGCCAGCAGCCATCTGCCCATGCCCGAGTACGACGGGCTGGTCTCCACGCTGGCCTACCCGTACTCGCCGCCGGAGATGGACCGCGGCCCGCTCTACCGCTTCACCCTCAACCACGTCGCCACCGGCGTCACGCCCTGCGAACTCTTCCGCACCACCACCGAGGAGCTGTAACCCATGGCCACCCTGCTCGACTACTGCTCCCTGGTCCGCTCCAAGAACGCCGGGCCCTTCACCCTCACCTTCGATTTCATGTGCCGGGACGAGCACACCTATCAGGCCCTCGTCGGGACCGGCTTCCTCAACCGGGAACTCTTCGCCGGCCTCTTCGGTGCGGACGAGGGGCAGGTCCTCGTCGTCAACCACCCCCTCGCCCTCGCGGTGAAGGTCTCCCTGCCTCGCCCCATCATCCAGGGCGACCTACGCGACAGCGACTGCTACGCCGGACAGCAGTACGCGCCGCTGATGGCAATGGAACTGCCTGAACTGTGCTGAGACGCGCTTCCTTGACGGTTTCGGCTGCGTTGGTCACGGGCGAGTACGGAACGGCTCGACTACCGATCCGGCGGCCGACACGGCGAACCCGCTGTTGCCTGGTTCGACGCGGACCTCAACACGGAGTTGACCCTCGCCCCCGACTTCCGGTCCTTCATTGAGGGGCTCGCCTCTGCCCGTGACTTCGAGAGCGTGCACGCGGAAAACACCCGACTGAGCTCGCTCCCGAACAAAAGGTCGCGCCTCAATGGGGGAGTCAAGCGCCGTCGTGTGTGATCAGTAGCCGGTGTACTGAACAGCCGTCCGGCTGACCAGCGAGGCAGAACAGGCCCGCGGCTCTGAGCAGTTCAGATGCCGTGGGCTTCTGTCGTTGTTGGTCGGCGTCGGGTGACCTCATACGGCCCAAAGACGGCCCCGGGCCTTGATTGTCCGGGGCCGTTTTGTATCTGGCTTCTACACCTCTTCGGGTAGGGCGGTCGTGTCAGGTGACGCGCAGTCCGCCGTCGACGAACAGGTCCTGGGCGTTGACGCCGGTGTTGCGGAGGAGGAAGTCGGTGGCGTCGGCGACTTCCGCCATCGTCACCAAGCGCCCGATGGGGGTACGCGGTACGTGGGGGTGGTCGGGCACGTCGCGCCACCTCGGGCTGTCGCCCACCACGCCAGGATGGAGCGCGTTGACACGATGGGGTGCGATCTCCAGTGCGAGGGTCTTCACCAGCCCGGTGACAGCAGAGTTGATGGCGGTCACGATGGTGGAGCCGGGGTAGGGACGTTCTTTGGCCAGGCCGCCGAAGAGGACGACCGACGCGCCGGGGGTGAACCGGTCGCGCAGGACGCGCACGGTCTCCGTGTACCCCACCAGCTTGATGGTCACGGCTTCCACGGCCTTGGCGATGTCGAAATCCGCGAGAGTGTTGAAACCCTCTGAGACGCCGGTGATCACCAAGTTGTCGACATCCCCCACATCGGCGAGCGCTCCGTCGATGGTCTCCGGCCGCGACAGATCAACGGCCAGACCCCGGACCGTGTCAGCGATCTCGGCGGCCACGGTATCGGCGCGCTCCCTGGTGCGGCTGGTGATGATGACGCTGTCGCCGCGGTCGGCGAATCGCTGCGCCAGAACGCGTCCCAGCGCGCCGCTTCCTCCGACGATGATCGAGGTGGTCACAATCCACGGGTCCCTTCGGAGGACATGCAGCCCATGAGCTATCTTATGCGGCCAGATATGGACGGTTGGGGCGCCACCGGAGTGGTCACTCGGACGGCCCAGCAGCCGTCCCGCCGATCGGTCGCCGTGCCGGTAGGTCAACGCCAGGGTCCGCGCTGTATCGAGCATCGTGACCGATGCCGGTCCGCCGGCTGATCGGTCCGGAATCCGGGGCACATGCCGGTACTCGCGGCTTGAACGCGGCGAGTTGGCGGCTCATCGTCCGGGCCGGGCGGCTGGCGCCGCGGCAAGGGCGGCGCGGGCCGCGCGGTCGCCCACGGCATGGTCGATGGGTTCGCCGGTGACCAGGAGCCGATAGTAGATCGGCGCGGCCATCAGTCCGATCAGCTCATGTGGATCGGTGTCCGCCGGTAGTTCACCGCGCTGGATCGCCCGTTCGACGATGGGCGCGGCGAGCCGCTGCCGTTCGGCGAAGTGGTTCCGCTTGACCTCGGCGACCTCCGGCACTCTGGCTGCATCGGAGAACAGCACGGCTACCACGATCGCGCCCGCGTCGCCGGTGAGAACGTCCACGATCGATCGGGCGTACGCACGCAGGTCGGTCTCGATCGCACCGGTGTCCGGAACCGGGACCCTGGCGTCGACCAGGTCGCCCATGGCGGCCGCCACCAGCCTGTCCTTGGTCCCCCACCGTCGGTAGATCGTCGTCTTGTGCACGCCGGCCCGCACTGCGATGTCCTCGATGGACAGTGCGGCGTAGCCGCGCTGTCCCAGCTCGAGCAGCGTCGCCTCGTATACGGCCGCACGCACCCGAGCACTGCGACCGCCCGTGCGGACCGTGCCGCGCCGTTCGGTGAAGGTCGCCGAAGCCATGATGCTACTCCTTGTTGCGTTTACTGGCACCAATGTGCCAGAGTTGCGCAAATGAGACAAACGTTTCACTACCGGTCGAAGGGGTCACCTCGGGCCGGTAGTGGCCATCAGGCGCCGCAACCGTGATTTGCAGCAGCCGCACCACCGCTGACAGTTTAGAGTTCAACCTTATTGCCTCATTTAGGCATAGTTCAGGTAGTTTCGACTGCAGGCGGGCATCGAAGAGCCGTCTCCGCCTAAGGACAGAAACATGGGTGTACAGGTCAAGGGGTCCATCGCATCCCGTGGCGCCGCCATTCGGTCGTTCAGGCAGGTGATCGCCCCGAAGCGGCTCTCCCGGCGGATGCGGGAAGAGGACCGGCCGTTCTCGCCGGCGCTCCTGACTCCGCTGTTGGTGATCGTGCTGGCCTCGGTGGCGGCCCTCTTTACGCCCCACCTGCAGTTCTACCGCCTGCTCGGGGCGGCCCCCGCGCTGGCCGCCGCGATGTTCTCCGTGGCCGGCACGCTGGGCATCGGGCTGCTGACCCTGATTGCCGGCTTCGCCATCTCCGCCGCCGACCACACTCTGGACCGGACTCCCGGAATCTTCACCCTGATCACGATCGCGGCTGTCACCCTGGCCGCCGCCTACGCCAGCCGGGTACGGCAGCACCGGGAGCGCACCCTCGCCGAGGTCCGCGCCGTGGCGGAGACGGCGCAGCACGTGCTGATGCGCCCGGTCCCGCATCACCTCGGGCACATCGACGTCGAGGTTCTCTACCAGGCGGCCGCCGCGCAAGCCCGCATCGGCGGCGACTTCTACGAGGCGCGGCAGACCCCGCACGGAGTGCGGCTGATCATCGGTGACGTGCGCGGCAAGGGCCTTCCGGCCGTCGAGGCCGCCTCGGTCGTCCTCAGTTCCTTTCGGATATTCGCCGAGGACACCCCCCACCTGCCGGACCTGGCACACCGGCTGGAGACCAGCATCAGCCGTTACGGCGAGCACGTCCCCACTGACGACGCGCTGGAGCGCTTCGTCACCATCCTGCTCGTCGAGATCCCCGCCGGAGAACCCATCGCCCGCCTGGTCAACTGCGGGCACCCTCCGCCGCTGCTGTTGCACGGCGGCGAAGTGCGCGAGGTGGAACCCAGCGCGCCGTCACCGCCCATCAACATGGCCGCCCTGCTCGGCGACCACTACCAGGTCGACACCATCCCCTTTGGCGCCGGCGACCGCCTGCTGCTCTACACCGACGGCGTCAGCGAGACCCGCGACGGTATCGGCGCCTTCTACCCCCTCGCCCAGCGCGTCCGCCGATGGGTCCTTGCCCCGCCCCGCCAACTCCTCGACCACCTCCGCCAGGACCTGCGCGCCTACGTCCACGGCACCCGTGACGACGACCTCGCCGCCCTGGTGGCCCACCGCATCACACCGTGCGACCGGGAGCGGGCCGAACTAGGAGGGCTACGGCCACTCCGGTCGACTGGCCCCAACATTGGTTGAGCACCTGCGTAGCCCTCTGACGTGCAACCTTTCACGCCGGATTGGATTGCCCCTGGTCGGCAAGGGCTCTGCAGCGTGCAAGTTTGTGAGGTTGTCCTCGACCGGTTCGACGGCCTGGATCTCGTTGTCGTTCATGTCCGTCCGTCCCGGCTGGTCAACGGCCCAGGTCAGAGCCCCTACCAGCCTTTCACATCACGGACTTACACGATCTTTCAGGCATGCTCTTGGTCACGCGGCTTCCGATGGCGGGCCGGCGACGGGCAGGCGGACCGTGAAGGTGGCTCCGCGTTCTTGCCCGTCGTGTTGCCGCACCGTTGAGGTGACCGTGATGGTTCCGCCGTGAGCGGTGACGATGTCGCGGGCGATGGACAGTCCCAGGCCGGTTCCGGTGCTCTCGCCGGCGTGACGGGTACGGGCCGCCTCCAGGCGCATGAAGCGGTCGAAGACGCGCTCGCGGTCGGCGGGCGGGATGCCGGGGCCGTCGTCGGCGACCTGGATGACCGCGGTCGCCGGGCCGTCAGTGGTCAGGGTCACCTCGATGGTGTGTTCGGCGTGGCGGTCGGCGTTGTCGAGCAGGTTGCGGATCAGGCGGGTGAGCTGGTCCGGGTCGCCGGTGACGCGGACGTTCTCCGCGGCATGGAGTGCGACGGGGACGCGGGCCGGTGCGGCGTCGACAGCGGCCTGGACCAGCGTGACCAGGTCGACCGGTTCGCGGTGGCGCAGCAGGGTGTTGTCGTCGGAGCGGGCCAGCAGCAGGAGTGCTTCGACCAGGCGTTGCAGCCGGGTGGTCTCGGTCACGGCGCGGGTGGCCAGTTCGGGCCAGGGGGCCTGGTCGGGGTGGGCGAGTCCGACCTCCATCGAGGTGCGTACGGCGGCGAGGGGTGTGCGCAGTTCGTGGGAGGCGTCGGCGACGAAGCGCCGTTGGCGGTCGGCGGACGACTCGAGGCGGTCGAGCATGCCGTTCAGGGTGCGGGTGAGGCGGCCGATCTCGTCGTCGCTGCCGGGTTCGGGGATGCGCCGGTGCAGATCGCTGCCGGTGATCTCGGCGGCCTCGGCGCGGATACGTTCGACCGGGCGCAGGGTGCGGCCGATCAGCAGCCAGGAGACGCCGACGGCACTCAGAAGGATCACGGGCAGAAGGTAGAGAAGGTGTCCTTGGAGGTCGTGGTTCAGGTATGCCAGCAGTTGGGTGGAGCCGCCGACGTAGACGACGACGGGTTCGGTGCCGGTGACATAGCGCTGCGCGATCACCCGTTCGTCCCCGCGGCTGGACGATGAACCCGGCGCGGGCCGGGGTGTGGTGCGGTCGGCGGGGAGTGTGTAGAGGACGGGCTGGCCCGCGACGTTGGCGGTCGAGGCGATCACGGTGCCGGAGGAGTCCACGACCTGGGCCCACACGGTGGCATCGCCGGGGGAGGGAGGCAGGCGGGTAGGCAGGCGTCCGGCGGTGGCGGACTGCCCGACGGAGTCCGCGTAGGCGTTGAGTGTGGTCGTCACGTTGGACCGTACGGAGGTGACCAGGGTGAACGCGAGGACGGCCGTGACGATCGCGACGGTCACGGTGATGGCGAGGGTGGCCAGCAAGGTGAGCCGCAGGCGGAGTGAGCCGCGGCTAGGTGCGTTGCGGGTCAATGCGGTACCCCGATCCTCGGACCGTTTCGATGGTGCGGGTGGCGAACGGCTGGTCGATCTTCCGGCGCAGGTGATGGATGCGGACCTCGACGACGGCCGGGTCGGCCTGGGAGGCCGCGTCCCAGCAGTGCTCCAGCAGTTCGCTCTTGGACACCACGCGGCCTTCCGCCCTCAACAGGTACTCCAGGACCGCCAGTTCGCCGGGCGTGAGGGTGATGGCCCGGCCGCTGCGGTGTACGGTCCGGGTGGCCGGATCCATCGTCAGGTCGCCGGCTTGCAGCAGTGCGGGGCGCGGGGGTGCTCCGCGCCGCAGCAGGGAGCGGATGTGGGCGAGCAGGACGGGGTACTCGAAGGGTTTGGTGAGGTAGTCGTCAGCGCCCAGGTCCAGGCCCTCCGCCTGATCGAGGGCCGCGTCCATCGCGGTGAGCATGAGGAGCGGCGTCCAGTTCCCGGCCTCCCGCAGCCGTGCGCAGATCTGGTAGCCGTCCAGGCCGGGGAGCATGACGTCGAGGATGATCAGGTCGAAGTCGTGTTCGGTGGCCTGCCACAGTCCTTCGGCGCCGTCGGCGGCCAGTTCGACGGTGTAGCCCTCGGCCCGCAGTCCCCAGGTCAGGGACGCGCCGAGGGCTTCGTCGTCTTCGATCACCAGGATGCGCATGGGGCTATGCCTTGGTGTGGGAGCAGCGGGTGCCGGCCGGTGCGGCAGTGGTCTTGGACAGGCTGGTGGTGTGCGGGATGGAGAGCTGGAGGACAAGTCCGGTGCTGTCGGGACGCGCGACGTTCAGCCGTGCCCTCCCCGTGGGGACCCGCAGGCCCGCGAGCGTGTCCGTGAGGTGCGCGGTGCCGCCGTGAGGTAGGCGGCACCCGCGGCCACGCGGTTCTCGATCACGGTACGCATGACTCAAGCATGCATGGAGGCATGGGGGCCTGCCGGGCTGGGTGTGCCGTTGTCGTCCCGGTCGTGACGGTCCGCTGCTTCGCCGATGGCGGAGGGCCTGACCCGCAGCAGGCGGGCGGCCCAGGTGGGCAGGTACCAGTTGGCCCGGCCGAAGAGAACCACCAGAGCGGGGGTGAGCAGGGTGCGTACGACCAGGGCGTCGATCAGGATGCCCGCTGCCATACCGGTGGCCATCATCTTGATGGTCACGTCCGGGGTGGAGGACAGTGAGATCAGGGCGAGAAAGAGGATCAGGGCGGCGCTGGTGACCAGGCGTCCGGTGCGGCTGACCCCTTCGATCACGGCGTCGTTCGTACGCCCGGTGCGGTCGTACGCCTCACGGATACGGGCCAGGATGAACACCTCGTAGTCCATCGAGACCCCGAAGAGGAACCCGAAGAGCAGCATGGGCACGAACGGGCTGATCGACCCGGTCGCGGGAATGCCCCACAGGGTGTTGGAGCCCCAGCCGTGCTGCCAGACGAGGACCAGTACGCCGTAGGCGGCGCCGACCGACAGCAGGTTGAGCGCGACGGCTTTGGCCGGCAGGAGCAACGAGCGCATGCCCCGGGCCAGCAGCACAAAGGTCACGAGGGCGACCACGGCGAACAGCACCGGGAACCAGCTGGACATGATGTGCGCGACGTCCGTGGACTGGACCAGATTGCCGCCGATCATCGCGTTGTGCGGGGCCGCCGTACGCAGGTCGGCCAGGGCGGTTCCGGGGTGTGCCGTGCCGATCTCGGTCTTCGGCAGCGCCATGATGACCGAGCTGGTGGTGTGCTGCCAGGCCGGGTTGTCGGCGACCAGGACGCCGTGCAGGTCGGGGAGGCCGCGCAGGGTCGCGGCGGTGGCCGACGGATCGGTTCCCGCCGGGAGCCTGATCGGGATCGAGGTCAGTACGCCGGTGGGGAACCCGTCGTGCTGCAGAGCCTTGAGACCCTGCTCCGCCGGGCCGCTCGCAGCCAGCGAGGTGGAGGCGGGGGCGGCGCTGTTGATGGTCAGCCCGAAGGCGCACAGGGTGCCAAGGATCGCGGTTCCCAGCAGGGCTGCGGTCTTGGGCCTGGCCACGATGGTGCGTGCGGTGCGCGTCCACATCGTTCCGGGTCCGGTGCTCTTGCGGCGACGCAGCCGGATCTTGTCCAGGCGCGGCCCGGCCGTGGACAGCAGCAGGGGGATGGTCGTGAGCGCTACGAGTGCCGCGATGGAGGGGATGAACAGACCGGACAGGCCGACCCCTTGGAGAAAGGAGACGGGCACGACGATCAGCGCGAACAGGCCGAGGGAGGCGATCAGTGCGCTGAAGGCGACCGAGTGCCCGGCGCGGTGCAGTGACCGCAGGACGGCCTGCTTGTTGTCGGCGCCCTCGTCGCGTTCCTCGCGCCAGCGGTTGACCAGCAGGAGCGCGTAGTCGACCGAGAGTCCGAGTCCCAGCAGGGCGACGATGAACTGCACCGAGGGGTTGATGGCGATGTTGGTGGCATAGGTCAGACCCCAGATGGCCAGTTGCATGGTCAGCACGGAGACGATGGCGGACAGCAGCGGGAGCAGGGCGAGCGCGGAGCCGAAGACCCAGGCCAGCACCAGAAGTGCGAGGCCGACTCCGACGAGCATCTCGGTCAGCACGCTCGACCCGGAGCTGGAACCGCCCGCACTGAGCTGCTCGATGCCGGTCTGGTGCACGGTGGTGCCGGGCACCGCGTGGCTGATCGCGGAACTCATCGAGTCCAGCACCGGCGGTGCGACCCCGGTGCCCTGCTGCGGCGGGTACACCATCACCAGGGTCGAGGTTCCGCCGGTGCCGACCAGAGCGCGGTCGCCGGTGCTTGCGTACGACAGGTCGTGCACCCCAGGCACGGACGCGGCGACCTTGTCGGCGGCGGCGAGGCCCGCCTTGACGGCGGGGCTGCCGGCGGTGGTGCCGTGCGGCAGGTTGACGACCAGCACGCTGGGGTTGGCGCTCACCCCGCCGTACTCCTTCTGCAGTGCGGCGTTGGCGTGGTAGCTGGCCGTGTCGACCGTCGTGCCGCTCTTGAGGCGATCGGCCACTTGGGGCGCCATCAGCACCCCGACCACGGTCACGACGACCCAGGCCAGGGCCAGCCCTATCCGATGCCGCATGACGAACGCGGCGAAGCGTTCCACGAGATCCACCTCCGGGAGCAGGCCGGATCCACAAACAGACCGGCGACGCCTGCCGAAGCTAGGAGCGCCAACCTTTCGATTCGCTTAACCGCCGCCCCTCGCGCCACGCCGTCGTTTCGGGCAGGTTGGAGAGAGATCACCGGTGGGTTCCGGCAGCCCTGACGCCCTTGGAAGCACCGGTGCTGACCCAACAAACACCTACTGGCAGGCCGCTCGGGAACGTCGCCGGCGCACCCGCTATAGCAAATAGCCTGCCCGGAAAGAGGTCGTCATGCGCGCTCGTTCCTCCCGCTCAGCCACCCGTACGGGGCTCGCCGCCGTGGCGCTCGGCGCGGTGCTCGCCGCCTGCTCGTCGGCCGGCACCGGCCAGACGTCCGACACCGGTTCCGCGAGCCCCGCAGCCCCGGCGGCGGTGGCCGACCTGGTGACCAAGGCGCACGGCGAAACCGGGCTGATCATCTACGGCAATACGCCCGCTGGCGTCATCCAGCCGCTGCTCAAGGCCTTCACCAAGACCTATCCCTGGATCAAGCCCGCGTACTCGCAACTCTCGGACAACCAGGTCTACAGCAAGTACCAGTCCGAGCACGCCCAGGGCGCCCACACCGCGGACCTGCTGATCTCCGACTCGATCCAGCAGGTGGTGCAGGGCGAACAGAACGGCCTCTTCGCCGACGTCGCCCCGCAGGGACTGGCAGACTTCCCCGCGTACACCAACCAGGGGCATGGCGTGTACGTGATGTCGCCCGACCCGGTCCTGGTCACCTGGAACACCAAGCTGCTGTCCAAGAACCAGGCCCCCACCAGCTACGCGGGACTCGCCGCGGACGTCAAGAAGGACCCCTCCCAGCACCCCCTCGTCAGCTACTCGCCCAACAACCCGCTGGGTTACGAGGCGGTCTACGGCCTGAACCACATCCTGGGCGCCACCACCGTCAACAGCTATCTGGACACGTACGGCCCGCACACCAAGACCCTGGACGAGGGACTGGACGGCCTGCAGTACCTGGTCCAGGGCGGCGCCTCGGCCGGATGGCTCTCCAGCGGCCTGGCCCAGGCCGTCGTCCCGCAGTACAAGGGCCTGATCTCCTACGGCTACATGAGCGACGCCACCCCGCTGACCCCGCGCCTGATCACCCAGACCGCCGGCGCCGCCTCCCCGGCCTCCGCCCAACTGTTCCTGGATTACATCTACAGCGACGCCGGCCAGCAGGTCATGTGCGCGGCGGGCATGGAGGCGTCGATGAACAACTTCCAGCCCGCCAACGGCTGCACCGCGAGCCTGACCGAACTGGCCAAGCACGTACCGGCCAAGACCACCTACCTCGTCCCGGTCTCCCAGGACGTCGTCAACCAGCAGAAGCCGATCACCGACCACTGGAACAAGGCCCTGGGTCGCTGAGCACCATGACCCGGAACACACCCACCGTCGCCCCACCCGCCGCCCGGTTCGCCGCGGTCCCGACCGCCCCGCGCCGCCGCCCCGCGCCGGGGCAGTACGCGGTCTGGGCCGTGATCGCCGTGCTGACCCTGGCGCCATTGGTGCCCCTGGTCATCACCTCGTTCCTGTCGAAGCCCTACTACCTGCCCGGAGGCGTGTTCAGCACCGACGCCTACCGGCAGCTCCTCGCCGATGCGGCGTTCCGCCGGGCCGCCTGGAACACGGTCCTCTTCGCCGTGACGGCCACCGCTCTCGCGGTGCTGCTCGGCGCCGCCTTCGCCGTCCTGATCACCCGCACCAACCTGCCCGGCAGACGGCCGCTGGGACACGCCCTGCTGGCCCCGCTCCTCATCCCGCCGCTGGGCCTGATCGTCGGCTGGGAATCGCTGTACGGACCGGCCGGCTATCTGACCCAGCTGTGGTCCAAGAACCTGCACCTGCCCGCCTGGAATCTCACCTCGCTGCCCGGCATGTCCGTCCTCGGAGCCGTGGTGACGCTCCCCATCGCCTACCTGACCTGCAAGGCAGTCCTGGACAGCGCGGACGGCACGCTGGAGGACGCCGTACGGGCCTCCGGCGGCGGCACGCTGCGCGTCCTCACCACCGTGACCGTGCCGATGCTGCGCACCGCCCTGCTCGACAGCGGGCTGCTCATCTTCACGCTCTGCCTGGAGGTGCTCGGCATCCCGCTGTTCCTGGGCCGCCCGGCGAACATCCAGTTCATCGCCAGCTACCTCTACGACACCTGGTCCAGCAGCAGACTCCCCGACCCGCCCGTCGTCTCCGCCGGAGCGATCCTGCTGCTCGTGGTGGCCTCGGTCCTTCTCGTCGTACGCGACCGGCTGCTGCGGCACTCCGCGCGCTACACGGCCGGCACCCGGGCCACTCCGCCCGCGCGTCCGCTGGATCTGGGGCGCTGGCGCATTCCGGCCGCCGTGGGCATGGCCGGCTTCGTCGGCCTCACCTGTGTGATCCCGCTGCTGGGTCTCGTCCTCATGTCGTCGGTCACCGATCTGACCACCCTGGTCGCCCCCTGGCACCTGTGGACCGCCGCCAACTGGGACCAGATCTGGACCGACCCCACGCTGCACCGCTCGATCACCGACAGCCTGACCGTCGCCGCCGTCGGCAGCGCGGCCACCGTCGTCCTGGTCGCCCTCGCCACCGTCATCGCCCACCACTCGGGCTTCCGGCTGCGCCGCACCCTGCCCGCGCTGCTCGTCTACCCCAGGGCCACCCCCGGCATCGTCTTCGGAGTCGGCTTCTTCTGGCTGTTCCTGATCGTCAACTGGCCCGGCGCACTGCTACGTAACAGCCTGTGGGGCGAACTCCTCGCCCTGAGTGTGCGCAACATGACCTTGGCCTACATCATCCTGGCCCCCGCCCTGGCCCGGATCAGCCCGGAACTGGCCAAGGCAGCGGCTACCTCCGGCGCGAGCTGGTGGACCACCACCCGCCGCATCACCCTGCCCCTGCTGCGCCCCGCCCTGCTCAGCGCCCTGGTGCTGATGTTCGTGACCCTGGTCAGCGACTACGACCCCGTGGTCTTCCTGACCAAGCCCGGCACCGAACTCCTCGGCACCACCATGCTCCAGACCTGGTCCAAGGGACTTCCCGGGCCGGTCGCCGCCATGGCCCTGGTCCAAGTCCTCCTGGTGGCTCTCGCGTTGGCGGCGGGCCTCGGCTGGACCCTGCGAAAGAAAGGCCGCCATGCCTGAGATCTCCGTACACCGGTTGACCCAGACGTTCGGGTCCACCCGCGTCCTGGACGCCGTCGACTTCACCGTCCTCGACGGCGAGTTCGTCACCCTGCTCGGCCCCAGCGGCTGCGGAAAGACGACCACCCTGATGTCGATCGCCGGGTTCCACACCCCCGACGAGGGCACCATCGCCCATGGCGACCGCACGCTGTTCGACGCCGCACAGATCCACAACATCCCTGCCGAACAACGGGAGTTGGGCGTGGTCTTCCAGTCGTACGCGCTGTGGCCGCACCTCACCGTCGCGCAGAACGTCGCCTTCCCCCTCAGGGTCCGCCGCACCGACCGCACCGAGATCAGGCGACGCGTCGGTGAGGTCCTGGACCTGGTCGAACTCGGCCACCGCGCGGACGCCCACCCGCACCAGCTCTCCGGCGGCCAGCAGCAGCGCGTCGCCCTGGCCAGAGCACTCGCCCACGGCCCCAGCGCCCTGCTGCTCGACGAGCCCTTCTCCAACCTCGACGCGAAACTGCGCGAACGGGCCCGCGAATGGCTCGGAGACCTCCAGCGCGACCTCGGCATCACCACCGTCTTCGTCACCCACGACCAGACCGAGGCCCTCGCAATGAGTGACCGGATCCTGGTCATGAACAAGGGCCGCATCGTGCGCGCCGGCACCCCCGAGGACGTGTACCGCCGCCCCGGCAGCCGTTTCGTCGCCGAGTTTCTGGGCCGCTGCAACTTCCTTACCGGTACGGCCCGTTCAACCGGCCCCGGCACAGGGCTGCTGGAAGCTCCCGGTCTGACCGGTGGCGTCCCGTTCCGCACCGACACCCCGCTCGCCCCCGGACCGGTCACGGTGGCGATCCGTCCCGAAGCCCTCACACTGACCGCGGCCGACACCGCCACGACGGGATGGCATGCGCACATCACCCACACCACGTTCCTGGGCGACCACTACCTCCACACCCTCCAAGCCGGGCCTCATACCCTGCAGGCCCACAGCACCCACCCACTCCCCACCACGGTCCGGGTCACAGCCGACGCCGACGCCGCCGGCCTCGTCACCGACGACGGCATTTCACCGGACCCCCGACGCGACGCCCCGCTCACCGCATCGCACGCTGTTTGACCGCCGCACCAGACATCAAACGGATCCGCACTCCCGCCGCGGGCCCCCGGTATCTCATCCTCGGCAGAAACTCTGGCCGTGTGGATCTTCGACCTCTGGGCCAGATGCGTCCCTTGGTAGCCGAGAGTGAAGGTGCCAATGGCGGGGTGGTGGTAGGTCTTACGGCCGTACGCGTGCCCCTTGACGTCGTAGCGCTCCCACAGGCGGGCGAAGTCCGGGCTCTTGAGCAGGAGTTCGCCGACGAGCTGGGTGATTGATATTTGCGTACTTCAGTAAGAAATTTGTGATGGCTTGCATGGCTCATTCTTTACTTCGTCAGAATCTAGTGGGGTGGATGGGGGCTCTGTACGGTCGGGGCGCCGGTTTCCCGCACTCCTTGAAGGAGCATCAGATGCTGACGATCCCCAGACCCCGGCGACTGGCGGCGGCCGCCGTCGCCGCGGTCGGCGCGATGTGCGTGTCCGTCTTACCGGCCGCCGCCACACAAGGGGCGCCGCCGTCCAAGCCGCTCCGGGCCGGCCCGACGGCCCACACTCCCCGGCAGGCGCAGGCGCAGGCGGCAGCGAGCGCGGCGGTGGGTGCGACGACGCCGTTCTCGGTCTACGAGGCCGAGGCGGGAACGCCGGGCGGGGGTGCGGCCGTCCGGTCGCTGACCTCGGCGCCGACGACGCAGTACTCAAGCGCCGCCTTGGAGGCTTCGGGCCATTCCTATGTCCACCTGGGCGGCACGGGCCAGTCGGTGCAGTGGACGAACACCACCGGGCAGCCGATCTCCTTCATCAACGTCCGCGCCGGCATCCCGGATTCGGCATCCGGCGGTGGTGTCACCGGAACGCTGAACCTGTACGTCAACGGGGTGTTCCGGCAGGCGCTGAACCTCAACTCGCGGCAGAGCTGGGTGTACGAGGGCAACGGCAACTACAACACGAGCGACAACCAGAACCCGGCCGACGGCGACCCGAGGGTCTTCTGGGACGAGTCGCACACCTTCGTCACCGGGGCCCCGATCCCGGCGGGCGCCACGTTCTCGCTGCGGCAGGACTCCGACAACACTGCGTCCTTCTACGACGTGGATTCCGTCGACGTGGAGAACCCGCCGGCGCCGCAGGCGCAGCCGGCGAACTCGATCTCGATCACGAGTTGCGGTGCGGTGGCGGACAACAATCCGACCAATGGTGCGGCCGACAGCCAGTCGGTGGACAGCCGGGCCGCCATCCAGAACTGCATCGACCAGGCCCAGTCGCAGGGAAAGACCCTGTGGATCCCCCAGGGCACCTTCTACGTGAAGGGCACCGCGGGACTGAACGCACAGGGGATCACCATCGCGGGCGCGGGCCTGTGGTACAGCACGATCTACCGTGACGTCCCGGTCCCCAACAGCACGCCGCTGGCGGCACTGTTCGACCTGACCTCCTGCACCGTGCGGAACTTCCACATCGACGCCAACGCCGTCAGCCGGAGCACCATCGGCGGGGACGGCGGCGCGATGGACACCACCGGCACCGGCTGGCTGGCCGACGGCATCTGGACCCAGCACACCATGTCGGGCTTCTGGGCCTCCGGCACCGGCGGGAAGGTACAGAACAGCCGGCTAACGTCGATCTGGGCGGACGGGATCAACGTCAACAACGTGTCGCTGGGCGCGGACACCGGGAACAACTTGACGGTCACCAACAACTTCGTCCGCGGCACCGGGGACGACGCGATCGCCATCAACTCGGTGAGCTACAACACCAACAGCGACGGTTCCAAGACCTACTACAACCCGATGAGCAATGTCACCGTCAGCGACAACACCTCGATCGCACCATGGGGCGGCAAGGGTGTCGGGATCTACGGGGGCAGCGGCCATCAGGTCAAGGACAACTACATCAGCGACACGGCCCGCTACATCGGTCTGGGAGCCGGGCGCTTCGGTGTCAACGGCAGCGACCTGCTGTCCGCGACCGTGACGGGCAACACCGTGGTCCGCTCCGGCGGCAACGCCTACAGCCAGGGCCAGCCCGCCCTGCACATCGGCAACGGCGGCGACGGGCAGAACACCGGGATCGTCGACAAGGTCACGGTGACCGGCAACACCGTCACCGACTCCCTCTATGACGGGATCGGCTTCTCCACCTCGACCAACACCCTGCTGCAGGACAACACGGTCAGCAGCCCCGGCCGCAACGGCATCGCGATCTCGCCGTCGTTCTACCCGGCGCCCACCGGTTCCGCGACGATCACCGGCAACACGGTCACCGGGCTCACCTCCGGCGCCTCAGCCTTCGTCAACAACTCCACCGGGTTCGTCGCGACGCTCAGTGACAACCACTGGCCGCCGGCCGCTCCCGAGGGCCCCTACGGCGGCACCCCGGCCGCCGTGCCCGGCACGGTGCAGGCGGAGAACTACGACACCGGCGGCCAGGGGGTCGCGTACAACGTCACCTCGGTCAACGGCAACGCCAACTCCTACCGCGCCGACGGCGTGGACCTGGACAACACCTCGGACACCGGCGGCGGTTATAACCTGGGCTGGACCGGCGCCGGACAGTGGTTCCGCTACACCGTGGACGTCGCCACGGCCGGCACCTACGCCCTCAGCCTGCGCGTCGCGGCCCCGGCCGCGGTGCCAGGCGCGCTGCACCTGTCGGACGCCTCCGGCACCGACCTCACTGGAGCCGTCGACCTGCCCGCCACCGGCGACTGGCAAACCTGGGGCACCGCGACCGCCCACGTGACCCTGCCCGCCGGCCGGCAGATTCTGACTCTCAACCAGGACACCGGTGGCTGGAACATCAACCACCTCGCCTTTGCCGCGGGGAGCGGCTCACCGCAGGCCACCCTGACCGCGTCTCCCGGATCACTGACCTTCGCCGACCAGGCGGTGAACACGAGCAGCGCCGCGCAGACCGTCACTATCACCAACTCCGGCACCGCCACCGCCTCGATCACCGGGGTCACCGCCGGCGGTGACTTCGCCCAGACCACCACCTGCGGCACCTCCCTGGCCGCCGGTGCGAACTGCACGGTCTCCGTCACCTTCAGACCCACCGCCTCCGGCCCTCGCACCGGCACCCTCTCCCTGACCGGCAGCCAGTCCAACAGCCCAACCGCGGTGGCCCTTTCGGGCACCGGCATCGACCCCACCGGGACCAACCTCGCCGCCGGCAAGCCCACCAGCGAGTCCAGCCACACCGACGTATACCCGTCGTCGAACGTGACGGACGGCAACCAGGGCTCCTACTGGGAAAGCGCCAACAACACGTTTCCGCAGTGGGTCCAGGTCGACCTGGGCTCGGCCCGGAGCGCCTCCCGCGTGGTCCTGCAACTGCCCCCCACCTGGGGCGCCCGCACCCAGACCCTGACCCTCGGCGGCAGCACCGACGGCACCACCTTCACCGCCCTGAAGTCCTCGGCCGCCTACCCCTTCGACCCGAGCACCAGGAACACCGTCACTCTCACCTTCCCCGCCACCACCCAGCGCTACTTCCGCGTCACCATCACCGCCAACAGCGGCTGGCCCGCGGGCCAGGTGTCCGAGTTCCAGATCTGGAACTCCTGACCCCACCCTCTCCACGGTGCCGCCGGACACCCGTCCGGCGGCACCGCCATGTGCGCGGCCCGGCGCTGGATGCAGCCTCAAGACGGCACATTAGATCTTGCAGGCTGAATTTTTATTGTTGCAATGCTCTATCTAGTTCTTGCGTGTCCATGTCGAGGATATTACGGTCCCCCTCGCGTCGTTACCGCCCCCCGTCTCCCCCCTCTCCCTTTGAGTCCCCCCCACCCTCTCTCTGGCGGTGTCAGCGGCACAGTTCCGGCATTTCGCGATCAAAGGAGTGGCAAGTGTTCCATTCCATCCGAGATCTGAGACGAGCCCTCGTCTGGGCGGTCAGCACCGCGATGGTGGCTGCTGTCGGCGTCGTCGCTCTGGCCGTCCAACCGGCCTGGGCGGCGACCGCCGCCACCGGCGGCAGCGGTGCGAGCCTGCCGTACGTCGAGGTGCAGGCGGAGAACTCCGCCACCAACGGCACACCCATCGGCCCGAGTTACACCCAGGGCCAGTTGGCCGACGAGGCGTCGTACCGCAAGGCGACGACGCTCCAGGGCACCGGCAAGTACGTCACGTTCACCACGCCGGTGGCCACCAACTCGATCAACTTCCGCTACAGCATCCCCGACACCTCGAACGGCTCGGTCTACACCGCCGCGCTGTCCCTGTACATCGACGGCGTCAAGCAGCCCGACTTCACCCTGACCAACGCCTACAGCTGGTACTACGGCAGCTACCCCTTCACCAACTCGCCGGGCAGCAACCCGCACCACTTCTACGACGAGGCCCACCGCCTGTTCTCCACCACCTATCCGGCGGGCACGACCTTCAAGTTGCAGGTCGACGCCGGGGACACCGCTTCCTCGTACACGATCGACTTCGCCGACTTCGAGCAGGTCGGCGCCGCCCTGACCGCACCCTCGGGGTCGGTGTCGGTGACCAGCAAAGGCGCCGACTCCACCGGTGTGAGCGACGCGACCAGTGCGTTCAACGCCGCGATCAGCGCGGCCGGCCCCGGCGGCACCGTGTGGATCCCGCCGGGCACCTACAACATCCCCGGCCACATCAGCGTCAACAACGTCACGATCGCCGGCGCCGGCATGTGGTACTCCACCGTCACCGGCACGGCACCCGGCTTCTACGGCAACTCCGCGCCCTCGGCCAGCACCAACGTGCGCCTGCAGAACTTCGCGATCTTCGGCAATGTGCAGGAACGCGACGACAGCGCCCAGGTCAACGGCATCGGCGGCGCGATGAGCGACTCGACCGTCTCCAGCCTGTGGATCGACCACATGAAGGTCGGCGCCTGGATGGACGGGCCGATGGACGGGCTGACGTTCACCGGCATGCGCATCCGTGACACCACCGCCGACGGCATCAACTTCCACGGCGGCGTCACCAACTCCAAGGTGACCAACAGCGACATCCGCAACACCGGCGACGACGGCATCGCCACCTGGGCGGACTCCGCCATCGGTGCCGACGCCAACGACACGATCTCCAACAACACCGTGTCCCTGCAGATCCTCGCCAACGGCATCGCGATCTACGGCGGCCACGACAACACCGTCAGCGGCAACCGGGTGGTGGACTCCGGCATCACCCAGGGCGGCGGCATCCACGTGGGGCAACGTTTCACGTCGACGCCGGTCGGCACCACCACGATCTCCGACAACACCCTGATCCGGGACGGCAGCCTCGACCCGAACTGGCAGTTCGGCGTGGGCGCACTGTGGTTCGACGGCAGCCAGGGCGCGATCACCGGCCCGATCAACGTGACCAACGCGCTGATCCAGCAGAGTCCGTACGAAGCCGTCCAGTGGGTCGAGGGCACCATCAGCGGGGTCAACCTCAACAACGTGACCATCGCCGGAACCGGAACCTTCGCCCTGCAGGAACAGACCGGCGGCGCCGCAAAGTTCACTAACGTCACGGCGACCGGCGTCGGTTACTCGTCCCCGGTGTACAACTGCTCGGGCGGCAACTTCGTCGTCACCGACGGCGGCGGCAACTCCGGCATCAGCGGCACGCCGTACTGCGGCGGCTGGCCGGCTCCGGTCTACCCGCCCTACCCGTCCGAAGGCGTGACGGCCACCCCCGGCGCGCTCAACTTCGGTTCGGTCGCGACCGGTTCGACGAGCGCCGCACAGACCGTGACGGTCTCCAACCCGACCAACACCGCCGCGTCCGTCTCGTCGATCTCCACCAGCGGCGACTACTCCCAGACCAACACGTGCGGCTCGTCGATCGCGGCGAACGGCTCGTGCACCGTCAGCGTGAAGTTCGCGCCGACCGCGACCGGCAGCCGTAGCGGCACTCTGACCGTCAACGCGGGCGGGAACACCAACACGGTCAGCCTCTCCGGTACCGGCACCGCGCCGGGCCCGGTTCTGAACACCGACCCGGCGAGCCTGTCCTTCGAGAGTACGGTGGTCGGCTCGTCGGCCACCGCGCAGACGGTGAAGGTGACGAACTCGGGCACCGCGTCGGCGACCGTCTCGGGCGTCGCGGCGACCGGTGACTTCAGCCAGACCAACAACTGCTCCACCCTCGCGGTCGGTGCGTCCTGCACGGTGAACGTCGGGTTCAAGCCCACCGCGGGCGGATCGCGCACGGGCAACCTGACCGTCACCAGCAACGCCAACAACAGCCCGACCGTCGTCTCCCTGACCGGCAGCGGCATCGACAGCACCACCAATGTCGCCGCGGGGAGGCCGGCCTCGGCGAGTTCGAGCTCCAGTCCGTACGTCGCCTCGAACCTCACCGACCCGGACGCCTCGACGTACTGGGAGGGCACGAACGGCTCGTTCCCGCAGTGGGCCCAGGTCGACCTCGGCCAGAACTACAGCGTCGGCAAGGTCGTGCTCAAGCTCCCGCCGGCGACGGCGTGGTCGGCTCGCACGCAGACCCTGTCGGTGCAGGGATCCACGGACGGCTCCAGCTTCTCGACGATCAAGGCATCGGCCGGGTACACCTTCGACCCGAACACCAACAACAACACGGTGACCATCACGTTCAACGCCGCCACGGCGAGATACGTGCGGGTGAACATCACCGCCAACACCGGGTGGAACGCCGCTCAGTTGTCGGACTTCCAGGTGTTCCCCAGCTCCGGTGGTTCCTCGCCGGCGACCTTGTCGACCAGCCCGACGTCGTTGTCGTATCCCACCCAGGCGCTCAACACCGCCAGCAGTGCGCAGACGGTCACGGTGACCAACACCGGAACCGCCGCCGCGACCGTCTCCGGCATCACCGTCACGGGCGACTTCTCCCAGACCAACAACTGCGGGACGTCGATCGCGGCGAACGCCTCCTGCACGGTGAACGTCACGTTCAGGCCCACCGCGTCCGGCACCCGCACCGGCGACCTCAGCATCGCCAGCAACGCGTCGAACGGCACGGCCACGGTCGCGCTGACCGGCACCGGTGCCGGCACGGTGAGCAGGAACCTGGCAGCCGGCGCGGCCACCACCGAGTCCAGCCACACCGACGTCTACGCGTCCTCGAACGTGACGGACGGCAACCAGGGCTCCTACTGGGAGAGCGCCAACAACGCCTTCCCCCAGTGGGTCCAGGTCGACCTCGGTTCCGCGCAGAGTGCGAGCCGCGTCGTCCTTCAGCTCCCCGCGGCCTGGGGCGCCCGTAACCAGACGCTGTCCCTGTCGGGCAGCACCGACGGTTCCGCCTTCACCACCATCAAGTCGTCGGCCACGTACACCTTCGACCCCACCACCAACAACACGGTCACCATCACGTTCACCGCGACCACCCAGCGATACGTCCGGGTGAACATCACGGCGAACAACGGCTGGCCGGCCGGTCAGATCTCGGAGTTCCAGGTCTGGAACACCTGACCTGACCTGATCTGACTTGATGGTGCCGCCGAGCGCAGGCGCGCTCGGCGGCACCGACCACCGAAAGGAGTCCAGATGGGTGTCACACGCAGAGTCTTCTTACGGGCCGCGATCACGGCCACCGCGGTGGGAACGGTGGGAGCCGCCGAGACCGTACTCGCCCCAACCGCGTCAGCGGCCAGCCCGCCGGGCGACGTGGTCGGCAAGATCAGCGTCGGCTACCAGGGCTGGTTCGCCTGCCTCGGCGACGGCGCGCCCATCAACGGCTGGTGGCACTGGACCCAGAACTGGGGCCAGCCGCCGTCCCCGTCCAACACCGGCATCAAATGCTGGCCCGATATGCGCGACTACACCAGGACGTACCAGACGTCGTACGCCGCCCTCGGCAACGGCCAGCCCGCCACGCTGTTCTCCTCGTACGACCAACAGACGGTGAACACCCACTTCCTGTGGATGCAGCAGAACAACATCGACACCGCGGCACTCCAGCGCTTCAACCCCACCGGCGGAGAGGGCCCCACCCGCGACGCCATGGCGACCAAGGTGCGCAGCGCGGCTGAGTCGTACGGGCGGAAGTTCTACATCATGTACGACGTGACGGACTGGACGAACATGCAGTCCGAGATCAAGACGGACTGGACGGCCAAGATGTCCGCGCACACCGCGTCCTCGGCATACGCGAAGCAGAACGGCAAGCCGGTCGTCTGCATCTGGGGCTTCGGCTTCAACGACAACGACCACCCCTTCACCGCCGACGCCTGCCTCGATGTCATCAACTGGTTCAAGGGCCAGGGCTGTTACGTCATCGGCGGCGTCCCGCGCGAATGGCGGACGGGCACCGGGGGCTCACGGGCCGGCTATCTGGGCGTCTACCACGCCTTCAACATGATCTCGCCGTGGATGGTCGGCGCCATCGCCAATGTGACAGAGGCCGACAACGCCTACAACACCTACACGCTCGGCGACCAGGCCGACTGCGACGCCAACGGCATCGACTACCAGCCCTGCGTCCTGCCCGGCGACGTCTCCGGCCGGCAGCGCGCGCACGGCGACTTCATGTGGCGGCAGTTCTACAACATGGTGCGGGCCGGGGTGCAGGGCATCTACATCTCGATGTTCGACGAGTACAACGAGGGCAACCAGATCGCCAAGACCGCCGAGACACAGGCATGGGTGCCCACCAACTCCGGATTCCTCGCCCTCGACGAAGACGGCACCGCTTGCTCCGCCGACTACTACCTTCGCTTGACCGGCGACGGCGGCCGCATGCTCAAGGGCCAGATAGCACTGACCGCCACTCGCCCCACCCAGCCCGTCGTTCCCACCGGCGGTGACACCACACCGCCCGCTGCGCCGACTGCACTGACAGTCGCCGGACACACCAGCGACTCCGTCTCGCTGGCCTGGAACACGTCGACCGACAACGTCGGCGTGACCGGCTACCGCGTCCTGCAGGTGTCCGGCTCGACCAGCACACAGGTGGGCACCACCAGCGCCGCCTCGTTCACTGTCACCGGACTCGGCGCGTCCACCGCGTACACCTTCGACGTCGTCGCCTTCGACGCGGCGGGAAACGCGTCGCAGCCCTCCAACCAGGTCACCGTCACCACCGACCCCCCTTCCAGCACCACCAACCTCGCCCTCCACCGCCCCACCTCGGAGAGCAGCCACACCCAGACATACGCCTCGGGCAACACGACCGACGGCGACACCAACACCTACTGGGAGTCCGCCAACAACGCCTTCCCGCAGTGGGTCCAGGTCGATCTGGGCGCCACGACCGGTGTCAAACGGATCGTCCTCCACCTTCCCCCGGCGACCGCCTGGGCCACCCGTACCCAGACCATTTCCGTCCAGGGCAGCACAGACGGCGCCACCTTCGCCCAGCTGCTCGCCTCGGCGGGTTACACCTTCGACCCGGCAACCGGCAACACCACGACCCTCACGGTCCCCTCCACCGTCACCACCCGCTACGTACGCCTCACCTTCACCGCCAACAACGGCTGGCCGGCCGGGCAGGTCTCGGAGTTCCAGGTCTTCGGCGTCTGATGAACAGAGGGCCTCGACCTTACCGTCGCGTGCCGGTTCGGCGGCCGGGGAGTAGCGAGGCGCGACGCAGACGGCTGCGCGCGTCGTGACGGCGCTGGCACTACTACTGGTGGCGATGCCAGTAGGACGGCTTTGGGCCGATTGCAGTCCGCGGTTGCCCTTGATCAGCATGTCGTTGACGGCGTGGGTCGTCGATCCGCGCCTGTTTCGGTTCTAGTGCCGCATCAGCCAACGTTCGCCCTGTTCCTGATGAGATGATCACGGCAGTCATCGGGGCTGGCAGCCCTGGATCGGGGAGTGAGGCGCCG
>NZ_JBIAQV010000024.1:88610-121504 GCF_042889305.1 Streptomyces sp. NPDC002619 | reverse complement strand
GCTGTTGAGTTCTCAAGGAACGGACGCTTCCTTCGTACTCACCCTCTCGGGCTTTCCTCCGGGCGCTTCCCTTCGCTGTTTCCGACTCTATCAGATCCTTTCGGCGTCTGATTCCCAGTCAGCGGGGTTTGTCTTCCCGGCCGTTGGGCCGTTCCGACGTCTCAAACCTTAGCCGATTCTCTCGGCGATTCCCAATCGGGCCGCCGGGCCCCGTATCGAATTGAATTCGGGCATGCCGAAATCGACCCGAGCGGGAGGTCGTGCTGATGGTGTGAGTTGCCGCTTGCGCGGCGGGAGTTGCTGTCGCAGAACCGTTACGGCTCCACGGCAACCCGGAGAACTTTACAGATCGAGGTGGTGGCTGTCAATCGAGGTCGGTGAGGCGTCCGCCGGCGTCCGGCTGGGCGTGTTCCACCCGACGCAGAAGGCGGGTGAGGGCCTCGCCGAGGACCGTGCGCTCCTCCGGGGAGAGGTCCTGGAGGAGGTCCTCCTCGAAGACTGTGGCGAGGCGCATGGCCTCCAGCCACTTCTCGCGGCCCTCGGGCGTCAGCTCCACGATCACCCGTACGCGGTTGGACTCGTCCCGCTCCCGGGTTGCCAGACCTTCCCCCACCATCCGGTCGATGCGGTGGGTCATGGCGGCCGGCGTGAGGCCGAGGCGCTTGGCGAGTTCGCCGGGGCCCATCCGGTAGGGGGCGCCGGAGAGGACGAGGGCCTTGAGGACCTCCCATTCGGCGTTGCTGATGCCGAGGGCGGCGGTCTGGCGGCCGTAGGCGACGTGCATCCGCCGGTTCAGCCGGGAGAGTGCCGAGACGATCTTCTCGACCTGGGGGTCGAGGTCCTGGAACTCGCGCTGGTAGGCGGCGATCTGCTCGTCGAGCGTCGGCTCGCTGCTGATCGTGCCAGGTGTGTCGGCCATGTCCGCAGTATCGCACGGGACTGCTTGGCGTTGAAGTCCTTCGACGTGTACTGTTTAGCTCTGAAATTTATCTTCGAAGTCTTCGGTTGTAAGTACTGATGACTTCAACTACCTGAGAGAGGTGAACGTGACCAGGGCGATGGGCGCAGCAATGCGCCGGATCCACGTGGGCAACGCACTCAGCGCGTTCGGGCTCGGCTTCACCGTCCCCTACCTGTACGTCTACGTGGCGCAGGTGCGGGGGCTCGGTGCCCTGACGGCGGGGCTCGTGCTCGCCGTCTTCGCCGTGGCCGCGCTGGTCGTGCTGCCGTTCGCCGGGCGGGCGATCGTGCGGCGCGGCCCTCTGCCTGTCCTGCTCGCCGCCCTGGTCACCGCCGCGCTGGGCGCCCTGAGCCTGGGGCTGGCCGGGACGGCGGCGACAGTGCTGGCGGCCGCTGCGCTGCTCGGGGCCGGGCAGGCGATCATGCAGCCGGCGCTGGCGACGATGATCGTGGACTGCTCGCCGGCCGAGACGCGGTCGCGGGCGTTCGCGACGCAGTTCTTTCTGCAGAACCTGGGTCTCGGCGTGGGTGGCCTCATCGGGGGGCACCTCGTCGACACCAGCCGGGTCTCCTCCTTCACTCTCCTGTTCGCCATCGAGGCGGCGATGTTCCTGCTCCTGGTCGTGGTGATGGCGACGGTGCGGGTGCCGCACTCGCCGCGGATCCAGGACGCACCGGGCGGGTCGGCGAAGGGGAGCTGGCGGCAGTTGCTGGGGAATCGGGCGATGGTGCAGCTGTGTGTGCTGGGCTTCGTGCTGTTCTTCGCCTGCTACGGGCAGTTCGAGTCCGGGCTGAGCGCGTACGGCGTGGAGGCCGCGGGGATCTCTACGTCCGCGCTGGGTACGGCCCTGGCCGCAAACACGCTGATGATCGTGGTCGCGCAGTTCGCCGTGCTGAAGTTCGTCGAGCGGCGGCGGCGGTCGCGGGTGATCGCGGCCGTGGGACTGATCTGGGCGGTGGCGTGGCTCGTGGCCGGGTACGCAGGGCTCGGGCACGGGAGCCAGGAGATGGCGACGGCCGCGTTCGTGTCGACGTACGCGTTGTTCGGACTCGGCGAGGCGATGCTGTCGCCGACGGTTGCTCCGCTGGTCGCGGATCTGGCGCCGGAGGGGATGGCCGGGCAGTACAACTCGGCGTTCGCCCTGGTGAAGCAGCTTGCGTTGGCGGTCGGGCCGGCGGTGGGGGGACCGTTGGGGGCATCGCTGCACGGGCCGTACATCGTGACGTTTCTGCTGTTCTCGCTGGGGATCAGTGTGCTGGCTGTGCGGTTGGGGCGGGGGCTCAGTGATGTGCAGGACCGGCCTTGGGTGGTCGGTAGTCGGGTGGTCACGCGGGGCGGGGTCGCGACGGAGCCGGTGGCTGCGGAGGCGTAAGGCGCGGGTGCTGGTGCCTGGTGCCCGCAGCTACGGCAGATGCGTCGCTGGCTTTAGTACGAACTCGCACCACACCGCCTTGCCGCCGCCCGGGGTGCGTCTGCTGCCCCAGTTGGTGGCGATCGTGGCGACGATGGCGATGCCTCGGCCCGATTCGTCGGCCGGGTCGGCGCGGCGGCGACGGGGGAGGTGGTCGTCTCCGTCGGTGACCTCGATGATCAGGCGGCGGTCGGTGCGGCGGAGGCGCAGACGCATGGGTGGGGTGCCGTGCTGGAGGGAGTTGGCGACGAGTTCGCTGGTGGCGAGGACGCCGAGATCGTGGAGGTCGGCGGGGAAGCGCCAACTCGTCAGGACGCCGGAGGCGAAGGCACGCGCGCGTGGGGCCGCTTCGACGCCGCCGAGGAGTTCCAGGGCGGCGTTGCGGAAGAGATCGCCGTCGGGGCCTGTGCGGGCCGGGTGCTGGAGGACCAGGACCGCCACGTCGTCGTCGTGGTCCGCCGTCACACCTGCCGAGCGGACCAGGCGGTCGCAGATCACCTGGGGGGTGCCTGTCGCGCCCGCAAGGGCTCGCTCCAGGGACGCGATTCCCTCGTCCAGGTCCTCGTTGCGGCGCTCGACCAGGCCGTCCGTGTAGAGGACCGCGGTGGAGCCGGGGCCCAGCGCGATCGAGCCCGAGGAGTGCATCCAGCCGCCGGTGCCGAGCGGGGGGCCGGTCGGTTCGTCGGCGCGCAGCACCGTGCCGTTCTCGTCGCGGACCAGGATGGGGAGGTGGCCGGCTGTGGCGTACACGAGGCGGCCCTCGTTCGGATCGTGGATGGCGTACACGCACGTGGCGATCTGGTTGGCGTCGATCTCGGTGGCTAGGCCGTCCAGGAGCTGGAGGATCTCGTGCGGGGGCAGGTCGAGGCGGGCGTACGCGCGCACCGCCGTACGGAGTTGGCCCATGACCGCCGCCGCGCGCACGCCGCGGCCCATGACGTCGCCGATGACCAGGGCCGTGCGGCCGCCGCCGAGGGTGATGACGTCGTACCAGTCGCCGCCGACCGCGGCCTCGGTGCCGCCGGGCTGGTACGTGGCGGCGATGCGCAGGTCGTCCGGTTCTTCCAGTTCCTGGGGAAGGAGGCTGCGCTGGAGGGTCACGGCCGTTTCGCGCTGGCGGCGTTCGCTGGCGCGCAGCCGCTCGGCGGCCTCGGCGTGGTCGGTGACGTCGGTGGCGAAGACGAGCACGCCGCCGTCGCTGTCCTCGGCGACCGGGGTGCAGGTGAACGTGTAGGAACGGCCGTCGAGGGCCTTGCGGGACTTGAGGGTGCGGGGCTTTCCGCTGCGCAGGACCTGGTCGAGGAGGGGCAGCAGGCCCAGTTCGGCCAGTTCGGGGAGGGCCGCGTGGGCCGGTTCGCCCGGGGGCCGTACGCCGAAGGCCGCCACGTAGGCGTCGTTGACGTACGTGATGCGGTGGTCGGGGCCGTGCAGCAGGGCGACGAGGGCCGGAACGCGGTCGAGGACCTCGCGGGCGGGGAGTTCGTCGACGGCGGGCACGGGTGGTGACCCGTCGGTCGGGCGTTCGGCGCGGGCCGCGGGCACGGAGCCTTCCCCCCGCCGGTCCGGGGAGACCGCGTGCTCGGTCCGCGCTGCGGCGCGGCGCTGCGTTCCGGGGAGCCGGGCGCTCCAGCGCGTGAAGTTCACAGTGGGGAAAGCCTCGTGGGTGCTGAGGGCGGGCAGGTGCCCGTCCGGGGTCGTGGGGCAGTGGCAGTGTGGCGGACCGCGGCGACATCCGTCAGACGCCGGGGTGACTTGTGGAGTTCCCGGGTCGGGTCAGGACGACCCCTTCGGCTCGTCCGACGGGTTGTGATGAGACTTTCCCCCGGCCGCGAGTTCGAACTCCGCTCGCGGGTGTTCGAGTGACCCCAGGGAGACGATCTCCCGCTTGAAGAGTCCGGCGAGTGTCCATTCGGCCAGGACACGGGCCTTGCGGTTGAAGGTGGGCACCCTGCTCAGGTGGTAGACGCGGTGCATGAACCAGGCAGGGTAGCCCTTCAGCCTGCGGCCGTAGACCTGTGCGACGCCCTTGTGGAGTCCTAGGGAGGCGACCGAGCCCGCGTACTTGTGCGCGTACGTCTCGAGGGGCTCGCCGCGCAGGGAGTGGACGATGTTGTCGCCGAGGACGCCGGCCTGGCGGACCGCGTGCTGGGCGTTGGGGGCGGTCTGGGTGCCGGGTTCGTCCGCAGTGACGTCGGGGACGGCGGCTGCGTCGCCTGCGGCCCATGCGTGCTCGGCGCCGTCGAGGGCGAGTTGGGCAGTGCACTTGAGGCGTCCGCGTTCGGTGAGCGGCAGGTCCGTCGAGGCGAGCAGCGGGTGGGGTTTGACGCCGGCGGTCCACACGACCGTACGGGTCGGGAGGCGCTGACCGTCGCTGAGTACGGCGACGCGGCCGGCGCAGGATTCGAGGCGGGTGCCGAGCAGGACCTGGATGTTGCGGCGGCGCAGCTCGGTGACGGCGTAGCGGCCCATCTCCTCGCCGACCTCGGGGAGGATGCGGTCGGAGGCCTCGACGAGGACCCATTTCATGTCCTCGGGGCGGACGTTGTGGTAGTAGCGCGTGGCGTAGCGGGCCATGTCCTCGAGTTCACCGAGTGCCTCGACTCCGGCGTAACCGCCGCCCACGAAGACGAAGGTGAGGGCCGCGTCGCGGATCGCCGGGTCGCGGGTGGAGGAGGCGATGTCCATCTGCTCGATGACGTGGTTGCGCAGGCCGATGGCTTCCTCGACGGTCTTGAACCCGATGCCGTACTCGGCGAGTCCGGGGATGGGCAGGGTGCGCGAGATCGAGCCGGGGGCGAGGACGAGTTCGTCGTAAGTGAGGTGCTCGGCGCCGCTGCCCTCCTCCTCGGTGGCGAGCGTGGTGAGGGTGGCGCTGCGCTTTGTGTGGTCGATGGACGTCACTTCGCCGACGACGATGTGGCACCGGTCCAGAACGCGGCGCAACGGTACGACGACGTGACGAGGTGAAATCGACCCGGCGGCCGCTTCGGGAAGGAACGGCTGGTACGTCATGTACGGATCCGGGGTGACGACAGTGATGTCGACGTCCCCCTGCCTGAGCTCCCGTTTCAGCCTCCGCTGGAGCCGCAGTGCCGTGTACATCCCGACGTAGCCGCCGCCGACAACGAGAATGCGCGCACGTTCCTTCACCGTCCCATGACGCACCCGCCGCTGTTGTTTGTCCACAGCCTCGGCAATTTGTGTGACCGGCGATTCTGTGGCCGCGGTGCCGGCGGGGGCGGCGAAGCCGGGAGGAAGCGGGCAGGTCAGCGGGGGCGGACGGGAGGGCGCAGAGGTGTGCAATCGGGATGAATGTGCGTCGTACTCCGATCGGGGGGCGCTCCGTGCGGAACCTGCCCCTTCTGAATTGACTCCCTCTCAACTATGTTCGTGTGTCGACGGGGTGTGGGGGACGGGATGGAACGGGCCCGCGACGGGCCGTCGCGGCACGGCGCCGGTTCCGCGCACCTCGGAATCAGTGGCGGGGAGTCTCCGGGGGGAGACGTCATTACCGGGGGAACGCTTATGCATATTCAGGACACTCATTGGTCTTCAGCCTCCGCCGTCGCGCCCGGTGGCGCGGCGGCGGGCCACGGACGCGCGGCCGGGTCGCGTACGGCGCCGCTGCGGGTGGACGCACAGCGCAATCTCGAGCATGTGCTGCGTGCGGCGCGGGAGGTCTTCGGCGAACTGGGTTACGGCGCGCCGATGGAGGACGTGGCGCGGCGCGCGCGGGTCGGTGTGGGCACGGTGTACCGGCGCTTCCCGAGCAAGGACGTCCTGGTCCGGCGGATAGCCCAGGAGGAGACGTCCCGACTCACCGACCAGGCGCGGGCGGCGCTCGGGCAGGAGGACGAGCCGTGGTCGGCGCTGGCGCGCTTCCTGCGCACGTCGGTCGCCTCGGGCGCGGGCCGGCTGCTGCCGCCGCAGGTGCTGCGGGTCGGCGTCGCCGACGACGGTGGGAACGCCGAGTCGGCGGACGAGGCGCGGGTGCCGCAGCAGCGGACGCAGCCGGGCGTGGGTGAGTTGCGGCTGGTGTCGGAGGAGCTCGCGGCGGGCGCCGACGACACGGGGGCGGCGGCGCTGCTCGACGTGGTGGGCCGGCTCGTGGAGCGGGCGCGCGCGGCGGGCCAACTGCGACCGGACGTGTCGGTGTCGGACGTGCTGCTGGTAATCGCCACGGCGGCCCCGTCCCTCCCGGACGCGGCCCAGCAGGCAGCGGCGTCGGCGCGACTGCTGGACATCTTGCTGGAGGGGCTGCGGTCGCGGCCTGCGTAGTCGTTCCGGCGGTGTGCCGGGTCGTTCCGGCCGTGCTGGATCGTTCCGGACGTGGGTGGCGGACGTGAGTTCGGGACGTGCCCGGGGTTGGGCGCGGGTGGGTTTCACTCGCCCGCGCCCGCGGGGTGCCTCCGGCGTGCGTTACACCCGTCCGGGTGATGGCCTGCACTGGGGAGACTGAACAATGGTCAATGTGGCACTCTGGCCCCTGTAACGGGTAGGGCTTGGCAGGCGTCGGGGGCTTTCCGGGATGAGCGTTGACGGGTGGGACGAGTCCCGCGGGGGCAGTGACGCTGAGTCCGGAGGGCTGAACTCGCCACAGGTTCCGAGCCAGGGCGGCCGGGCAGACACACCGCAGCCCCTCGGCCCGGTGGACGCCGGTGTCCCCGAACAGCGCGAGGGCAGCGTGCTGCCTTCGCCCCGGGAGCCGGTGGACCTGCCCCCGGCCGACGGCGAGCTCATCGAGCGGATGCGTGGCGGCGACGACTCCGCGTACGAGGAGCTGTACCGCAGGCACGCGGACGCCGTGCGGCGGTACGCCCGCGCCTGCTGCCGGGACGCCCACACCGCCGACGACCTGACCGCCGAGGTGTTCGCCCGCATGCTCCAGGCGGTGCGCGGCGGCTCCGGGCCAGAGTACGCCGTACGCGCCTATCTGCTCACCTCCGTGCGCCGCGTCGCCGCGCACTGGACGAAGTCGGCCAGGCGCGAGCAACTGGTCGACGACTTCGCCGTGTTCGCCACGCAAGCCGGGCGGACCTCCGAGGTGTCCGACGGCACTGCGTCCATCAGCTCCTTCGGAGCGGGCCTGGACCTGGGCGCCGACGTACGCGCCATGCACGAGGCCGAGCAGTCCATGGCCATGCAAGCGTTCCGCTCGCTGCCCGAACGCTGGCAGGCCGTGCTGTGGCACACCGAGGTGGAGGACGAGTCGCCGAGCAAGGTGGCCACCCTCTTCGGGCTGGACGCCAACGGCACGCGCGTGCTGGCCAGCCGCGCCCGCGAAGGACTCAAGCAGGCCTACCTCCAGGCGCACGTCAGCGCCGCCCTCGCGGGCGACGGGGAGTGCGCCCGCTATGCCGACCAGCTCGGCACCTACGCCCGCCGGAAGCTGCGCATCCGCGCCGAACGGGGCCTGCGCAAGCACTTGGACGAGTGCGCCAAGTGCCGGCTGGCGGCCGCCCAGATCGAAGAGGTCGCAAGCGGTATCCCCGCCATCGTGCCGGTCGCGGTCATCGGCTGGTTCGGTGCCGCCGGGTACGCCAAGGCGGTCGGGATCATCGCCGGTGGCGCCGGAGTGGGTGCCGCGGGTGCGGCCGCGGCGAGTGGTGGCTCGTCCGGCGGGGCCGCGGGCAGCGGTGCGGCCTCGGAGGGCGTGAGCGGGCCGGTGAAGGCCGGGATCGCCGCGGGTGCGGCCGCGGTCGCCGTGGCCGTGGTGGCGATGGCCCTGGTGGGCGACAGCGAGCCGCCCAAGGCGGTGGCCAAGCCGTCCGCGTCGCCCCCGGTCGTACAGCCGCAGCCGCCGACTCCCGCGCCTCCGAAGAAGGAGCCCGCGCCGCCGCCGGCGCCGGTCGTCGCGCCCAAACCGGCCCCGAAGCCGACGCCCACCCCGTCGCCGACACCGACGCCGAAGCCGGCTCCCAAGCCGAGCCCGAAACCGACCCCGAAGCCCTCCCCCACCCCCAAGCCGACGCCGAAACCCTCCCCCACGCCCACTCCCCAACCCGACCCGACCGTCTTCCAGTTGAGCGAGCTGAGCTACGACCTCACCGGTGACGGCACCGAACCGCTGATCCGGTTCGGCGAGAGCAGCCTGGCGTGGCAGCGATCCCATGTGTCCATCGCCCAGCAGCAGTACGCACACGGCGTGAGCGTGCAGGGCGACTCCTCGATCACGATCGACCTCAACCGTGAGTGCACGGCCTACGACGCGCTGGTCGGCATCGACGACATCAGCGTGGGCTCCGGCAAGGCCCAATTCTCCGTGCTCGCGGACGGGGTCCAGCTGTGGAAGTCCCAGCTGGTCGAGGCCGGTGACCCGGCCGTCCCGGTCCATGTGAACCTCAGCGGGCACAAGACCGTGCAGCTGGGGGTCCAGCCGGAGGGCAACGTCTTCGACTCCCTGGCGTTCGCCGACTGGGCCGAGTCGAAGTTCACCTGCCGGTAGTGATCGGCGCCTCACGCAGCTGGGCCACCACGTCGTCGGCCGTGAGCGACGCGCCCCGGGTGCGCTCGGCCGTGTAGAAGGCCGGGGGCAGGGTCGTGCGGGCACTCTCCTCGATCCGCTCGGCCTCCGCGCGCTCGGGCAGGGGGCGCGGGTTGCCGTCACGCCAGTGGTCGGCGGCGGCGAGCAGCCGCACCGCGCCGGGCAGGTCGTCGAGCCGGGCCAGCAGATACGCGGCGATGTCCACGAGCGCCGCGGTGATCGCCTCGGCACACTGGCGGTCCACGGCCTCGCGCAGCGCGTCGGCCACGATCGGCAGCGCGCTCCCCGGGCCCGACTGGTCGGCCGTGACGAGGGCGTCGACCGCGTTCAGCGCGGCAGTGAACTGCGGGGGCGGGGTGGCGTCCCCGGCCGCCACGCGAGCCTCGTCGCACAGCCGGCGCGCACGGGCCAGGTCACCGTCGTACCGGGCGATGTGGGCCCGCAGGAGAAGGACGAACGCCCGGGAGTCGGGCACCCCGTACCGCTCGGCCGCCTCGCTCGCCTCGTCCAGGGTGGTCAGCGCGGCCTCCCGGTCGCCCGAGCGGTAGGCGATCTCGGCGAGCCGCGCGACGAGGAACGGCGACTCGGCGTACGCCCCCACCTCGTAGGCGAGGCGCAGTGCCTCCTCGTACTCGCTCCGCGCCTCCTCGTACCGCCCGCGTGACATGGCCGCCTCCCCGGCCGCGCTGCATACCTGGGCCCTCATCCAGCGGTCGCCCACGCGCCGGCTGAGGAGCCGCAGTTCCGCCAGGCCGTCGTCGACGCCCCGCAGATTGCCGGTCGAGTCGACGACCATGTGGGTGCGGAACATCAGGGCGACGCCGGTCTCCCAGTCCCCGCCGTACGCCCGGCAGTTGGCGACGGCCGCCTCCATCGCGGGCCGTACGTCGACGGGGCCGCCCAGGAGGTATGTGGTCAGCGGCCAGACGAGGCCCGGCATCCGGGCGGCCACCGGGCCGCCGCGCTCGAAGGCGGCGCGGACGCGGGCGACGTACTCGTGAGCCCGCTCGTCGGCCGTGAGGTCCGGCGCGACGGTCTCGGACGTCAGGAACAGGTGGAGCATCCTGAGGTCCATGCGCAGGGCGTGCCGGGGATGCCGCGTCTCCCCGTCCGGGGCCGCGAGGAAGGCGCCCACCGGGTCGGCGGACTCAGCCCGCCGCAACAGGTCCTCGGCCGGGGTGCCTTCGGGCAGGGTGTCCAGGGCGACGCCCAGGCGCAGCACCCGCTTCACCCATTCCGCGGCCTCCAGGCGGTAGTTGCGCAGCCACCAGAACCAGCCCATACCGAGGACGAGCGCGCCGGCCTGCGCCTCGTCGCCGTTGAGCACCGTGCGTTGCAGGGCCGCGCGGATGTTGTCGAGCTCGCTCTCCAGGCAGGCGATCCAAGGGAGTTGGTCCGCCGACCGCAGCAGAGGCTCGGCCCGCTCCACCAGCGCGCGCACCCACGCACCGTGGCACCGCTCGGCCGCCGCGCGCTGCTCGGGGACCTCGGCCGCGCGCTCGGCCGCGTACTCGTGGATGGTCTCCAGCATGCGGTACCGCATGCTGTCGCTGCCCAGCCGGTCGTCCGGGGCGGCCACGATCAGGGACTTGTCGACGAGGGCGCCGACGAGGTCCGCGGCAGGGCCGGTGCACACGGCCTCGGCCGCCGCGAGGTCCCAGCCACCGGCGAACACCGACACCTCGCGCAGCACCGTCCGCTCCCGCTCGTCGAGCAGCTCCCAGGACCAGTCGACGACGGCGCGCAGGGTCTGCTGGCGGGGCAGAACCGTACGGCTTCCGGAGGTGAGGAGGCGGAAGCGGTCGTCGAGGCGGTCGGCGATCTGCCGGGGCGTCAGCAGTCGCAGCCGGGCCGCGGCCAGCTCGATGGCGAGCGGCAGCCCGTCGAGGCGGCGGCAGATCTCGTCGACCGCCGCCTCGTCCCTCAGCACGGCGGCGGCGTCGGGACGGACGGCCGCCGCGCGCTCGGCGAAGAGGCGGTGCGCCTGCTGAGGGACCAGGGGTTCGACTGGGCGCACCGACTCACCGGGGACGCCCAGGGGTTCACGGCTGGTGGCGAGGATCGTGAGCCCGGGGCAGCGGGTGAGGAGTGTCTCGGCGAGGTCGGCTGCCGCGCCGATGACATGTTCGCAGTTGTCAAGGATCAGGAGCTGGCTGCGCGGGGCGCAGTGCTCGACGAGCAGGGCGACGGGATCGCCCTGCGGGGTCGCCAGTTCGTTGGTCATGAGCACGGTCTCGCGCAGACCGAGTGCGCTGACCACCGCGCCTGGCACCGCCTCGGGCCGGTCGAGCGGGGCGAGCTCGACCAGCCACGCCTGCGGGAGCCCGGCGGCGGCTTCCTCGGCGAGACGGGTCTTTCCTGAGCCACCCGGTCCGGTGAGGGTGACGAGTCGGGCCCTGTGCAATTCGGAACGGATGGCGTCGAGTTCTGGTTCCCGGCCGACGAAGGAATTCAGTCGGGGGCGGATGTTGCCGAGGCGTGGGGGAGGTGGGGCGAGCTGTGCGGGCGGGGTTGCGGGTGGTGTCTGTGTGAGCAACGCCTGGTGCAGATCGTGGAGTTCCCGGCCGGGGTCGGTGCCGAGGCCGTCGGCGAGGGTGCGGCGGGCGGTCTCGTACGCGGCGAGCGCGTCGGCGTGGCGGCCGGTGTCGCGCAGGGCTCGGACGAGGAGGGCATGCAGGGACTCGTCGTACGGGTGTGCCGCGGTCAGTTCCGTCAGTTCCGGTACGACGTCGTGCGCGCTGCCCAGGCGCAGGTCGGCCTCGGCGCGGGCGCGGGCCGCCGTCAGACGCAGGGCCTCCTGGCGGGTCGTGGCGGTGCGGTCGGGGAGGTCGGCGAGGGCGGGGCCGCGCCACAGGGTGAGGGCGTCGGTCAGGGTGCGGGAGGCGGTGGCCGGGTCGCCGTTCTCCAGGGCTTCGGTGCCGGCGCGCACGAGGCGTTCGAAGACGAACAGGTCCACGTCGTCGCGGTCGGCTTCGAGGCGGTATCCGCCGGGGTCCGAGGCGACGGTGTGTCTGCCGAGGGTGCGGCGGAGGCGGCCGACGAGTGCTTGGAGGGCTGCCGGGGCGTCCTGGGGCGGGTCGTCCGCCCAGACCTCGTCGATCAGGGATTCGGGGGTGGTGGTGCGGCCGGGGCGCAGGGCCAGGGCGGTGAGCAGGGCGCGGAGGCGGGGGCCGGTTATGGGTACCGGCGTGCCTTGGTCGTCCGTTGCTTGGGTTACGCCGAGGATTCTGTACCGCACGGGGTCATTGTCGCCGGGGGGTGGGGGGACGGGCACGGGGTTTCGGGGCCGGGGTGGTTTCGGCGGGGGCGGGGGTCAGGGAGGGGTTTGCTGGGTGCCCGGTGCTGCGGCTGAGCGGGGGTGGGTTTCGCTTGCCCGCGCTTGCGGGGTACCTCCCCCACTCTCGGCTTCGCTCGAGCGGGGGACCCCCATCGCCCACCCGTGCCGCCTGGGGGTCCCCCCCCCCCGCTCGAAGAGTGGGGGAGGCACGACTGCCCGCGTTTACGGCGGCATGGGCTGCCCGCCGCCGCAGTGGCTCCGACGTGCGGCTGCCCGCCACCGCTTGGGGTCGGTTCTGGCTGCCGGGTCAGCCGCCCGGTGCCAGTGCGCTTCTTCTCGGTGCGATTCCTGCCGGTACCGCACGCGCGCGTGCCGGGGTTCCTGTCCAGCAGGTTCCTCTGCGGGCCAGTAGGCGGCGTAGCCATAGTTCCAGGGACACCAGGTCGGCCAAGCCGTCCAACGGAAGGGGTTCGCCCGCTGCCGCGCTGCGCAGTGCCTTGCGGACCACTCGGGCCTCGACCAGGCCCGCCTCGGCGAGCAGTGGTGTGGCGAAGAGGGTGACGACCGAGTCGGCGGCGACGCGCAGGCCCGTGCGGGCGGCGGCGGCCGAAGAGGCGTGGGACGGGGCGCCCCAGCCGGGTGGGAGGTCGGTGACGCCGGCGCCCTCCAGGACCGTACGCAGGATCGCGGCGCGGGCGCCCGGCTGGACGCGGAGGGCCACGGGGAGGGTGCGGCAGGCGCGGACGACCTGGTTGTCGAGGAACGGTGCGTGCAGGCGCTGGGAGCGGATCTCGGCCGCCTGTTCCAGGACCCGGAGATCGGCCGCGTGGCGGGCCAGTGCCGCACGCGCGCGGTAGTCGCCGGGGCGCTGGCCGGGGCCTACTCCGGAGCGGTTCGCGGACCCCTGGAGCAGAACCGATACTTCGGCGAGTGCCTCTCCCGTGAGCCAGCGTGCCGCGGGCCCCGGTCTGGCCCAGGTGAGCGCGGCGAGGGACGCGCCCACGGCTCCGCCGGGGTCGTCGAAGCGGCGGTGGAGGAGCCGGTCGGCGAGTGCTTCCACGCCGGTCCGGTACGGCGTCCGCGCCAGCCGCCGCGCCGCGCTGTACACGCGCGCGGGGACGAGCACCGAGCCGTCCGCCTTGGTCAGCGCGGCGACCGGGCGCACCAGGTGGCGCCGTTTGCGGTCCATCAGCAGGTCGGCCAGGCGGGCGGGGTGCGCGTCCAGGACCTGCCGGGCGCCGTAGCCGGTGAAGTGGTCCGCGCTGCCCGCGGCCAGCCGCGCGCGGTGGCGGGCGGCGGAGATCAGCGACGGCCCCGGCTCGTCCGTGAGCGGGCCGTCCAGGTCGGCGTACGGCAGGACCTCCTCGCCGCCGGTCACCACCACGTGGTGCAGCCGGGGGTTGGCGGCCAGCGTCCCGGCGCGTTCGAGTTCGGCCTCGCGGCCGCCGACGGCCAGGTCGTTGAACGTGACGGCCAGCAGCCGCTCGCCCGCGCCCGTGCCGTGGCCCAGGATCGTGCCCGGCATGCCGGGCAGGCCGGCAGCCAGCAGGGCAAGGGTTCCGGAAGCGGGGCCTCCGGACAGGTCGGCGCCGATTCCCGGGACCGGCATCCCGCGCGCGGCGCGGCGTTCGGCGGGGCCCATGCCGGGGACCGGCCCAGGGTCCATGTCGGTGGCGGGGACGTGCCTGGGTGCTGACAAGCGCGCCCGCACAGCCTCCACGAGCGCGTCCCGTACCGCGTCCACCGCTCTGTCCGGGTCGGCCGAGGGTGCGGCCACCGCGAGGGAGGCGACCGGCTCGTACCCGGCGATCTCGCGCGCTCCGGCGCGCAGAATCAGCGCGTGCCCCGGAGGAATGCGCCGTACGCCCTCGTAGGGCGTCGAGTCGTGCAGCGCGGCCGGTACGTCCGGGGCGGCGAGCAGAGCTGCGAGGTGGCCGAAGTCGAGGTTGGCCTCGATGAGGTCGGCGAGCGGCAGGGCCGCCGTGGCGTAGGCGGCGCCGCCCGCCCAGGGGGTGTAGAACACCGGGCGCGCGCCCGCGAGATCGCCGCAGACGGTGATGCGGCGGCCGACCTGGACGACGGCCGTGTAGCTGCCCGGCCAGGCCGTCAGATGCCGCAGTGCGCCGCCGCGCGCGGCGAACAGGCCGAGCCGCAGCTCCTCGTCGCTCGCGCCGCAGGTGCCGAGGACCGCGACGCGGGTCTGCGCGTCGGCCTTCACGATGCGCACCTCGTCCGGCCGCCAGTCGCCCACCGCCCACAGCGGATCGGGATCGCCCCACAGGAGTTGGGAACCGACCGGGTGCACGGTCTCGCCGTCATGTCCGGCGGCGCCGGCGGAACCGGTCGCGAGTGCACCGGCGGCGGTGCTGCTCCATCCCACCAACCACCGCATCGACGCCTCCACAGGCTGTGGACAACCAGTTCACGGTACGAACCGGTTCACCATGCTGCCATGAAGAACGCGCCGTGGAGGGGCGGTGGCACGGCCTTCGCCCCTGGGAAACCGACCACGCGCGTGTGCCCGTGAACGAGCGAACCCCCGTACGACACAGGGGAACTGCGACGTGAATGCGCCCCCGCTTCGCTCCCCCCGAACGCCCTTCGCGCCCTCAACTCCCATGGTGAGAGCGGTTATTGCCCACAAGAGCAGGAGTCGGTTTTCAGTCAAATCGGCGCCACCGAAACGGGCTTGCACACGCTCCGTACAGGCTCTGCGCAACGCAAGGGCGGCGCAGGAAACGCGCACAGTCCGGGAGGCGGCATCGCCTCCCGGACCGATCCGCCACCCGCGGGGATGTAGGTGGCGGTGTCCCCCAGCCCACTGGATCCAGTACAGCGGGCCGACCCACGCACCAGCCATGGAACCGCTCCCTCGTTGGCCGGAGAAGAGCGCACGGACGGGCGCACGGCCACACGGCGGGGGCACGCCGCGGCGGCCCGTGCACAGTGCGTCAGGGCACGCACTTCCGTACGGACCACAATCCCGCCATCCGGAACAATGCCCCTTAACGCTTGGGATGCGGCGAACTACGCTGGGTTTACGAATGCCGCGTGGTTATGCCAGCGCGGCAGCCGTCTGTGTCGAGGGGTGGCGCATGTCCAGGGAGCAACGCGGGCCGAACGAAAAACTCGGCACCGTTCTCGCCCTCGCGGGAATCAGCAACGCAGGACTCGCACGACGCGTCAACGACCTTGGCGCACAACGCGGGTTGACTCTTCGCTACGACAAGACGTCGGTGGCGCGCTGGGTGTCGAAGGGCATGGTGCCGCAGGGCGCCGCGCCGCACCTCATCGCCGCCGCGATCGGCCAGAAGCTCGGCCGCCCCGTGCCGCTCCACGAGATCGGCCTGGCGGACGCGGATCCCGCCCCCGAAGTGGGCCTGGCCTTCCCGAGGGACGTAGGGCAAGCGGTGCGGTCGGCGACAGAGCTGTACCGTCTCGACCTCGCCGGACGCCGGGCCGGCTCCGGCGGCATCTGGCAGTCGCTCGCCGGATCGTTTGCGGTGAGCGCGTACGCGACGCCCGCCTCACGGTGGCTGATAACCCCCGCCGACAGCTCGGTCGCGAGGGAGGCCGGCTCTGCCGAGGGCTCCGGCGCACCGATCAAAGTCGGCCACAGCGATGTGCAGAAGCTGCGGGAGGCCGCCGAGGACGCCAGACGCTGGGACTCCAAGTACGGGGGCGGCGACTGGCGTTCGTCCATGGTGCCGGAGTGTTTACGGGTGGAGGCGGCACCGCTGCTGCTCGGCTCGTACTCCGACGACGTCGGCCGCGCCCTGTTCGGGGCCGCAGCCGAACTCACCCGGCTCGCGGGCTGGATGGCGTTCGACACGGGCCAGCAGGAGGCCGCGCAGCGGTACTACATCCAGGCGCTGCGGCTCGCCCGCGCGGCCGCGGACGTCCCTCTCGGGGGGTACGTCCTCGCCACCATGTCGCTGCAGGCGACCTACCGCGGTTTCGGCGACGAGGGCGTCGACCTCGCGCAGGCCGCACTGGAGCGCAACCGGGGCCTGGCCACCGCCCGCACCATGAGCTTCTTCCGGCTGGTCGAGGCACGCGCCCACGCGCGCGCGGGTGACGCGCAGGCGGCCGGCGGTTCGCTCCGAGCCGCCGAGGCGTGGCTGGAGCGGTCCCGGGAGGGCGACAACGACCCGTCCTGGCTCGGCTTCTACTCCTACGACCGGTTCGCCGCGGACGCGGCGGAGTGCTACCGGGATCTGAAGGCACCGCGGCAGGTGCGGCGGTTCACGGAGCAGGCGCTGTCGAAACCGACGGAGGAGTTCGTGCGGTCGCACGGGCTGCGGTTGGTCGTGTCGGCGGTTGCGGAGCTGGAGTCGGGGAATCTGGACGCGGCGTGCGAGCAGGGGGTGCGGGCGGTGGAGGTGGCCGGGCGGATCTCTTCGGCCCGGACCACGGAGTATGTGAAGGATCTTCTGCATCGGCTGGAGCCGTATGGGGATGAGCCGCGAGTCGTCGAGTTGCGGGAGCGAGCCCGTCCGCTGCTCATGGCTCCGGCCTAGATCAGGCGCCTGCTCATCTGCCGGGTTGCTTTCGGCTTGCGGGTGCGGGTCGTGTGTAGCGTGTCGCGCAGTTCCCCGCGCCCCTGGAGGGGCGCTCCACGTCCCTGGGGTTTCAACGTGCTGTCAGTGGCGCAGTGCATCATCGGGAGTGGGAGGTGGTGTCGGTGGCTGAGCCTGCGTACGACTGTGACGTGCTCGTCGTCGGGGGTGGGATCGTCGGGTTGTCGACCGCGTATGCGATCACGCGGGCCGCGCCGGGTACCCGGGTGACCGTGCTGGAGAAGGAGCCGGGGCCCGCCCGGCACCAGACGGGGCGCAACAGCGGGGTCATCCACAGCGGGATCTACTACCGGCCGGGCTCGCTCAAGGCGCGATACGCGGTGCGTGGCGCCGCCGAGATGGTGAAGTTCTGCGCGGAGTACGGCATCGCGCACGCGGTGACCGGCAAGCTGATCGTCGCCACCGACCGCGAGGAGCTGCCGCGCCTGCACGCGCTCGTGCAGCGCGGCCGGGAGAATGGGATTCCGGTGCGGGAGCTGGGGCCCACCCAGATCACCGAGTACGAGCCGGAAGTCCGGGGACTCGCGGCCATACACGTCGGGACGACGGGCGTGTGCGACTTCACCGGGGTCGCCCGGCAGCTGGCGGAGGCGTCCGGGGCGGAGATCCGGTACGGCGCACAGGTCGTCCAGGTGGACCGTCGGCCGGAGCTGGGGGTCGCCGTACGCACCGGGGACGGGTCGGTCGTACGCGGGCGGGTGCTGGTGAACTGTGCCGGGCTGCACTGCGACGAGGTGGCCAGGCTGACCGGGGACGAGCCCGGGGTGCGGATCGTGCCGTTCCGGGGCGAGTACTACGAGCTGGCGCGGCCCGGACTGGTGCGGGGGCTGGTGTACCCGGTGCCCGATCCGGCGTTCCCGTTCCTCGGGGTGCATCTCACGCGCGGGATCGACGGCGGTGTGCACATCGGACCCAACGCGGTCCCGGCGCTGGCCCGCGAGGGATACGGCTGGGGCGTCATACGGCCGCGTGAGATGGCCGCCACCCTGGCCTGGCCCGGAGCCTGGGCGCTGGCCCGCAGGCACTGGCGGTACGGGCTCGGGGAGCTGCGGCGGTCCGTGTCCAAGGGGGCCTTCACGGACGCGGTGCGCAGACTCCTGCCCGCGGTGGAGGAGGCGGACCTGGTTCCAGCGGCCCCGGGAGTGCGGGCGCAGGCCGTGCTGCGGGACGGCACCCTGGTCGACGACTTCCTGATCCGCGAGTCGGCTCGTGCGGTGCACGTGCTGAACGCGCCGTCCCCGGCGGCCACGGCGTCGCTGCCGATCGGCCGGGAGGTGGCGCGAAGAGTGCTGACCGTGCTCGGGGAGCGGTGAAGGGGCCGGTGCGCGGAGAGCCGGGGACGACGGCCACCAGGCACGTGAAGCAGAGCCCCCCGGCCGCCCCGCAGTGCGAAAGAACACTGGCCGTGCTCGGAGCGCTGTGAAGCGTCCCGCACGCCGTGAGCGGCTGCCGCGCCTCAGCGCCGAGAGTGCCCGCAAAACTCCAGGCGCTGCGAAGCAGTCAGTGCGCAAAGAACCCCAGGCGGCCACCGCCAGACACACGAAGCGGAGCCCCGCGGCAGGCGCACGCACGCAAGCCGACGCCCGCAGCAACGAGAGTGCCCGCAAAACTCCAGGCGCTGCGAAGCAGCCGTTGTGCGCAAAGGACCCCCGACGACCACCGCAGCGCACATAGACCGGAGCCCGGCCAGCGCCGCCCCGCCCACAGACCGGCGGCCCCCGCCCCCCACGTAAAATCGACTCACTGTGTCTTACTTCGTGAACACCCCCGAAACCCCCGGCACCCACCACCCCGTCGTCGGCGAGCCGCTCACCGGGCATGTCTCCGGTGCGTCCGTGCGGCACTCGCGGGGCAAGGGGGAGCCTCGGTTCCCCGACGGGCCCAAGGCCGATCCTGCCGGGTCGCACTTCGAGCGGCGGATCCGTAGTTTTCAGCCGCGGCGCAGCAGGGTGACCGCGGGGCAGGCCGACGCGTTGCAGCGGCTGTGGCCGAAGTGGGGCCTCGACATCGACGGGCAGCGGGTCATCGACCTCGGCGAGCTGTTCGGGAACGACCGGCCCGTCGTCCTCGAGATCGGCTTCGGGATGGGCGAGGCGACCGCGCAGATGGCCGCCGGGGACCCCGGCACCAACGTCCTCGCCGTCGACGTGCACACCCCGGGTCAGGGCAACCTGCTCAACCTCGCCGAGCAGAACTCACTGTCCAACATCCGGGTCGGCAACGGGGACGCGATCATCCTGCTCCGCGAGATGCTGCGCCCCGACGCGCTCGACGGGCTGCGCGTCTACTTCCCCGACCCCTGGCCTAAGAAGCGCCACCACAAGCGGCGGCTGATCCAGCCGGAGTTCCTCGACCTCGCCGCGACGCGCCTCAGGCCGGGGGCGATCGTGCACTGCGCGACGGACTGGGAACCGTACGCGGAGCAGATGCTGGAGGTGCTGACCGCGCACCCGGACTTCGAGAACACGCAACCCGACGGCGGTTTTGCGCCGCGTCCCGCGTTCCGGCCGCTGACCCGTTTCGAGGGGCAGGGACTGGACAAAGGACATGTGGTGAACGACCTGCTCTTCCGCCGCGTACAACACCCGGTCCAGCCCCCTCATTAGAGTCGATGCCGTGGCCACCCACCCTCTGTACCCCGCCGCCGAAGGTCCGCTCAGGCACGCGCACTGGTGGCAGCGCCGATGGGTGCGGTACGGGGCGCTGATCACCCTCCTCGCGCTGTCCGGGCTGGTCATCCTCGCGCTGGTGCGACAACAGACCGGCACGGAGGGGTTCCTGGTCGGACTCGGGCTGGCCGTACTGCCCGTGCCGCTGCTGATAGCCGCCTTCCGGTGGCTGGACCGGGTCGAGCCCGGGCCCTGGCGCAACCTGCTGTTCGCGTTCGCCTGGGGCGCCTGCGCGGCGGCGCTGATCGCCATCGTCGCCAACAGTTTCGCGACGAAGTGGATAGCCACGGCCACCGCCGACCCGGCGAGCGCCGACACGCTCGGCGCGACCGTCATAGCCCCGGTCGTCGAGGAGTCCGCCAAGGCCGCGGCCGTTCTGCTCGTCTTCCTGTTCCGCAGACGGGACTTCACCGGGATCGTCGACGGGGTGGTGATAGCCGGGGTCACCGCCACCGGCTTCGCGTTCACCGAGAACATCCTCTACCTGGGCACGGCCTTCGGGACCGATCAGCTCACCGGCGGCCGCGGCATCGCCTCCGTCACCGCCGCCACCTTCTTCGTACGGGTGATCATGTCCCCGTTCGCGCACCCCCTGTTCACCGTCCTCACCGGCATCGGCTTCGGCATCGCCGCGCTCTCCACGGACCGCCAGCGCATCCGGCGCGTGCTGCTGCCGCTGTGCGGGCTGCTGCTCGCGATGGGCATGCACGCGTTCTGGAACGGCTCCTCGACCTTCGGCGAGTACGGCTTCTTCGCCGTGTACGGCGCGTTCATGGTGCCCGCGTTCGGGCTGCTGACCTGGCTGGTGATCTGGACGCGCCAGCGCGAGCTGCGGACCGTGCGCGAGGAGTTGCCGGCGTACGTCCTCGCCGGGTGGCTGGGGCCGACCGAGCCGTTCGCCCTGGGTTCGATGGGGGCGCGGCGCCTCGCCCGCGAGTACGCCGGCCACCATCTCGGCAAGCCCGCGGCGCGGACGGTCGCGGAGTACGAGGCGTACGCGACGTCGCTCGCGTTCCTGCGGCACCGGGCGCGGCGCGCGGGGGCGGGCGCCGACTTCGCCGTACGGGAACGGGAGCTGCTGGCGGAGTTGTGGAGCCGACGGGACGTCGCGCGGCCGGCACTGGAGTACGCGACGCGGACGGCTCCGCCGGTTTGGCCGAGTCATGGGGGGCCGGGGTACTACGGGTATCCGGCGGGGCCGTACCCGACGTACAACCCGTATCGGTGGTAGCCGTGGACGGGTTGACCGATTGACGGGTTGCGGAGGGTTTGGCACCGCCGGAGACCCGGATAGCCACGGAGGATGCCGGAGCCGTCAGGCCGACGCCCGGGTCAGCTTCGTCACTTCCTCGTCCGTCAGCGTCAGCTCCGCCATCCCCAGCAGTGCCGGCAGTTGCTCCAGCGTGCGGGCCGAGGCGATCGGGGCCACCACCGTCGGCTGGGCCGCCAGCCAGGCCAGGGCGACCGTGGGGACGGGGGCGCCGTGGGCCGTGGCGATCTCGTCGAGGGCCGTGAGGACCTTCTGGCCGCGCTCGGTCTCGAGGTGCTGCGCCGCACGTCCCGCACGGGGGCTGTCGACCGTCGTACCGGGCCGGTACTTGCCCGTGAGGAAGCCCGCGGCCAGCGCGAAGTACGGCACGGCCGCGAGGCCGGTGCGGGCGGCGAGGTCCTGCAGCGGGCCCTCGTAGGTGTCGCGCGAGACGAGGTTGTAGTGGGGCTGGAGCGCGACGTACCGGGCCAGGCCCTCGCGGTCGGAGAAGTCGAGGGACTCCTGGAGCCGCTCCGCCGAGATGTTGGAGGCGGCGACGTGCCGCACCTTGCCTGCCCGTACGAGTTCGTCGAGCGCCCCGATGATCTCGTCGACCGGCACTTCCGGCTTGTCGAAGTGCGTGAAGTAGAGGTCGATGTAGTCCGTGTCGAGGCGGCGCAGCGAGGCGTCGGCGGCGGCCTTGATGTTGGCGGCGGACAGGCCCGGGAAGTCGGGGTGCTGGCTGACCTTGGTCGCGATGACGACGTCGGAGCGGTTGCCGCGGGCCTTGATCCACTTGCCGATGACGGTCTCGGACTCGCCGCCCTTGTTGCCGGGGGCGAACGCCGAGTAGGAGTCGGCGGTGTCGACGAAGTTGCCGCCGGCGGCCGTGTAGGCGTCGAGCACGCCGAAGGACGTCGTCTCGTCGGCGGTCCAGCCGAAGACGTTGCCGCCGAGGGCAAGCGGGAAGACCTCGAGGTCGGAGGAGCCGAGTTTGCGCAGAGAAGTCATGCTTCAATTCAACGCACGGACCGGAGCGCCCGATTCCGCCGGCGCCGGAAAGATCCAGTAAACACCTGACCGGCGGCCCAGACGTCGGGGGGTTGTCGTCAGGACCGCCGGGGATCAGGAAGGTGCGTCAGGGGGTGAGGCCCTTGTCGCGCAGCCACGGCATCGGGTCGATGCCCGTGGCCTGGCCGCCGGGGTGGACCTCGAGGTGCAGGTGCGGGCCGGTGACGTTGCCGGTGGCGCCGACGCGGCCGATGACGTCGCCGGTGTTGACCTTCTGGCCGACGCTGACGTTGATCGAGGACTGGTGGCAGAACCACAGCTCGGTGCCGTCGTCGAGGGTGAGGATCGTGCGGTAGCCGTACGCGCCGGCCCAGCCCGCCTCGGTGATCGTGCCGGTGTGGATGGCCTTGATCAGGGTGCCCGTGGGGGCGGCGAAGTCTAGGCCGGTGTGGTAGCCGGAGGACCACATGGAGCCGGCCTGGCCGAAGGTGCCGGTGATCGTGTACGAGGAGGTCGGCAGCGTGAACTGCTTGGCCAGCGCGGCGAGGCGCTCCTCCTCGGCCTTCTTCTTGGCGGCTGCCTCCGCGGCGGCCTTGGCGTCGGCGGCCTTCGCCGCGGCAGCCTGCTCCGCCTTGGCGGCCTCTTCCGCGACCTGCTTGTCGGCGGCGGCCACGGCAGCGGCGGCGGCCTTGGTCTCGACCTGGCCCTGCTGCTGCTCGGCCTGGGCCATGATCCGGTTGCGCAGGGCCTCACCGGCGTCGGTGGTGCCCTTGGCGGTGTCGGCCTGGGTCACGCCGACAGTGCTGAGGGCGGCGGTGGAGCCGGAGCTCTTGGGCGCGTCGGAGGAGGGCGCGTCGCTCAGCAGGGAGCTGACGGAGGGCAGGTCGGGCATGGAGATGGACACCGGAGCCTTGCCGGTGTTGGCGCTGGCCATGCCGCCCGCACCGACGGCGGCTATGACACCGACGCCGAGGACCGTGGAGCTGCGGGCGAGTCCGCCACCGCGCTGCTTGCCGACGCGGTGCCGGCCACGCAGGGGGCGGATGGATTCCTCGGTGGGGTTCCACTCCTCCCAGGGCCCCTCGTCGGCGCGCGGACCGTCGTACCCGAAGGTCTCGGTGCTGCGCTGGCTCGGTACGAACGGGGCTGCTGGAGCAGGCCGGTTGGACGCCACTCGGGCGTACTCCTTTCCTTCCTTCGCCTACCGGGTTAGCTGACGGGTTCGGAGCAGGAAGGTCTCCTACGCGCGTATACCGGCCGTGACTTCACGGCGGCATCCGCGTGATTCACCCCAAGGTGGTGGTTCCCCGGTTCCCTCGCGGGATTCGGCGCGTGCGCACGGAGCCGCCTCTTGTGACGGCTGGGACGACCGCGCTGCGTTATCGAACGTTAATAGACTCGGAGGGCAGATTCCAAGCCGTTCCGCGTGATCATTAACGTTTTCGGTACGGACTTACGGGCCACGACTGGTGAAAATCGGGCGAGTTGACCGCCGCCCTACCACCGCCAGGGAATTTCACAGAGCCTGACGGTGTATCAGTTGTTATCGGAGGGCTTCTACCCGATCACCACCCGTGACAACGATCAAGGACGCCGTACGGCCAGCAGCGCCATGTCGTCCGTCATCCCGCCCCCCGAGTGCCGCCGCACCTCCTCGGCGAGCACCCCGAGCAGCGTGCACGGATCGTCGAAGGTACGCCCGGCCAGCCGCCGCTCGGGGTCGTAGAACCAGCCGTGCGCGTCGCGGGCCTCGGTCAGACCGTCGGTGTACAGCAGCAGCGTGGCCCCGCACGGGAAGCCGGTCTCCTCGGCACGGTCGGGCCACACACCCAGCTCGCCCATGCCGAGCGGCAGCGCGCGCTCCCCGGTGAGCAGCGCCTTCAGCCGGCCGTCGGCATGCAGGAGCAGGGGCGGCGGATGCCCCCGGTTGAGGAACCGGACCGCTTCGTCGCCGTGCGGGATCTCGACGAGGACGGCCGTCGTGAACCCCTCATAGGTGTCGATCCCTTCGCGGCGCGTATCTTCCCGAGTCAGCGCCCGCTCCAGCCGCTGCGCCACCGCCTCCAGCGTGGCCTCCTGCTCTGCGGCCTCCCGGAAGGCCCCGATCACGACCGCGACGGCCGCCACGGCTCCCATGCCCTTCCCGCGTACGTCCCCGACGATGATCCGCACGCCGTGCGGGCTGTCCTGCACCGCGTACAGGTCACCGCCGATGAACGCGCCCGCCTGCGCCGCCTCGTACCGCGCCGCGATCTCGAACCCACCGATGTGCTCGGCGGGTTCGGGCAGTACGGCGCGCTGGGCGGCCTCGGCGATCTCGCGGGCGGAGGCCAGCCGCTTGTCACCGAGGCGGACGACGCGGTTGATGCCGACGGCCAGCAGGGCGACCGTCGCCACGGTGACGTCCTCGGTGACGGACCCGGCACTCGTCTGGGAGCTGAACCCGGCATGCACCGCGAGGGTGCCGGCGGCGGCCGCCACCCCGGTGACGACGGTGGCGCGGAGCGAGGTGAGGGGGGCGGCGACGAGCGGGGCGGCCGTGAAGAACGGGGCGGCGGTGAATTCCATCGGGGTGAGGACGCCGTACAGGATTCCGCCGACGACCAGCAGCGCGGGCAGTATCCGCACGAGCGACCGCGCCAGCGAGGTCCGCCGCTCCACGCGCTCCTCGTGGACGCCGCGCAGGCCCGTGCCGGGCACGGGATCGCCGGGCAGCCGCCCGCCGGCCCTGGCGTACGGCCCCTCGTCCACCTCACCAGAGCGCACTGCTCGTCTCCCGCGTCTCGGCATACGTCCGTCCAGGTTTGCCGGGGCGGATGCGGGCGGCGAGCGCTGTGGGCCGACCGGATGAGCGGGTGTGACGGGAAACACGGAAGCCGCGGGAAATGCCGTGGCAAAACACTCAGGGCCGGAATCCAATTTCTGGATTCCGGCCCTGAGCCTTCAGTAGCGGGGACAGGATTTGAACCTGCGACCTCTGGGTTATGAGCCCAGCGAGCTACCGAGCTGCTCCACCCCGCGTCGTTGAAACCAGTGTACGCCATGCGAAGGACCCCGAGCGCACGGGTTTAATTCCGGCGCCCGTGGTCAGCCCAGCAGGTGCCGGTTCGGCTCCTTGGCCCGGGCCTCGTACTCCGGCAGTACGACGACGTCGGCGCCCTCGGCCGCGAGCAGCCCGCTGCCGTCGGCGCCCGCCACGAACGTGTCCGGCTCCCGCCAGGCCGTGACCACGCGCCGTACTCCCGCACGCAGGATCAGCCGGGCGCAGGGCAGGGGCCGCGAGGCACGGCGGGCGCACGGTTCGAGGCTGCTGTAGACGGTGGCGGCGGGCAGCCGCGGGTCCGCGGGGTCGATCTTCGCTAGCGCCGCCTCCTCGGCGTGCGCCACGGGGTCCTCACCTTCGCGCGAGTGTCCGCGCGCCAGCTCCGTCCCGTCGGCGGCCACCACGACCGCGCCCACGCTGAACGCCGTCCGCGAGGGCGGGCACAGGGCGGCCAGCTCACAGGCGATGCCCATCCAGCGTCGGTCGGCGGCGGTGACCGACGGTCCGGTGCCGGGCGCGGTGGGCTCGTACCGCATCAGTACGACGTCCTCGATCCGCCGCGACTCGACCAGCCGCAGCCGGCCGCGCTGGTAGTCCCCGGGTCCGAACAGCCGGGGTGCCGCCGGGTCGCCCACGAACAGCGGGGCGAGGACCAGTTGGAGTTCGTCTGCGAGGCCCTGCTGGAGGAGCTGCGTGTGGACGGTGCCGCCTCCCTCGACCATCAGCCGCCGGACTCCACGCTCGTCGTGCAGGTGTTTGAGTAGGGCGGGCCAGTCGAGGTCGGGGCCGAGCGGGACGACGTCGGCGGCGAGGCCCAGCGCCCGGGCCCGCTGCGCGCCCTTGTCCGTCGTGTAGACGACCTTGTCGCCGCCCGTGTGCCAGAACTTCGCGTCCGGGTCCAGGTCGCCCGAGCCGCTGACGGTGACCTTGAGCGGGTACTCCGGCCGCCCGTCGGCTACCCGGGCCGCGCGCCGCTCGGGCGAGTTGACCAGGAGCCGCGGGTTGTCGGCGCGGATGGTGCCGGCGCCGATCAGGATCGCGTCGACGGATGCCCGTACCTCGTCGACGCGGTCGAAGTCCGCCGGGCCGGACAACAGGAGCCGCTCGGGGCCGGTGTCATCGAGGTACCCGTCGAGGGAGACGGCGGCGGAGAGGAGGACGTACGGGAGGGGCATCGGCGTGCTCCGGGGTTCCGGTGATCTGGTGATCCGGCGTGAGGACGGGCGGACTCTGCCGCGACGGGCGGGCTTGGTTCAAGTTTGAAACAAACTTACACTGTCGGCATGACGACCCGCTGGCTCAGCCCCGAGGAGCAACGCGCCTGGCGCGCGTACATCGCCGGCAGCTCGCTCCTGGAGGACGCGATCGACCGGCAGCTCCAGCAGGACGCCGGCATGCCGCACCTGTACTACTCCATCCTGGCCAACCTCTCCGAGGCGCCGGACCGCAGGCTGCGCATGACCGACCTCGCCGAGAAGTCGAAGATCACCCGCAGCCGGCTGACGTACGCCGTGACCCGGCTGGAGAAGGACGGGCTGATCCTCCGTGAGGGATGCCCGTCGGACAAGCGGGGCAGCATCGCCGCGCTGACCGACGAGGGCATGTCCGTCCTGGAACGCGCGGCACCGGGTCACGTGGCGACCGTACGCGCCACACTCTTCGACCGCCTCAGCCCCGAGCAGGTGCGGCAACTGGAGGAGATCTTCAGCGAGGTGGCGGGCGTGCTGGGCGACGAGGAGGCGCGCGGCACGGCGGACGAGGTGCCGTGGCGACGGCGGTCGGGGCGGCCCTGTTCGTGATCCGCGGCGCATGTCAAAAATCGCCGGTTTCGTTGCTTCAAATTTGAAGCGTGAGGTAGAGTCCGGGAGCGAACAACTGCTTCAAATCTGAAACGCTTGAACGCCTGCGCAAAGGGGAGAACCCGCATGCCCGACACCCCCGCCGCCACGCCGCGCGCCCGCGTCCGGGTACCGCTGCGCTTCCCCGACGGTTACGCCGTCGACGCCGAACTCGTCACCTTCCACGGCCTGACCGACGGCCAGGAACACCTCGCCGTCGTCCTCGGCAACCCGGCCCCCGGAGCCGTACCGCTGGTCCGACTGCACTCCGAGTGCCTGACCGGCGACGTCTTCGGCTCGGCCCGCTGCGACTGCGGCCCGCAGCTCCGCGAGGCGGTCGAGCGCATCGCGGAGCGCGGCGGCGTGCTGCTGTACCTCCGCCAGGAGGGCCGCGGCATCGGCCTGTACAACAAGCTCGACGCGTACGCCCTCCAGGACCAGGGCCTCGACACGTACGAGGCGAACGCCGCCCTCGGGCTGCCGGAGGACGCCCGCGACTACACGGCCGCCGCGCAGATGCTGCGCGCGCTCGGCATCGAGCGACTCGACCTGCTCTCCAACAACCCCGACAAGGCAGCCCAGTTGCGCACGCTGGGCATCGACGTCCGCGACCGCGTCCCGACCGGCGTCTTCACCACGGCCCACAATGTCCGCTACCTGAGGGCGAAGGTTCTCCAGACCCAGCACACGCTGCCACTGGGAAAGCTCACGGAGCTGAACGCGGGCTGAGCGAACGAGGGTTCAAGCCGCGCTTGCTTCAGGCGAGTTCGGTCAGAGCCTGCCCCCTTCGGGGTGCCGGACGTCTGGTCATGGCCGCACGGACCGAGGAACTGGCCGTTGCGGACGTCGGGACTGGTGGCCCCGGACAGCGACGGCCAGGCTGCCCTCTCGGGTGAGCCCATCACCGTGCGCGAGACGAGTCCGACGATCGCTGAGCCCCGAGAACGCCACGAGCCCCAGTCCGGACACCGTCCGGACTGGGGCTCCGAGGTAGGCCCTGTGGGACTCGAACCCACAACCAATGGATTAAAAGTCCACTGCTCTGCCAATTGAGCTAAGGGCCCACGCGATGTTGCCTCCCCGAGCATAGCCGGACGAGGCCGAGTCTCCGATCGGGTATCGGGGGCGCGGCCGCGTCGGGCGGCGGAACAGGGGTGGAAGGGTTCCTCCCGCGGCCGTCAGGGGTCCAGCGTCTTGGCCGGGGCCGTGCGGGACGCCTCGCGGGCTGCCGTGCGGGTGTGGTCCGGGTTCAGGAACCAGTGGCGGGCCGAGACCAGCCACCACGTCGCCGCGAAGCCCAGGACGACCAGGACGGCGACCGGCGCGTAGTTGAAGGTCTCCCAGGTGACCGGGGAGACCTGCGGGAGCATGAAGAGGATCGTGATCGCGGCGACCCAGATCACCGACACGATCCCGATCGGCTGGGACCAGCGGCCCAGATGCCACGGCCCGCGTTCGAACGCGTCGCCCTTGCGGACCCGCAGCAGCGTCGGCACCACGTACGCGATGTACAGGCCGATCACCGCGATCGACGTCACCGCCGCGTACGCCGTCACATTGATCAGATACGGCAGCCCCAGCACCAGCGCCCCCGCCGCCGCCAGCCACACCGCCGCCACCGGGGTGCGCGTGCGCGGGCTGACCGTGTGCCAGACGTGGGAGAAGGGCAGCGCTCCGTCGCGCGAAAAGGCGTAGATCATACGGCTGTTGGCTGTCACCGACGCCATCCCGCAGAACAACTGCGCGCCGATCACCACCAGCAGGAGCAGCTTGCCGGCCGTCGCGCCCAGCGCGTCCAGGAGGATCTGGGCGGGGGGTGCGCCGGTCGGGGACGCGAGTTCCTTGTCGTACGACTGGATCGCGAACGTGAAGCCGAGCAGCAGCACGAAGCCGGCTATCCAGGACGTCCAGATGGAGCGGACGATGCCCTTCGGGCCCGCCGTCGACGCGTCGTGCGTCTCCTCCGTCATGTGCGCCGAGGCGTCGTAGCCGGTGAAGGTGTACTGGGCCATCAGCAGGCCCAGCAGCACCACGTACACCCCGCTGCCCCAGCCCGTGTTGTTCACGAAGTGCGTGAACACGAAGGACGCCGACTGGTGGTGGTCCGGTACGAAGGCCAGCGCGCCGACGATCACGCCCACACCCAGCACGTGCCACCACACGCTCACGCTGTTGAGGAGTGCGACGATGCGGACGCCGAAGGTGTTCAACAGTCCGTGCAGGAGCAGGATCGCCGCGAACAGCAGGACCGTACGGCCCGGGGTGACCTCGAAGTCGAACTGCAGGTTCAGATACGCGCCCAGGAACGACGCGGCGCCGAAGTCGATGCCTGCCGTCACCGCCACCTGGCCGAGCACGTTGAACCAGCCCGTGAACCAGGCCCAGGCCGCGGCCGAGCGGGGCGGTGCCAGGCGGTGCGCCCAGAAGTACAGGCCCGCCGACGTCGGGTACGCCGAACAGATTTCGGCCATCGAGAGGCCGACGAACAGCGTCATCAGGCCGACCGCGACCCAGCCCCAGGTGATCACGGCGGGGCCGCCGGTGTTCATCCCGAACAGGTAGAGGGTCAGGCAGCCGGACAGGACCGAGATGATCGTGAAGGAGACGGCGTAGTTGGAGAACGCCGACATACGGCGGGCGAGGACCTGGGTGTAACCGAGCTGGGCAAGCCGTTCCTCGTCCGACAGCCCACCCGGTTCACCCGGTCCGTTCGCAATCGCTTCATCTGTCATGTCCCCAGCGATTCCCTCGCCGGGGGCGTGACACACGTCACAACTTGGCTAGAAAAGACCCTTGTAGCCCTGCCAGCCCGTCCCGATCTTCACGCGCGTGGCGAACGTCCCGTTGCCCAGCCCGTTCTGGCGGTACAGGTTGCCCGCCGTGTCCCGCATGACCAGGTCGCTCTTTCCGTCCCCGGTGATGTCCCCGGCACCGACGACCACGTTGTACGACACTCCCCAGTAAGGGGAGATCTTCACGCGCGGGGAGAAGGTGCCCTTGCCGGTGCCGTAGTACCGGTACAGCTGGTTCGACTTGTCCTGGGCAACCAGATCGCCGATGCCGTCGCCGTTCAGGTCCCCGGCGCCGACGACCTTCTTGTACGTCTTCCAGTTGTCGTACAGCTGCACGCGCGCGGACAGCTTGCCTGTGCTGGTGGCCTTGTAGAGGTACACGGCCCCGGTGGAGGACTTGCGCACGAGCACGTCCGGGCGACCGTCACCGCTCACGTCGCCGGGCGAGGTGATCACGTCGTACTGGTCCCAGCCGCTGGGGTAGAGGGTGGTGTACGGCGTCGTCGGCGTGAGCCCTTCATTGCAGCCCGGCTTGTACAACCGCAGGGCCCCGCTGCTGTAGCGCACGAGGACGTCGTTGCAGCGGTCGCCGCTCAGGTCGCCGACGGGCACCGCCTTGAGGCTCGTCGCCCAGCCGCCGGCGCCGACCGGGCCGGAGAAGGTCCCCTTGCCCGTGCCCCGATGGAGGCCGAGTGTGCCCGTGGAGCTCAGGGTGAGCAGGTCGCCGATGCCGTCCGGCCAGTCCCCGAGGCCCTCGTAGTCGTGGCGCACCGGGGTGGCGTTCTTCAGCCGGAAGATGCCTTGAACCTCCACTGCAGCGCCGACTCCGTCCGCGGGCGTGACCGACAGCGTCCAGTCGTACTGACCGTTGGGCAGCAGCAGCCCAGCGGCGGTGGCGCCGGACCAGCCGACCTTCAGTTCGCCACGTGTCAGACCGCCGTCCCGGGTGTCGACGACCTTGCCTGTCGCCTTGTCGCGCACGGTCAGCCGCCAGCCCGCGGCTGGCTTCGACAGCAGCAGGGTCGTGAGGGGGTACAACCTCGGGTCGGACATCTCCGGGTCGACCCACGTGGCGTTCCGCGCCGGCTCCTGCAGCCGCAGCGGCTGCTGCGGCACACCGGTCGGAACGAGGTGGACGCGCTCCTGGCCGTCGACGTAGGCCGCGTTCGCGCCGGACTCGTCCACCGTCCAGCGCACGTCCCGCTGCGAGACCCCGGTGTCCGGCAGGTCGCCGATCACCCGGCCGGCGGGCGTGCCGTCCGCGATCGTCGTGAGGACCAGCTTCCCGGCCTGCTTGTCGTGCGTGACGACGTACCCATCGCCAAGTTCGGCCTCGTCGGCCGGGACGGGAACGGACTTGTTCGTCGTCCGGTCGTAGACGCCCGCCCGGCCGTCGCAGGTCCAGTACAGCCAGCGGCCCAGCGCCTGGAGTTCGGTCGGCGTGCAGCCGGCGTCCGTGGTGAGGGACTCGGTGGTCTGCTTCGTGCTCAGGTTGTACGCGGTGACGCTGCCCGGGGTCGTACCGGCGGTCCACAGGACGTCACCGGAGAGGGCGGCAGCGCCCAGGGTACGAGTGACGGGCGGGGTCCCAGAGTCACCGATCCGGTAGACGGTCTGCTGGGTGGCGGCCGTGTAGATCAGGTACCGGCCCGAGACGTCGGTGATCCGCCCGTCGGCCGGGACACTCCGTGTCCAGGTCGAGCCAGGGCCGACGACTCTGATCAGGTCGCCCGTCGAGTAGCGCTCCACCCAGGCGATCTGTCCGTCGGCCGTGCCGTGCAGCGAGCCGCAGCCCGGGTCGTCGGCCGGGCAGTCGCTGATGACGACGGTCGAGCCCGGAGCGAGGAACCGGGAGGAGTCGCCGAAGGTGGGGGCACCGGTGGCGGCAACGGTGCGAATGCGGCTGATCCGCTCGCCGTTGGTGCCGGAGCTGGTCCCGTAGTCCGTGGTGACCAGCCGCCCCTGGTCCAGGGACAGCCCCTGGATCGGAAACGGCGGTTTGGGCAGAGCCTTGAGCTGGGTGACGACCGGGCTGCCGTCGGCGCCGGGCACGATGCGCTGGATGCCCCAGTCGTCGGCGCCAGTGCGGCCCACGACGACCGCGGTGCCGTCGGGGACGGCCGACGCGCCAGGGTTCGACGAGGTCAGCAGGGTCACCTCGGGACCGCCGGAGAGAGGCTTCGCGAGGACGGCCGTACCGCCGCTGGGCCGGTGGATCAGCCAGTCGCCGACGATGGCGAGGTCCTGGGCGGGGTTCACGCTGCCGCTGCCGCCCAGCGTGACCTCGACCGGGGTGGCGGACAGATCGGAGCGCGGGAACACCAGGACGGTCGCGTCGTTGAGGTTGAACAGCACCACGTGATCGGTGGTGACCCGCGCCTTGAGGTAGACCTTGGCGCGCGGCGGGGTCCAGGACAGCACCTGCCCCGTCCTCCGGTCAACCATCACCGACAGGTACTGCCCGTCCCGCGTGGCTTGGAAGAGCAGCCCGTCGGCGTCCCCGCCCAGCGCCGACCCGAGGTTCACTCCCTTGGGCAGCCCGGTGACCGGCACATCACGCGTGGTGCCGTCGGTCTCTGGGATCAGCAGGTGCATCTCCCGCCAGGCCGTCCCGTTCTCGTCTGGCACGGAGCGGTAGCCGACCGCCAGGTCGCCGTACTCGGTGAGCCGTGACAGGCCTGAAGGCATCTGGATCGTGCGGGTGGTTCCGTCGACCGCGTTCCACAGGTCGACGCGGCCACCGCTGTAGAAGTACGCGATGGCGTCGCTGCCGGTCCCGCTCCGGACGGCACCCGCCGGTGGCGTCACGGGCACGGACTTGCCGTCCGAGTACCGCGTCCAGACGAACCCGGTGGTGCCCTCCAGGGTGTGGAAGACACCCTGGGTGCCGGCGCCGTCGTGACCGTTGTACGACGACGGGGTCTGCAGCGTCGCCGAGGTATAGGTGCTGCGCAGCGTCGCCGGCACCACCGTCTCCTGCGGTACGTCCGCGACGGCGGTCGACGGCAGCAGCGGGGCCAGGCCCGCCGACAGGACGGCGGAGGCCGCGAGCAGGCGCAGGCGGATGTAGGCGTGACGAGCCAAAGAGGACCCTCCCCTGAAACGTGAGACGGGACGTGCACCGCTGCTCGGTGCTCCAGGCCCCCCGGCCGTCGCATCCGCCTCTGAAGTCGACTGACTTTACAGCGACTTGGCGGACTCGGGGTAAACGTTTTCCGGCCGCACGGGTACGGGCGGAGACACCGGAAGGGCCCGTACGACCGGAGTCGTACGGGCCCTTCTGGGGTTACTCGGAGTTCACTCGGCGTCAGCCGTTGTGCTTCCAGCGCGGCTTGTCGTCGCGGCGGCCGAAGGAGCCGGAGCCGCCCCGGTGGTCGTCACGGCGGCCGAACGGGCGGTCGTGGCCGGAGGTGCGGAAGCCGGGGCGGTCGCCGCCCTGACGGTCCCGGTTGAACGGGCGGTCGCTGCCACGGTGACCGCCACGCTCGTCCCGGCGCAAGCCGCCGCGGTCGTCACGACGCTCGAAGGAACGGTCACCACGGTCGCCACCACGGTCGCCACCACGGTCACGGTCGAAGG